>NZ_JBMKIF010000007.1:229498-230020 GCF_049238025.1 Enterobacter cloacae complex sp. IR5458
CGGCTAACATAGCCTTCTCCGTCCCCCCTTCGCAGTAACACCAAGTACAGGAATATTAACCTGTTTCCCATCGACTACGCCTTTCGGCCTCGCCTTAGGGGTCGACTCACCCTGCCCCGATTAACGTTGGACAGGAACCCTTGGTCTTCCGGCGAGCGGGCTTTTCACCCGCTTTATCGTTACTTATGTCAGCATTCGCACTTCTGATACCTCCAGCAACCCTCACAGGCCACCTTCAACGGCTTACAGAACGCTCCCCTACCCAACAACACATAGTGTCGCTGCCGCAGCTTCGGTGCATGGTTTAGCCCCGTTACATCTTCCGCGCAGGCCGACTCGACCAGTGAGCTATTACGCTTTCTTTAAATGATGGCTGCTTCTAAGCCAACATCCTGGCTGTCTGTGCCTTCCCACATCGTTTCCCACTTAACCATGACTTTGGGACCTTAGCTGGCGGTCTGGGTTGTTTCCCTCTTCACGACGGACGTTAGCACCCGCCGTGTGTCTCCCGTGATAACATTC
>NZ_JBMKIF010000008.1:0-200966 GCF_049238025.1 Enterobacter cloacae complex sp. IR5458
GTACAGGTAGACTTCGCAGTCTCTTTGATACCAACGATTTCAACTTCTTCACCAACTTTAATGATACCGCGCTCTACACGACCGGTAACAACGGTACCACGACCGGAGATGGAGAATACGTCTTCGATTGGCAGCAGGAATGGCTTGTCAATCGCACGCTCTGGTTCTGGGATGTAAGAATCCAGGTAGCCAGCCAGTTCGATGATTTTCGCTTCCCACTCAGCGTCGCCTTCCAGCGCTTTCAGCGCGGAACCACGAACGATTGGGGTGTCGTCGCCTGGGAAATCGTACTGAGACAGCAGTTCACGAACTTCCATCTCTACCAGTTCCAGCAGCTCTTCGTCATCAACCATGTCACACTTGTTCAGGAACACGATGATGTAAGGAACGCCTACCTGACGACCCAGCAGGATGTGCTCACGAGTCTGATGCATTGGGCCGTCAGTCGCAGCAACAACCAGGATCGCGCCGTCCATCTGCGCAGCACCGGTGATCATGTTTTTAACATAGTCGGCGTGGCCTGGGCAGTCTACGTGTGCGTAGTGGCGAGTCGGGGTGTCGTATTCAACGTGAGAAGTGTTGATGGTGATACCACGAGCTTTTTCTTCTGGTGCGTTATCGATCTGGTCGAATGCACGAGCAGAACCACCGTAGGTTTTAGCCAGAACGGTAGTGATTGCAGCGGTCAGCGTTGTTTTACCATGGTCAACGTGGCCGATAGTACCGACGTTAACGTGCGGTTTTGTACGTTCAAACTTTTCTTTAGACATCGATTGTCCCTCTAAGACACGGATAAATCGGTGATATCACCACATCAACCAGGCGAAATGCCTGAATTGTTGAATACAGTAAAATTGAAACAGAGAGAAACGGGAAGGAGAAGTGAAGTGGTGCTGATACCCAGAGTCGAACTGGGGACCTCACCCTTACCAAGGGTGCGCTCTACCAACTGAGCCATATCAGCACGTATTGGAGCGGGCAGCGGGAATCGAACCCGCATCATCAGCTTGGAAGGCTGAGGTAATAGCCATTATACGATGCCCGCATCCTGAAACTCGGCTACCCAGTTCTTTCTGTAACAAAAAAAGAGATTTCTCTCTTTTTCAGTTTGAGCTGGCTAATTTTTCCAACCAGCTCCGGCGGCATTTACGCTGCCAGAAAGTGGTGGTGGGGGAAGGATTCGAACCTTCGAAGTCTGTGACGGCAGATTTACAGTCTGCTCCCTTTGGCCGCTCGGGAACCCCACCGGACTTGATGGTGCCGACTACCGGAATCGAACTGGTGACCTACTGATTACAAGTCAGTTGCTCTACCTACTGAGCTAAGTCGGCATCAAGTAGCGCGCATTCTATGGATACCTGCGCGGTCATGCAACTAAAAATTTGCATAAAACGTTCTTTCGCTCACATTTTATGCGAACAGCATACTAAGCGCTGTAAAAGTAGTCATTCGCGGTCAAATAATCAACATGTGAGGGTCGTTTGCACGGGATACACCGTAGCGTGACGGCTTCCGCGTAACGTAGCGCTTTCCATCTTTTTTCTTATTATTCCTGCCATCTGGTGTTAACCTCCTGCCCATTGTCCAAAATTAACTGTGTGATGAGCCACGATCCGGCAGTATTGAGCTGGCTCACTGAAGCATGCTTATGAGCAAAAAAGAGCAAACGTTAATGACGCCTTATCTTCACTTTAACCGCAGCCAGTGGGCTGCCCTGCGTGATTCCGTCCCTATGACGCTGACGGAAGGTGAAATCGCACGGTTAAAAGGGATAAACGAAGATCTGTCCCTGGAAGAGGTGGCAGAAATTTATCTCCCCCTTTCTCGCTTGCTTAACTTCTATATCAGCTCCAACCTGCGCCGTCAGGCGGTACTGGAGCAGTTCCTCGGAACGAACGGTCAGCGCATTCCTTATATCATCAGCATTGCGGGCAGCGTGGCCGTGGGTAAAAGCACCACCGCGCGCGTATTGCAGGCGCTGTTGAGCCGCTGGCCTGAACACCGCAGCGTTGAGTTAATTACCACCGACGGCTTCCTGCACCCGAACGAAGTATTAAAAGAACGCGGGCTAATGAAGAAGAAAGGCTTCCCGCTCTCTTATGATATGCACCGTCTGGTGAAATTTGTCTCTGACCTGAAATCCGGGGTGCCTCACGTCACGGCACCGGTCTATTCACACCTGATCTACGATCGTATTCCGGATGGGGATAAAACGGTGGTCCAGCCGGATATCCTGATCCTGGAAGGGCTAAACGTCCTGCAGAGCGGGATGGATTATCCTCATGACCCACATCATGTGTTCGTTTCAGACTTCGTCGATTTCTCTATATATGTTGATGCGCCGGAAGATCTTCTCCAGAGCTGGTACATCAACCGCTTCCTGAAGTTCCGGGAAGGCGCGTTCACCGATCCTGACTCTTACTTCCATAACTATGCGCAGCTGTCAAAAGAAGAGGCCATTAAGGTGGCGACGGGGCTGTGGAATGAGATCAACTACGTGAACCTGAAAGAGAACATCCTGCCGACGCGTGAACGCGCAAGTCTGATCCTCACCAAGAGCGAGAAGCACGCAGTCGACCAGATTCGCTTGCGGAAATAATTGCGCAGACATAAAAAAAACCGGCTTAACGCCGGTTTTTTTCTTTATGCATGTGGCTTCTCGCCATTTTCATCCTGATCGACCGCGAAACAGGCGACCAGTTGACCACCATAATCCTTCAGCTGCGGCTGCAGCTGCGTGCAGGGACCAAAACGGCGACTGCAGCGGGCGTTAAATGCACACCCAGGAGGCGGATTCAGCGGGCTTGGCAACTCACCCGTCAGCTTAATACGCTCACGGCGATCGTCCGGGTTGAGACGCGGCGTCGCAGACAGCAGGGCCTGGGTATACGGGTGACGCGGGTTAGTAAAGATCTGGTCTTTGCTCCCCTTCTCCACGCAGCGCCCCAGGTACATCACCATCACTTCATCCGCAATGTGTTCGACAACCGACAGATCGTGGGAGATGAACACGTAAGAGAGTCCCAGTTCCTGCTGGAGATCCATCATCAGGTTCAGCACCTGCGCACGCACGGAAACGTCGAGCGCGGAGACGGGCTCATCGGCAATCACCACGTCCGGGTCGAGCATCAGGCCGCGGGCGATGGCAATACGCTGACGCTGGCCGCCGGAGAACATATGCGGGTAGCGGTCATAATGCTCGGTTTTCAGGCCGACCTTCGCCATCATCGCCAGCGCTTTTTCGCGGCGCTGCTCTTTGCTCAGATTACTGTTAATGAGCAGCGGCTCTTCCAGAATCTGTCCCACTTTTTTACGCGGGTTCAGAGAACCGTACGGGTTCTGGAACACAATCTGGATTTTCTGGCGACGCAACTTCTGCGCCTGAGGATCGTGTTTGAGCAGATCCTGCCCCTGATAATAAAGTTCACCGCCAGTCGGGACTTCAATCATCGTCAACAGACGGCCCAGCGTAGATTTACCACAGCCCGACTCCCCAACCACCGCCAGCGTTTTGCCGCGTTCGAGGGTAAAGGAGACGCCGTCCAGCGCTTTCACCAGGCGCTCAGGGGCAAAAATCCCCTTCTTCACCGGGTAGTGTTTTTTCAGGTCGATGGCCTGCAACAGCGGTTGTTGCGTGGTGGCCTGTTGCGTACTCATAGTGTTGGCCTCCCGGCATCATCGAGTGGGTAGTGGCATTTCGACTGACGGCCGTCAGCAAGCTGGTTCAGCTCTGGCTCCTCCGCCCGGCATTTGTCCGTCGCATACGGACAGCGCGGGTTAAGCAAACAGCCCTGCGGACGGTCATATTTACCCGGCACCACACCCGGCAGTGACGCCAGGCGCGCTTTATCCTGGGCAAACTCCGGCAGCGCACGCAGCAGAGCCTGCGTATAAGGGTGACGCGGTGCGCGGAAGATATCGTGCGAACTTCCGGTCTCGACGACCTGGCCTGCATACATCACGATGATTTTGTGCGCCGCTTCGGCCACCAGCGCCAGGTCATGCGTAATCAGGACCAGCGCCATATTTTCCTGCTGCTGCAACTCCAGCAGCAGTTCGATGATTTGCGCCTGAATGGTCACGTCCAGCGCCGTCGTCGGTTCATCCGCAATCAGCAGTTTTGGCCGACAGGCAATCGCCATCGCGATCATCACGCGCTGGCTCATCCCGCCAGAGAGCTGGTGCGGGTAGACGTCCAGACGCGATGCCGGGTCAGGAATACCCACCTGATTCAGCAGATCGATCGCGCGCTGGCGACGGGTTTTCTTATTACCGCCCTGATGCACCTTTATCGCTTCCATAATCTGGAAGCCGACGGTGTAACACGGGTTCAGGCTGGTCATCGGGTCCTGGAAAATCATCGCCACTTCCGCGCCCACCAGCTGGCGGCGCTGTTTTTCGGAAATGCGCTTCAGATCCTGACCATTGAATTGCAGGTTTTCCGCCATCACGCGGCCGGGATAATCGATAAGCCCCATAATCGCCAGTGAGCTCACCGACTTACCGGAACCGGATTCCCCGACAATACCCACCACTTCGCCCTGATTTACGCTGTAGCTGATGCGGTCCACGGCGCGAAACTCAGTGCCAACGTCTCCGAAGTGCACCGATAATTGATCTACATTTAATAACGCCATCTCGTGCCTCTTACTGCTTCAGTTTGGGATCAAGCGCATCACGCAGGCCATCACCCATCAGGTTAAATGCCAGCACCGTCAGCAGGATTGCCAGACCCGGGAAGGTGACAACCCACCAGGCGCTTTGTGCGAACTGCAACACGTCGGAGAGCATCGTGCCCCACTCCGGTGTTGGCGGCTGCGCACCCATGCCCAGGAAGCCAAGAGCGGCCATATCAAGAATGGCGTTTGAGAAACCGAGCGACGCCTGAACAATCAACGGCGCAAGGCAGTTCGGGAAGATATTGACGAACATCTGGCGCATCGCCCCCGCCCCCGCCACGCGAGACGCGGTGACGTAGTCGCGGTTCACTTCCACCAGCACCGCCGCACGGGTTAAACGCACGTAGTGAGGAAGCGCCACGAAGGTCAACGCCAGCGCGGCGTTACCGATAGACGGACCGAAGATCGCCACCAGCACCAGCGCCAGCAGCAGGCTTGGCAGCGCCAGCATGATGTCGACAACACGCATAATGATGTTATCGACGATGCCGCCGAAGTAACCCGCCACCAGACCAAGCACAATCCCCATAATCAGGGACAGCACCACCACCAGGCAGCCAACCAGCAGCGACAGACGCGCGCCGTACATCAGACGCGAAAGCACATCGCGGCCTACATCATCGGTACCCAGCAGGTGCGCCAGGCTACCGCCATCCTGCCACGCAGGAGGTGCAAGCAGCGCATCGCGGAACTGATCCGCAGGGTTATAAGGTGCGAGGAAATTCGCAAACACCGCAATCAGGATCATGATTGCGACATACACCAGCCCTACTACCGCACCTTTATTGCGCTTGAAGTAGTGCCAGAACTCCTGCAGCGGTGTCATTGGAACCGGTGCAGCAACCACTTTGTTTTCAGAAACGTGTGACATGATGGCCCCTTACTTCTTATGACGAATACGCGGGTTCACCACGCCGTACAGCAAATCGACCAGCAGGTTGACGAGGATAATCATCGTCGCGACCAGCAGCACCCCGCCCTGCACGACCGGATAGTCACGGCGTTGCAGCGCATCAATCAGCCAACGACCAAGGCCGGGCCAGGAGAAGATGGTTTCGGTCAGGATAGCCCCTGCCAGCAACGTACCCACCTGAAGACCAATAACGGTCACCACCGGCAGCATGGCGTTACGCAGCGCATGTACGATGATGACGCGCATACGGGTTAACCCTTTGGCGCGTGCGGTACGGATGTAATCTTCGCCCAGCACTTCCAGCATGGAGGAACGGGTCATACGCACAATCACCGCCAGAGGGATGGTGCCCAGCACCATGGCTGGCAGGATCATATGCGCGACGGCATCGATGAAGTTCCCCTCTTCACCCCAGATAGCCGTATCAATCAGCATAAAGCCGGTCAACGGATTGGTGTCGTCGAGGAAAACCATATCGCTGACGCGCCCGGAAACGGGCGTCAGGTTAAGCTGCACCGAAACCAGCATAATCAGCATCATGCCCCACCAGAAGATAGGCATGGAGTAGCCGGTCAGCGCCAGGCCAACAGCGGTGTGGTCGAAAATTGAGCCACGTTTAACGGCAGCCAGTACCCCAACTGGAATACCCACCGCAGTGGCGAAAATCATGGCGCAGACGCCAAGCTCCAGTGTCGCTTTAAAACGCGGCACGAACTCGTCCCACACCGGAAGACGGCTTTTCAGCGAAATCCCTAAGTCACCGTGCAACACGCCCCAAATATAATGGAGGTACTGCTGCCACATCGGCTTATCGAGGCCGAGTTCAGCCAGAAGCTGCGCATGACGTTCAGGGGAGATACCACGCTCGCCCGCCATAATCATTACCGGGTCGCCGGGGATCATATGGACGAAGGCAAAAGTGAGAAGGGTGATACCGATAAACGTCGGGATAACAAGTCCCAGACGTCGGAGGATGAACTGCAACATAACCCGGATTCTCTCTGATGACGCACGACCAGTGGCGTGACGTCTGTATTGCTCACAAATCTTATTCCCTCTCCTTTCAGAGAGGAAATAAAGCACTGCTGCCGGGTGGCGCTACGCTTACCCGGCCTACATACCGTAGGCCAGTGCAAGCGCAACGCCGCCTGGCGTTGCTTTTAATTATTCAACCGATACGTTTTCGAAGTGGTGTTTGCCCAGTGGATCAACCACATAGCCCTTCACTTCTTTACGCACTGGCTCATACACGGTGGAGTGAGCAACAATCAGCGCCGGAGCCTGATCGTGCATAACAACCTGCGCTTGCTTGTACAGCTCAATACGTTTGTTGTGATCGTCGGTCGCACGCGCCGGCTGGATCAGGTCTTCAAACGGCTTGTAGCACCAGCGAGAGTAGTTAGAACCGTCTTTCGCCGCCGCGCAGCTGAACAGGGTAGCGAAGAAGTTGTCCGGATCCCCGTTGTCACCGGTCCAGCCCATCATCACCGCCTGGTGCTCACCCGCTTTGGCGCGCTTCAGGTACTCGCCCCACTCGTAGGTCACGATCTTGGCCTGTACACCAACTTTCGCCCAGTCAGCCTGAACCATTTCCGCCATACGGCGTGCGTTCGGGTTGTACGGACGCTGTACCGGCATCGCCCACAGCTCAACGGTGAAGCCTTTATCCTGGCCCGCTTCTTTCAGCAGCGCTTTCGCTTTCTCAGGATCGTAGTTGTAGTCTTTAACGTCATCGTTATAGCCCCACATAGTTGGTGGGATCAGGTTCTTGGCTGCAACGCCTGCGCCCTGGTAAACGGCTTTGATGATCGCTTCTTTGTTCACCGCGTAGGTCAGCGCCTGACGCACCTTCACGTCATCAAACGGTTTCTTCTCGGTGTTGAAGGAGAGGTAGCCCACGTTCAGGCCCGCCTGTTCCAGCAGGTTAATGTTCTTATCCTGCTTCATGCGCGCGATGTCAGCCGGGTTCGGGTATGGCATCACCTGGCATTCGTTTTTCTGCAGTTTTGCATAACGCACGGACGCATCAGGCGTGATGGAGAAGACCAGACGGTCGATCTGCGGCTTGGTGCCCCAGTAGCCCGGGAAGGCTTTATACAGAATACGGGAGTCTTTCTGGTACTGCAGCAGCTGGAACGGGCCGGTACCGATTGGGTTCAGGTCCACTTTCTCAGGCGTGCCGGCTTTCAGCATGTTGTCCGCATACTCTTTAGAGAGAATAGAGGCGAAGTCCATGGCCAGGTCAGCCAGGAATGGCGCTTCCGGACGCGTCAGCACGAACTGCACGGTTTTATCGTCCACTTTTTTCACTTCTGAGATCAGGTCAGGCAGACCCATCCCTTCGAAGTACTCATAGCTGCCGCCCGACACTTTGTGGTACGGGTTCTGGGCATTTTTCTGACGGTCGAAGGAGAACACAACGTCGTCGGCGTTAAAGTCACGCGTTGGTTTAAATTCTTTGCTGTCCTGCCACTTCACGCCCTGACGCAGGTGGAAGGTATAGGTCTTACCGTCTTCGCTGACGTCCCACTTCTCAGCCAGACCCGGAATCACTTCGGTGGTGCCGGTTTTGAATTCAACCAGACGGTTATAGATCGGTACAGAGCTTGCGTCGTACGTCGTGCCAGAGGTAAAGAGCTGTGGGTTAAAGCCTTCCGGCGAGCCTTCAGAACAGTAAACCAGGGTTTTTGCCTGTACGCTTGCTGCCACGGTCATAGCCACCAGGCTCAGACCAAGCTTCAGCATCCCTGACTTCTTCAAGGAAATACTCATTATTCTGCTCCAATGTGATGTTTTGCTTTGTTGTGTTACGCCGCCAGACCTTTATTTATTTTTTACCCGGTCCGGTCGGTGGTGCCCGAGGGCAGTAAAGGGATGGAGAATCCTTTCAGAAGAGCGTTTGAGTTGCAGCGCAGATCGTCCCTGAAATGCCCCTCATGCCCTACAATCTGTCAACAGAATGTGAAAACGTCAATACAGGTGACGGGGATTTACGTGGAGTGTGAGAAACCGCAAACAAAGATTAAAAAAACTATGTATGCCAGTTTTCAGCAGGGAAATTTATGCTACTCGCCATCTTGCAGCACAAATATCTTCATATTTCGCAACAATCAGTGATTAACTTTTATTCAGAATGGGTAAATTTTCTTGCAGAATGGTGATTATCTGAGCACTAAATACCGCGAACGTTAAAACGCACAGCGAAAAATGCTGAGGTTATCCATAAGCAACGCGAAAAAAGATCAATCTATATATAAAAAAATACAATGGATTATGTCACAAAATCGTTAACAGGCAGGGAGAAGCCAGGATAAGGGGCGTTTTGGTGACTCTGGCGGGCTAAGGTCATAATGCAAAAAGGGCTAACCTTGCGGTTAGCCCTTTTCAGAATGTGGTCGGCGAGAGAGGATTCGAACCTCCGACCCACTGGTCCCAAACCAGTTGCGCTACCAAGCTGCGCTACTCGCCGAATGCGGAGCGCATCTTACTGCTGAGGTGCGCCCCCGTCAATCCCTTATTTTCAAAAAGCCATTCAACTGGCGATATTCTCGCCAGAGCAGTTACTGCGCGGCTTTTGCGGTGCTATCAGGGAGTTTACACCAGTTGTTGTTTTCGTTAATTCCACCATTTGGTGAGGTATAGCCGAGACAACCCATAATGGTGTCGTACAGTTCAACGTGGCGACGTGGCACCTTCATCTCCGCCTCTTTTTTCAGATGAGCAAACATTGCGGCTTTGTCAGGGTTTTCCAGATATTTGTCAGACATCCACACCATCATAGGGACACGGAACTGCTCCGGCGGCGCCATTTTACGGGGTGTGCCGTGCAGATGCTCAAAATCATTAATGGACTCACCATGGTCAGCCGCATAGAACACGATTGCTTTCTTATCGCGTACCTGGTCAATCACCGACTTGATAAAATGATCCACATACAATACTGAGTTATCGTATGAGTTAATTAACTGGTCTTTGGTGCAATCTTTATCGACGCCAACACATTCCGGTGTCCATTTAGCAAAGCTACGAGGATAGCGCTGAGTATAGTTATAGTGGGACCCTTTGGTATGCAGGATGATCATATGCTTGCCATCCGGATTGCCATTAAGAGAGTTTTTCATCTCGTCGATCAGCAGCATATCATCGACTGCCTTGCCACGATTTCGCGGCTCCGCGCCAATTTGCTCACGATAAGCGATGTTCTTTGCCATGGTGTTGCTGTAGAACCACATCTCGCTCTGCATAGCGTAAAGATCGGCACTAAACCCGAGCTGATGAAGCACAGAAAAAACGTTCTGTTCCTTTAAGGTACGCTGTGGGTTATCGCTCGTCCCACCCTCACGAACAAACATGCAACGCAAGGAGAGCTTAGTGGCGGTATCACAGGAGTAGCCGCGATAGGCAATCAGGTTTTTCTCCTGAGCCAGCTCTGGCGTGGTATCACGGTCATAGCCCAGAATCCCCATATGATCCCAGCGCGTTGTTTCGCCAATGATAAAGACGACATAGGTATCGTCGATATCTTTCGGTGCTTCATAAGTAAATTTCTTCACCGGGTTCATCAGCGATTTATTATCAGAAGATTCGTCCACCTGCGCCCATGCATACAACCCCAGAGCAGAGATCCAGTTAGACGGCAGGTAAGAGTTGGCGACCACGCCACCGTAGCTTGGCATATCCACGCCAGAGGTACGTTCATCACTTCTCTGCTTCACTTCCAGCAAGCGAATCGGTCCCCACACCATCAACCCCGCCAGGAGTACCAATGCGACGCTTCTAAAGCGTTTACCTGGCGTTCGAATCTGATGCACAAGCGTATACCGGCAGCGGTTGCTCCAGATGAGCAATAGCGGTAAAGCACTGACCGCCACCAGCCAGAGAATAAAGTGTAACCCAACGACTTCTTTAGAGAGATCGATGTCGGTCGTCATTACGGATGCAATAATGCCGTAGCCAATGACGACGTTCATAAAGGTCATGTAATAGCTGGCCCCAGCCGAGCACAGCACGATAAACGTTGCCAGCACTCGCCACATGCGACGGCCAAACAGAGTAAGAATACGGAATAAGAAGAAGGTAACCAGTACTGCAGCGACCAATTCGACAACCGCTGCAATTCCTTTCCAGACGGTAAAATCATGCGCATAACCGTCAAACCGACGGAAAAAAACTGCGCCATTCATAAACAGGCCGATGTACAACGCCAGCAAAAAGCAGAGCTTTTGTTGCGCCATCGATTTAATGTATTTCATGCAAGCTACCCGGAAAAAGGGACAGTACCGCCGCCCATCTCGATTAAAAAGTGGGCAGATTAGACATACGCTCAGGGGATCGTTCAATGAAACGTCTACAAGCGTGATAAGTAGACCACAGGGAAGAGGAAAAGTGGCAAAAGAGAGTGTGATCGGTACAGTTATTTACAAAAAAGCAAATCCCAAAACAGACAATATCGCTTTTTTTCCAGTCTTAAGAAAAATAAAAAGGCCGAATTACCGGCCTTTCTCGTCGTGATTATGCATGAACTTCTTTAAATATTTCGCGCTGCGGCTGACGAATCGTCGTGGACAGTGCCAGCGAAATAATCAGCAAAGCAAATATCACGCAGAAGGTCACGTAGAACCCGCCGAATAGCGAGGCAATCAGCGAGCCGCAGATACTGCCGATCCCAAAGCCGAGATAGATAACCCCGTAGTTTTTCGCCAGGTTATTCAGGCCAAAGAACTCGCTTACCAGCGACGGGAAGACGGTAATGGTGCCGCCAAAGTTAAAGGCCACGCAGGCAATTGCTGCAAAGAAGGTCGCTTCATTCAGCGGGGCGAACAGTAACGCCGCCATCCCCACCAGAGAGACCACCTGCCCTATCGTAATGACGCGGATACGGGCAATCTTGTCGGACAAGATCCCCAGCACCAGGCGACCAGACAGGTTAGCGATGGAAATAACCGTCACCGCATTCGCCGCGGTTGCCGCATCCAGTTTCACCATTCCCTGGGCGATATCTTTCGCCACGCCAATGACGTACAGACCACTCATGCAGGCCGTCAGGAACATCACCGCCAGCATCCAGTACTGCGGTTTGCGCATGGACTGCGCCAGCGTAAAGTCGTTCTCCACCACGCCGTTAACGGATTTCACTTCCTGCTGCGGGGCATCTTTCATCAGCGTGGCACCGAACAGAATCATCACCAGCACGATGGCACCCCAGATCATGAAGGTCTTTTCGAGGCCAACGGACGCCAGCAGATGGGCATCAATAAACTTAAAGCCGAGGCTGCCCAGGCCATAAGAACCAATGGCAAAGGCGGAGATTAACCCCTTACGCTCCGGGAACCACTTCACGCAGTTCGACAGCGTCAGCAGATAGCCCGCACCGTCTGCCAGGCCCACCAGGACGCCAGCACTCAGCCACAGCATCATCAGGTTGCTGGAATGCGCCGTCAGGAAGAAGCCCAGACCGAGCAAAATGCCGGACGCCATGGTCACGCGCTTCACGCCAAAACGCTCCTGCAGCTTGCCGGCGACGGAAGACGAGATCGCCAGCCCAAGACTCAGCAGACCAAAAGAAAACGCCACCTGGCTGACCGGTGCGCCAAGTTTGTCGGAAAGCGCACTGTTAAACAGACTCCAGGTATAGACCGATCCCAGCGCGAACTGGGTGACGATGGTGCCAAAGAGCGTGAGCCAGCGCGTACGGTTATAAATTGATGTGTTCATGGCCGTTGTCCTGCAACAGAAATTAGAAGAATTCGCTGAGGACAACGATAAACAAAACCCTAGCGGTGATGGGGTAAAACGGCATGAAATGCAGGAGGAACGGAATGAAATGCCTGGAATCGGGAATGAATGACCTTGCCGGGGAACAAAGCGACAGCAGGTTAGTACCTGCTATCGCTGTAAAGCCCGTGGTTATTGTTTCCGAGATGTTATCGCTACGTTTAAAAAAGTAACAACATTAAAAATTCGCACTCACCCCCAGGGTATAGAGAAACTCTTCACCGGTCGTGGTGCGTTCCCCCTGAGCCAGCGACGCATACGCCGCCATGTGCGTATTAAAAGGCATATCCGTTCCAACAGTGACATCCATCCAGCTACCGTTTTGAGCAGGGGCCGGCGTTTGCGGCATGCCAAACTGCGATTTCCACTGGTTTTCACCAAACTGCTGGTTATAGCTCACCTGCGCCCAGGGACGAAGATCGCCGTACTGAGTATTTACGCGCCAGCCTAGCGTGCTCACGCTGGCATGCCAGAGCGGATCGGCGAGCGTCTGCGTCGTCGCGCTATCGCCAAACTCATTGATCATCATCGGCGTCGAGCCGTCATACCGCCAGGACATCACCGGACCGGTGGTTATCAGCGCTGAAACCGGAAAATTCCAGCCCAGGCTCATCGCCGCGTCCGTGGTGGCGCCTGAAGGTACAGCCAGGGCAAGCCCAGGCAAATTTTGCGAAGACTGAATACGCTCAGCAAGAATATCTTCATAACGCGGTTGGTGATCCGCGTCCCATGTATAGCGTTCCGCCGTATTATTTTGGGCATCTGAAACGATATATTCCTGTTGCCAGGCAGACGCTGTATGACAAAACAACAGGCAGGCTGAAATCCCCACCAGGCCAGAAACAGCATGGCGACCACTGATTTTTATTATCATCATCAAAGCGACCCCAGAGAGAGCCGAATTCGGCGATATTTGTCGTTATTCAGGAAGCGTTTAGCGGGCATATGGCCCTGTATTAACTATTGTCTTTATACCAGGCACGTCAAGACAGACGGAATGAAAATTTTGCGAAATCAGCATCAGTAAGGGAGATAACGGATGGAACGTTGCGGTTGGGTAAGCCAGGATCAGCTTTATATCGACTATCACGATCGGGAATGGGGCGTGCCGGAGACGGAGGGCAGAAAACTCTTTGAGATGATCTGCCTTGAGGGACAGCAGGCGGGATTGTCATGGATTACGGTACTGAAGAAACGTGAAAACTACCGCAACGCCTTTCACCAGTTCGACCCCGTCGCCGTCGCCGCCATGACCGATGAAGACGTAGAACGCCTGGTGCAGGATGCTGGCATCATCCGCCATCGCGGTAAGATCCAGGCCATCATCGGCAATGCCCGCGCCTACCTGGCGATGGAGCAAAACGGCGAGCCCTTCTCTGCGTTTGTCTGGTCGTTTGTGAATAACACGCCGCAGCTCACTCAGGCCACCTCGCTGGCGGAGATCCCGGCCTCCACGCCGGAGTCGGACGCGCTCTCTAAGGCCCTCAAAAAGCGCGGCTTTAAGTTTGTCGGCTCCACCATCTGCTACGCCTTTATGCAGGCCTGTGGCCTGGTCAATGACCATGTTACCGGCTGCTTCTGTCATCCGGGGAGGCAACATGATCCGCAAGTGGCAAAGTGACAATGCCGATCCGCTCCTGAGCCTGTGGCTTGAAAGCACCACCGAAGCGCACCCGTTCATCAGCGCAAGCTACTGGAAGGAGAACGAAGCCATGGTGCGGGAGGTCTACCTCCCTGCAGCGGAAACCTGGGTGTGGGAAGAGGACGGTACGCTGCGTGGTTTTATTAGCATTATAAAGTCGCAGTTTGTGGGGGCGCTGTTCGTCAGGCCAACGTATATCGGGCAAGGTATTGGAGGCGCGCTGCTGAACCATGTTCAACAGCGCTTCCCGCATTTAAGCCTGGAGGTCTATCAGAAAAACGTCCGGGCGGTGAATTTCTATCATGCACAGGGCTTTCGCATCGAAGACAGCGCCTGGCAGGACGATACCCAGCACCCGACCTGGATTATGAGCTGGCAGGCGGATCAAACGCCGTTAAGGTAAGCTCAGGCCCCTGGTATTTCTCGACCCAGGCCAGCGCCGTATTCCCTGCACAACCGTTCCCCAGCTTCGAGCTGGGGAGATCTTTGGTCAGCACGTTAACCGCCCCGTTTTTACAGATCCCCCCCTCGGCAGGCTCAAGATCGGGCCATGCGCCCTGGTGAATACAGATCACGCCCGGTTTAATCCCGTCGCTGACCACCGCCCCTGCCAGCACCTGACCACGATGATTCCAGACGCGCACCACATCGCCGTCCGCAATCCCGCGGGCTTTAGCGTCATGGGTATTCAGCGTGATCGGCTCTCGCCCGGCGACCGCATACTGCTCGCGCAGTGAGGAGTAGTTAAGCTGGCTGTGCAGACGATGTGCGGGATGAGCAGATAACACCTGCAGCTGCTCCGGCTGGGCGTTGCCGTGCCACTCGTCCGGCTCCAGCCAGGAAGGGTGTGGCGGGCAATCGGCATAGCCAAAGCTGGCGATGCGCTCGCTGTAGATCACAATCTTGCCGCTCTCGGTTTTCAGCGGATGGTTCTCCGGGTCGCGGCGGAAATCAGCGAAACGGACGAACTGCGAGTTCTGTTCGCTTTCCGGCATTTCGATCAACTGGTTCGCTTCCCAGAACGCAGAAAATGGCGGCAGCGTTATGCCCTGCGCCGCACCGCGCTGCCCGGCGATCTGGTAAAACGTCTCCAGCCATTGCAGATCCGTTTTCCCTTCGGTAAAACGTTCACGACCGCCCGCTTCCCACCGCTCGCTCAGTTCAGCAAACACGTCAAAATCATCACGTGCTTCATCGCGCGGCGCCACAACGCGCTTCATCGGTACCATATGCTGGTTGCTGTAATCGCCGGTCATGGTGAGATCGTTACGCTCAAACGACGTGGTCGCCGGCAGCACAATATCCGCATGTTTGGCCGAAGCGGTCCAGAAGCACTCGGAAATCACCACCAGCTCCGGCTTTTGCCAGGCGCGGATCAGGCGATTGGTATCCTGATGGTGCGTGAAGTTCGCCCCGCCCGCCCACCAGATAAATTTAATATCCGGGAAATGGCGGTCCAGACCGTTGTGCTGATAAAAACCGCCCGGGTTTTCCAGGGCTTCAATGATTCGCGCCACCGGGATTTTATCCACGGCATCCACGCCGCCTGCCACCGAACCTTGCAGAGAAGCCAGCACCGCCGCTTTGCGCGTTGGGTTTCCGCCGTTGGCAAAATGATAGGAGAGACCAAAACCGCCGCCCGGCGTACCGATCTGCCCGAGCATGGCGGCAAGCGTGACCAGCATCCAGTGCTTCTGCTCGCCAAACTGCTGGCGCTGCATCCCCCAGCCGGACATTAACATCGTGGTGTTGTCATGGAATAACGCGGCCAGTTCGCGAATTTTGTCAGCAGAAACACCACAAATTCCTGCCGCCCATTCTGCGGTTTTAGCCACCCCGTCGGATTGCCCCGTGAGATAGTCGGCAAATTGGTCAAAGCCGGAGGTGCAGCGGGTGAGGAAGTCACTGTCGTGCCAGTCGTTCTCCACCAGCGTATGGGCGATACCCAGCATCATTGCCACGTCGGTGCCCATATGCGGCGCAATCCACTCGGCGCTGTCGCCGAAGAAATCCATGGTTTCAGAGCGCATCGGGTCAATGCAGATGATGCGCTTGCCGCTTTTGCGCAGCGCGTCGAAATATCCAATGCCCTGCTCGTCACTGGCATTCCAGGCAATTTTCAACGTGTTAAGCGGGTTGGCACTCCAGAGCACCACCACATCGGTATGCGCCAGCACCAGCGGCCAACTGGTCTGCTGCTGGTAAACTTCGTTGCCGCCGACCACGTACGGCATGATCGCCTGCGCAGCGCCAGTGGAATAATCTCCCAGATGTCCGGTATAACCGCCCGCCAGGCTCATGTAACGCTGCAGCAGCGTCGACGCCTTATGCAGCACGCCGTTCGAACGCCAGCCGTAAGATCCGGCAAAAATGGACGATGGGCCGTAACGTTCGCGGATGCGCTTATGCTGGGCGTGGATCAACGCCAGCGCGTCATCCCAGCTCACGCGAACAAACTCATCCTGGCCACGAATACCCTGCGGTTTATCCGGCGAAGCCAGAAAACCTTTACGCACCATCGGCCAGCGCACGCGCGTTTTGCTATGCACCTGATCGCGAACGACGGTCTGTAAAGAGTTGGGATGTTGTGTTGGCAGTGCCCCGCGGGACGACAAAACATTTTCGCCATCGGTTTCGACCAGCATCGGCCCCCAGTGGGCGGCGGTCAGAATGGTTTTCGTTGAGGTGCTCAAGCGTGCGCTCCTGATTGCGTGCAGGTTTTACGGCCTTCTTGCTGAGACCGTTTATGGTTTGTCACAAATTTCAGAGTTATACCCGGAATTTTCTCCGTATCTGGACGTCATAATCAACTGCCACGCACGCCGTGGCAAAGAATAAAAAGGATTAAGGAAAGAAGATGAAAAAACGCGTACTCGTTATTGCCGCTCTGGTGAGCGGTGCACTGGCTGTTTCTGGCTGCACAACCAACCCTTACACCGGTGAGCGCGAAGCGGGTAAATCCGGCATCGGCGCAGGTATCGGCTCGCTGGTCGGCGCAGGCGTTGGAGCACTCTCCTCCTCCAAAAAAGACCGCGGTAAAGGCGCGTTGATTGGCGCAGCGGCGGGGGCAGCACTGGGCGGCGGCGTCGGCTATTACATGGATGTACAGGAAGCAAAACTGCGTGACAAAATGAAGGGAACCGGCGTAAGCGTGACGCGCAGCGGCGATAACATCATTCTGAACATGCCGAACAACGTGACCTTTGATAGCAGCAGCGCAACGCTGAAACCAGCGGGTGCGAACACGCTGACCGGCGTGGCGATGGTGCTGAAAGAGTACAACAAGACCGCCGTGAACGTGATTGGCTACACCGACAGCACCGGCAGCCAGGATCTGAACATGCGTCTGTCACAGCAGCGCGCGGATTCCGTTGCCAGCTCGCTGATCACCCAGGGTGTGGAAGCGAACCGCATCCGCACCAGCGGCATGGGCCCTGCCAATCCTATCGCCAGCAACAGCACGGCGGAAGGTAAAGCGCAGAACCGTCGCGTAGAGATTACGTTGAGTCCAATTCAGTAATCGCATTTCTCCCTCTCCCGTGGGAGAGGGTTGGGGTGAGGGCACCAGACCGCACCCCAGGTAAGCGCTGCGCCACCGGGCAAATTACTTGATTCGTCCGATTTTCCCGTTAAGGTATTCTCACTAAATTCAGGGAAATCAGCGATGAGCA
This sequence comes from Enterobacter cloacae complex sp. IR5458, assembly GCF_049238025.1. Classification (NCBI taxonomy): domain Bacteria; kingdom Pseudomonadati; phylum Pseudomonadota; class Gammaproteobacteria; order Enterobacterales; family Enterobacteriaceae; genus Enterobacter; species Enterobacter cloacae complex sp. IR5458. Next base: position 17,680 of record NZ_JBMKIF010000008.1, read on the forward strand.
AACCAGCCCGGGCCACCATCAGCGACGTGGCGAAAGCCGCCAGAACCGGTAAAACCAGCATTTCGCGCTACCTTAACGGCGAGAAACATCTATTGTCCGATGCATTGCTGGCGCGTATTGAACAGGCTATTGCCGATCTCGACTACCGCCCCAGCCTGATGGCCCGCGGGCTCAAACGTGGCCGCACCCGCCTTATCGGACTTATCATCGCGGATATCACTAACCCCTACTCTGTAAACGTGCTCAGCGGTATCGAAGCCGCCTGCCGCGAAAAAGGTTTTACGCCTCTGGTCTGTAATACCAACAACGAGGTCGACCAGGAGTTGCACTATCTCGATCTGCTGCGCAGCTATCAGGTGGAAGGGATTGTGGTCAACGCGGTGGGCATGCGTGAAGAGGGGCTGAACCGTCTGCAGCAATCCTCCCTGCCCATGGTCCTCATCGACCGTAAAATCCCGGAATTCGCCTGCGATGTGGTCGGGCTGGATAACACCCAGGCCGCCACGACCGCGACCGAGCATCTGATTGAACAAGGTTTCGAGGCGATTCTCTTTCTGAGCGAACCGCTGGGCATGGTAAATACCCGACGCGATCGGCTGGCTGCATTTCGTGCCACGCTGGCGCGTTATCCCGGCGTGATCGCCGAAAATGCCGAAACGCCGCTTCACGAAGCCGATCAGCTCGACAATACCCTACGCCAGTTCCACACGCGCCATCGCGGAATGCGCAAAGCCGTTATCTCCGCCAACGGGGCACTAACCCTGCAGGTTGCCCGCTCGCTTAAGCGCATTGGCCTGCACTGGGGCAGCGATATCGGTCTGCTGGGGTTTGATGAACTGGAGTGGGCGGAGCTGGCTGGCGTCGGCATTACCACCCTCAAACAGCCCACCTGGCAGATTGGCTATGCTGCTGTAGAACAAGTGGTTCGTCGTATTGAAGGCACCAGTGAGGCCGTACGCGAGCAGGTCTTCTCCGGCGAGCTGATCGTCCGCGGCTCCACCGCACGTTAATTTCCCCTTGTGATAGCGATCATAAATTCGACATCCTGAGCTTTTCTTTGGAACCGGTTCCATCTAGCGTAATAGTATTGATATGTTGCGATGGAGTCCGAAGATGGGCAGGAAAATCATGGTGGTCACCGCCGCGTATGGCGCGGAGCAGGTGCGACAGGCGGGCGGTCAGCGGGCGATGCTTCCCGTTATTGCGGGTGCAGGCGCCGACGGCGTGGAGATCCGCCGCGAGCTGTTCAATAGCGAAGAGTTACTGGCGCTGCCTGCGCTCGGTGAGTCCATTGAGCTTCTGGGCCTGCTGGCGTGTTACTCAGCACCTGCCGCCCTGTTTATGCCCGATGGCACCCTCAACCCGGACCTGCCGCGGTATCTCTCAGAAGCCAGCACCCTGAACGCGCTGTGGCTGAAGGTTTCCCTGGGCCATTTTAGCGACACGCAGCCTCTCGATGCCTTACGTACTCTGCTCAATACCAGCGGTATCGCGCTGGTTGTGGAAAACGATCAGACCGACTGTGGCCAGCTTGCACCGATGCAACGCTTTCAGGCCGCCTGTCGCGAAAGGGCGCTTCCCGTCACGCTGACTTTTGACATGGGCAACTGGCTGTGGGTCGGTGACTCCCCGGAAGAGGCCGCGCGTCATCTGGCGCCTGCCGTGAGCTATATCCACGTTAAAGCCGCCGTTCCGCATAAAGATAACTTTCGCGCCGTCGCGCCGGACGGTGCCGATTCCCGCTGGCTGGATCTGCTTGGCCAGCTGCCTGCCGATGCCCCGCGCGGTATCGAGTTCCCGCTGGAAGGGGTGGATTTAACCGCCGTTACCCGCCATTACGTCAACCTGCTGCGCGAGGAGTAAATCATGCACAAGACGCTGGATGTCATCACGATTGGCGAAGCCATGGCAATGTTTGTCGCCACCGAAACGGGCGAGCTGAGCGCGGTAGAGCACTTTATCAAACGCGTGGCGGGCGCAGAGCTGAACGTCGCAACCGGCCTGGCGCGTCTGGGCCTGAACGTCGGCTGGGTCAGCCGCGTGGGCGATGACAGCTTTGGCCACTTCGTTCTCGATTCACTGAAAAAAGAGGGGATTGATGCCGCAGGCGTTACGCTCGACGGACGCTTCCCCACCGGCTTTCAGCTTAAGTCTAAAGTTGTAAATGGAACCGATCCCATTGTGGAGTATTTCCGTAAAGGGTCGGCCGCCAGCCATCTCTCCGTAGAAGATTACCACGCCGATTATTTTGCCTCCGCGCGCCATTTGCACCTGAGCGGCGTGGCGGCGGCGCTCTCTGCCAGCTCGTATTCGCTGCTGGATCATGCGGCAACGACCATGAAGTCGCTGGGCAAAACGATCTCTTTCGATCCAAATTTGCGCCCGGTGCTGTGGAAAAGCGAAGCGGAAATGATCGAGAAGCTTAACCGGCTGGCATTCAGGGCGGACTGGGTTCTGCCGGGCCTGAAAGAAGGGATGATCCTGACCGGCGAAAATACACTGGAAGGCATTGCTGACTTCTATCTGAATAAAGGGGTAAAAGCGGTGGTGCTGAAAACCGGCGCCGATGGCGCATGGTTTAAAACAGCCGAAGGCGAGCAAGGCGCGGTCGCGGCGGTGAAGGTCGAGAACGTCGTCGACACCGTCGGCGCGGGCGATGGCTTTGCCGTGGGCGTCATTAGCGCGCTGCTGGAAGGCAAACCGCTGCAGCAGGCGGTTGCACGAGGCAACAAGATTGGCTCACTGGCCATTCAGGTGCAGGGCGACAGCGAAGGATTACCGACACGAGCACAGCTCGGCATGTAAATTCCCTCTCCCCGTGGGAGAGGGCCAGGGTGAGGGCCACAGGCCGCACCCAATAATTAAACCACCGTGTACCCTACAGACAACGGCGGTAACAACCTCAACAACAGAGGCAAGCCTATGAACAGTTCGACCAATGCAGTAAAACGCTGGTGGTACATCATGCCAATCGTGTTTATCACGTACAGCCTGGCGTACCTTGATCGTGCCAACTTCAGTTTCGCATCCGCGGCTGGGATCACCGAAGACCTCGGGATCACTAAGGGCGTCTCATCCCTGTTGGGCGCCCTCTTCTTCCTGGGGTATTTCTTCTTCCAGATCCCCGGTGCTATTTACGCCGAACGCCGCAGCGTGCGTAAGCTGATCTTCATTTGTCTGATCCTGTGGGGCGCCTGTGCGTCACTTACCGGCGTGGTGAACAATATTCCTGCCCTGGCCGCCATTCGCTTTATCCTTGGCGTTGTTGAGGCGGCGGTCATGCCCGCGATGCTGATTTACATCAGCAACTGGTTTACCAAATCTGAACGCTCACGCGCGAATACTTTCCTGATCCTCGGTAACCCGGTCACCGTACTGTGGATGTCGGTGGTCTCCGGCTACCTGATCCAGTCCTTCGGCTGGCGCGAGATGTTCATCATCGAAGGGGTTCCGGCAGTGATTTGGGCATTCTGCTGGTGGGTGCTGGTGAAAGATAAACCTGCCCAGGCGAAATGGCTTTCCGAAGATGAAAAAGCGGCGCTCCAGGCGCAGCTGGATAAAGAACAGCAGGGTCTGAAGGCGGTACGTAACTACGGTGAAGCTTTCCGCTCCCGTAACGTGATCCTGCTCTGCGCGCAGTATTTTACCTGGAGTATCGGCGTGTACGGTTTTGTGCTGTGGCTGCCGTCGATCATCCGCAGCGGCGGTGAGAATCTCGGCATGGTTGAAGTGGGCTGGCTCTCGTCCGTACCGTATCTTGCTGCGACCATCGCCATGATCGTCGCCTCCTGGGCGTCGGATAAGCTGCAAAACCGTAAGGTGTTCGTCTGGCCGCTGCTGCTGATTGCTGCTTTTGCCTTCATCGGCTCCTGGGCGGTGGGCGCGAATCACTTCTGGGCCTCTTATACCCTGTTGGTCATTGCCGGTGCCGCCATGTACGCCCCGTACGGTCCATTCTTTGCCATCATCCCGGAGATGCTGCCGCGTAACGTGGCGGGCGGTGCCATGGCATTAATTAACAGCATGGGCGCGCTGGGTTCGTTCTGCGGCTCCTGGTTTGTTGGTTACCTGAACGGAGCCACCGGCAGCCCATCCGCATCGTACATCTTTATGGGGGTGGCGCTTTTTGCCTCCGTGTGGCTTACTCTGATTGTTAAGCCTGCTAATAATCAACAGCACCCCGTCGGCGCACGCCACGCCTGAATCCTTAAAAATCAACGGAGATTAGCATGAAGCCGTCCGTCATTTTGTATAAAGCACTGCCGGAAGATCTGCAGAAACGCCTGGAAGAGCACTTCACCGTCACGCAGGTGAAAAACCTGAGTCCGGAGACCGTGGTACAGCATGCCGATGCGTTCGCCAGCGCCGAAGGCCTGCTGGGTTCAAGCGAGAAAGTGGACATCGCCCTGCTGGAGAAAATGCCGAAGCTTCGTGCTACTTCAACTGTTTCAGTAGGTTATGACAACTTCGACGTGGATGCCCTGAGCGCCCGCAAAATCCTGCTGATGCACACGCCGCATGCCCTGACGGAAACCGTGGCCGACACGCTGATGGCGCTGGTGCTCAGCACCGCCCGTCGCGTGGTTGAAGTGGCCGAGCGCGTTAAAGCAGGCGAATGGACAAAAAGCATTGGCCCGGACTGGTTCGGCGTGGATGTTCACGGAAAAACGCTGGGCATCGTGGGTATGGGACGTATCGGGCTGGCGCTGGCACAGCGCGCGCATTTTGGTTTCAACATGCCGATACTGTACAACGCGCGCCGTCACCACGGTGAAGCGGAAGAACGTTTTAACGCGCGTTACTGTGAGCTGGATACGCTGTTGCAGGAAGCCGATTTTGTCTGCCTGATCCTGCCGTTGACGGATGAAACACGTCACCTGATTGGCAAATCCGCATTTGAAAAAATGAAGAAATCCGCCATTTTTATCAACGCGGGTCGTGGCCCGGTGGTGGATGAGCAGGCGCTCATTGAAGCCCTGCAAAATGACGAGATCCACGCCGCCGGTCTGGACGTGTTTGAGCAGGAGCCACTGCCGGTGGATTCTCCACTGCTGAAAATGCCAAACGTCGTCGCCCTGCCCCACATCGGCTCTGCCACGCACGAGACACGCTACAACATGGCGGCTACCGCAGTGGACAACCTGATTGCCGCGCTGAGTGGAAAAGTGGATAAAAACTGCGTTAACCCGCAGATCCAACAGTAGAAACGAAAAAACCCGCCAGAAGGCGGGTTTTTGAATTTTGTGCTACTGGGTTGGAAGCTTACAGGCTTACAACGTTACCAGCTGCTGGGCCTTTAGCGCCGCTTTCGATGGTGAAGGACACTTTCTGACCTTCGTCCAGAGATTTGTAGCCATCGTTCTGGATAGCAGAGAAGTGTACGAACACGTCTTTTGAGCCATCGTCAGGAGTGATGAAGCCGAAACCTTTATCAGCGTTGAACCATTTTACCAGACCAGTCATTTTAGCAGACATAGAATTACCTTAATTAACAAATATATTGTGCCTTCCGGCTTGATGGATTGCGTTACAGATTTTTAAGCGATGAAGGAAGGGTCACAACGAAGGGTATCTATGGATAACAATCTGGACTGCTTTACTAAACTGCTTTAGGTCTGTGTAACAAACCGACGGGAATAGTTATACCGATGTGGTAGAGGAATGACAAGCGTTATTTTCGCAATGCATAAAAAAACCCCGCCTGACGCGGGGTTTTTCCGGTTTATTCTGTGGCCGTGACGGCGGCACTCCAGGCCTGGCTAAAGGCCTGATGCTGGGAGGCCAGTGGCCCAATCAGCGTATTGTACTGACTTGCCTGCTGCGAAGTCGGGAACTGGATGCCGTTGGCAACAAAGCTCACCTGAGTGTCCTGCTGGGCGATAAAGTCACCCACCTGAACCAGCTGCTGCGTGAAAATTTGCGCGGCCGGAATCAGCGGTTGCAGTGCTTCAGACGGTTTGGTCACCACTTTCTCATACACTTTGTCAAAGACCGGTTTGAGATCGTCACCCTGCTTCAGCGCAGAACGTGACGCATCAGCCTGCATTTTCGCATTCTGTAGCTGCTGGCTCAGCACGCCGAGCGCACCGTTGGACTGGCGCAGCGGTTCACGCTGAGTCACATAATCCTGTGGAACGCGGATGGCGTTTACGCTATCCACGACCGGGCGGATACCGGAATCCATCGCCTGGCTCACCTGCTGTGAATACCCATAAAGAATGGCGTAATCGGACACAAAGGGACCAAACTGTTTTTTCTGATCCGCAGTCAGCGTCGGTAACCGCTCGCCGCTGCGCATCACTGTATTCTGCAGAAAATCGATAAACGCTTTGCGCTGATCGCCTTCTTTATCAAAACACCCACTCAGGCTAACAACCATCAACAACGCCGCAATAGGCGCAAACCAGCGAGAGCAGGACTTTCCTGTCGCCATTTTATTACTCCTTTCACCCAAAAAAGCGCACACCGGCACACGCGTGCCCGACGGCTTACAAGGATAGTCCAGGTCAGCCTTGCAAGATACTCTTTTCATGTAAAACGCCTATTGCCGATTTATTTCTTATCATTTACAAAAAAATACCTGACGGGCCCTCCTTATGGTTAATCAGGTAATTAGCATAACTATCCATATAGCTGAATCGGATAAAGCGATCGTTACCGCACGATTAATCACACCCGTGACGATCCTGGGTTTGTATTAGGGACTATTCTTAATTGGCTCTCTGATGTTCTTGATCACGATGTGAGATTTAAGAGGAGTTCTCAATGGAATATAAAGATCCTGAGTTTGAGCTGCTGAGCAGTCTGGAACAGATCATTTTTAAAGATGTACCGCAGACGATTACCCTGCAACAAAAAGCCAATCCCTTTACAGAATATGAGCAATTGCGCAAAGGGACAGGTCTGAAGACAGAAGAATTCGCCAGAGCGATGGGTGTCAGCGTAGCGATGGTGCTGGAGTGGGAGTCAAAACGTGAGAGACCCACGCCAACCGAGTTAAAGCTGATGCGCCTGATTCAGGCCAACCCTGCACTCAGCAAACAGATAGCGTAGTGACGTTTGAACGCCCCCGCCTTCGCGGGGGCTTGTGTTTAAAGGCTTTCGCAACGCCAGCCCGCCTCTTCCCAGATCATCTCGTGCGACAACGTTAACCCTTGTAAAAAAGCGTCATCGTGAGACACCACCAGCAGAGCTCCCGGAAAACCGGCCAATGCCGCTTCAATGGCCTGAACCGAGGCCAGATCCAGATGGTTGGTCGGTTCATCCAGCAACAGGAGCTGCGTGGCCTCAGCACGCCATAATACGCATGCCAGTGCCGCCTTAAGACGCTCACCGCCGCTCAGTTCCGCCAGCGGGAGCGCGACTTTATCGGCCCCCAACTGAAGCTGCGCTAAACGGGTTCGTAATACCCCCTCTTCAAGGGGCGTATTGCCCAGGTTGAGGTGGGTCATGACCGACTGCGAGAGATCGAGCCGGGACAGATGTTGATCGAGATAAGCGCAGCTGACGGAAACGTTGCAGGTCCCTGAACGCGGGCTGATTTCGCCGAGAATCGCTTTTAACAGCGTCGACTTCCCGCAGCCGTTTGGTCCTTTTAACGCCACGCGCATCGGACCATCCATCCGCCAGCTGAGTGGGGGAACGGGCACATGCGGCAGCACCAGATTTTCCATCACCAGCACCTGTTTTCCTTCCGGAATCTGACTCCCCGGCAGGGTAAACATCACCGGGTTATCGTCTTCAACCCGCTCACGCGCCTTGTTTACGGCAGCGTTCAGGGCATCATTTTGCTCGTTATGCTGCTTTTTCCAGCTGCCAATACGTTCCTTTGCCGCGCCTTTATATTTGACGCGTTCGAACGATGCGATATTGAGGGTATCGACGGTGCGTAATGTTTTTGCCGACCGCCGCTGGCTGTCGTCATGCTCTTTCTGCATGCGCGCGCGGGTACGTTTGCGCGCCGTCGCCGCGTGCTCCAGCGCCGCGCGGGCAGCCTGTTGCTCAGCATCGCGCTGGGTTTGATAATCCGCATAATTCCCGCCATAGCTGCGAAGACCAGCGCCACTCAGTTCAAGAATGCGCGGCACCTGCGCCAGCAGCTCACGGTCATGGGAGGCCACCAGTACACCGCCCTGATAACGGGCAAGCTGGTCGTAGAACCATGTCCGGCCTTGCCGGTCCAGGTGGTTAGTGGGTTCGTCCAGCAGCAGATAATCCGCTTGCGCCGTAAACGCCCCGCACAGCAACGCGCGGACACGCTCGCCACCGCTGAGTTCAGCGGCTGGCTTATCCGGATCAAACGGCGACAGTGTCGCCCGGGCAAACGCCTCGCTCAGGCGTTCTGCTAAATCCCAGAAGCCATCAAGCGTTTCCAGATCGTCAGGCTGATACTCTCCGCTGTCGACACGCGCTCGCGCCGCGAAGATTGCCTCGTACCCGAGCAATTCAGCCAGCGTCGTGTGTGGCAAAATATCCTGCTGCTGCGCCACATAAACCTGTGTTCCGGTTCGTTCGATATGCCCGTTTGCGGGTTCATCAAGCCCCGCCAGCAGGCGCAGCAGACGCGTTTTCCCGCTGCCGTTGCGGCCCACCAGCGCGCACAGAGACGGTTCCAGAGAAAGATTCAGCGGACCAAAAAGGATATCCCCCGTCGCAAACTGACAGGTGACCTGATGCAAAATAAAAGAAGGGGACTGCGCTAAATGAGCCATAAGCACTCCTGAATGAAATCAAAACATCCCCTGCCGACGCGGTGGCGTTTAGCAAGGATCGAAATTCATCAGTCGTGTTTGTTCATTTTTGGGGGGCACTCCAGCACGAGAAATTTAACGAGGGTAAGGATAACGGTAATGTGTTGAAGGTTTCAAGGTTAAATTTTGGGCGACTTATACTCCCTCAGCCCTTTGGGAAGGACTACTTTGCCGATACCCTGAAGGCGCTGCGCTTATCCGGCCTACAAAAGCCCCATAAAAAAACCCGCCGAAGCGGGTTTTCAAACTGCTGGCAAAGTGCATTTTGTCAGTTTCGCCCGGCGGCGCTACGCTTGCACGGGCCTACAATGAAACGTGCAACCCGTTACACAATGTAGGCCGGGTAAGCGTAGCGCCACCCGGAAAGAAAGACGGCTCACATGTTTATGACAGCGGGCACATTACTGCAGCAGCGAAATATCCGCCACGCGCAGGAACAGCTCGCGCAGTTTTTCGAGCATAGAGAGACGGTTGATACGCAGGTCTTTATCTTCTACGTTCACCATCACTTTCTCGAAGAAGGCGTCGATCACGTCACGCAGTTCCGCCAGTTCCACCAGCGCTTCCTGGTAGCGGCCTTCCGCGAAGTACGGTTCGAGCTTGTCGCGCAGCACCACAACCTGCATCGCCAGAGCAATCTCTTCCGGCTCTTTCAGGGTCGCGGCGTTCACGCGTTCGTTCAGCGTTTCGTCGGATTTCGCCAGAATGTTGGAGACACGCTTGTTAGCCGCAGCCAGCGCAGATGACGCTTCCAGCGTACGGAAGTGGGAAACCGCCTTCATACGCGCATCGAAATCAGCCGGACGGGTCGGACGACGCGCCAGCACCGCCTGAATGGTGTCAACGGTGTAACCTTCGTCCTGATACCAGGCGCGGAAACGACCGAGCATAAAGTCGATAACGTCGTCCACCACGTTCGCGTTGGTCAGCTTGTCGCCGTAAAGACGCACCGCTTCTTCGGTCAGTGTCTGCAGATCGAGGTTCAGGTTCTTCTCAACGATGATGCGCAGCACGCCCAGCGCAGCACGACGCAGCGCAAACGGGTCTTTGTCCCCTTTTGGATGCTGGCCGATCCCGAAGATACCCGCCAGGGTGTCCATCTTGTCGGCAATCGCCACGGCGCAGGCGACCGGGTTAGACGGCAGTTCGTCACCCGCAAAGCGCGGCTGATACTGCTCGTTCAGTGCCACAGCCACGTCTTCCGCTTCGCCATCGTGACGCGCGTAGTGCATGCCCATCACGCCCTGGGTGTCGGTAAATTCGAACACCATGTTGGTCATCAGGTCGCACTTGGAGAGCAGGCCCGCACGGGTCGCATGGTTGACGTCGGCACCAATTTCGCGGGCGATCCAGCCGGACAGCTCCGCAATGCGGTCGGTCTTGTCGCGCAGCGTACCAAGCTGCTGCTGGAACAGCACGGTCTGCAGACGCGGCAGGTTATCTTCCAGACGCTTTTTACGGTCGGTATTGAAGAAGAACTCGGCATCCGCCAGACGCGGACGAACGACCTTCTCGTTACCAGAGATAATCTGGATAGGATCTTTCGATTCGATGTTGGCGACGAAGATGAAGTTTGGCAGCAGCTTGCCGTCGTTGGCGTAGACCGGGAAGTACTTCTGGTCACCCTTCATGGTGTACACCAGCGCTTCTGCCGGAACGGCCAGGAATTTCTCTTCGAACTTCGCGGTCAGCACCACCGGCCATTCAACCAGAGAGGTCACTTCTTCCAGCAGGCTGTCGCTCAGATCGGCATTACCGCCAATCTTGCGCGCCGCCTCTTCCGCGTCCGCTTTGATTTTGGCTTTACGCTGTTCGTAGTCAGCAATGACCTTGCCGCGCTCCAGCAGAATTTGCGGATACTGGTCGGCATTGTCGATGGTGAACTCCGGCTCACCCATAAAGCGGTGGCCACGGATCACGCGATCGGACGCCACGCCCAGAATGGTGGCAGGAATAACGGTGTCGCCCAGCAGCAGGGTCACGGTATGCACCGGACGCACGAAGTGGACGTCAGACGCGCCCCAGCGCATCAGCTTAGGAATCGGCAATTTCGCCAGCGACGTGGCAATCATGTCCGGCAGCAGCGCTTCTGCGCTCTCGCCTTTCACATGCGCACGATACAGCAGCCACTCGCCTTTGTCGGTGGTCAGACGCTCGGCCTGGTCAACGGTGATGCCGCAACCGCGCGCCCAGCCTTCAGCCGCTTTGCTCGGCTTGCCTTCCGCGTCGAACGCCTGGGCAATAGCCGGGCCACGTTTTTCGACTTCACGATCCGGCTGAGACGCCGCCAGATTTGCCACTTTCAGCGCCAGACGACGCGGCGCAGCAAACCACTCAATTTTACCGTGCGCCAGGCCAGCGTTATCAAGCTCGGCAGTCACGTTCGCAGCAAAAGATTCAGCCAGGCTACGCAGGGCTTTTGGTGGCAGCTCTTCGGTGCCGATTTCCACCAGGAAAGTTTTCTCAGACATGGCCGCCTCTTATTTGTTTCGGTTGCACATCGGGAAGCCAAGGGCTTCACGGGACGCGTAGTAAGCTTCAGCAACGGCTTTGGTCAGGGTACGAATACGCAGAATGTAGCGCTGACGTTCAGTCACGGAGATGGCTTTGCGGGCGTCCAGCAGGTTGAAGCTGTGGGCGGCCTTCAGAATACGCTCGTAAGCAGGCAGCGGCAGCGGAGTCTCCAGCGCCAGCAGCTGCTGCGCTTCTTTCTCGTACTGCTCGAAGCAGGTGAACAGGAAGTCCACGTCCGCGTATTCGAAGTTATAGGTGGATTGCTCCACTTCGTTCTGATGGAACACGTCGCCGTAGGTGGTTTTACCCAGCGGGCCGTCGCTCCAGACCAGGTCGTAAACGCTGTCTACGCCCTGAATGTACATCGCCAGACGTTCCAGACCGTAGGTGATTTCACCCGTGATCGGCTTACATTCCAGACCGCCAACCTGCTGGAAGTAAGTGAACTGGGTCACTTCCATGCCGTTCAGCCACACTTCCCAACCCAGACCCCAGGCACCCAGCGTTGGGTTTTCCCAGTTATCTTCCACGAAGCGAATGTCGTGGATGGTTGGATCCATACCCAGCTCTTTCAGCGACCCGAGGTACAGTTCCTGAATATTGTCGGGCGATGGCTTAATCACCACCTGGAACTGATAGTAATGCTGCAGACGGTTCGGGTTCTCACCGTAACGACCATCGGTCGGACGACGGGAAGGCTGCACATACGCGGTCGCCATTGGCTCTGGTCCCAACGCGCGCAGGCTGGTCATCGGGTGTGAAGTGCCGGCGCCGACTTCCATGTCCAAAGGTTGAACAATGGTGCAGCCCTGACGAGCCCAGTAATCCTGTAAAGTCAGGATCAGGCCCTGGAAGGTCTTGGTATCAAACTTTTGCATAGTATTTCGTGCTGGATACGTGTGGTTTTAAATGGAAGGGACCAGTATACCCGCTGGCTGCAAGATATACAGTACGAAACGGGGTTGTTTAGGGAAAATTGGGAAATAAGCCTTCAGGCCAGAACGCGGGCGGCCTCTGGCTGTTGATTATGCGAGCAGGCTAGCGCATGGAGAGGTGTAAAAACTGGCCGTCTGCATCAAACGAACAGACAAAACCCTCTTTACGCGACGTATGGCCCCGCAGCTCATAGCTTCCCTGAAAGCGCTCAAATCCGGTGACATCAATCTTCTGAACGGCCGAGTTATAGCGGCGTGCAGCCTGATCTTTACAGATTGCCTCCATGTTCAGTGAACGTTCCGGGCTCATTTTGCCCTGCTGTGCTTTTTGCACAGATGCTTCTTGTGGCGTACTGCAACCTGCCAGCATAAGCAGCAGAAAGAGTGACGCCACTCGCTTCATCATCATTTTTATTACCGTCCTGGTCAGTGGCTGTTATTTTTAGTATCAAAGCTTTTATAGATTAAGGTCCGCCATTCTGCGAATCTCGCGGTCTTCCGGCAAGCCTGCTGATAAAACTCAGAATTTTCCAAACGAAGACTTTTGGACAATGGCAGTCACACTCCATTTACAGGGAACACGAGGAACTGATGGCGTCAAAAATTAACTGGATTGATAACCTGCGAGGAATAGCGTGTCTGATGGTGGTCATGATCCACACGACGACCTGGTATGTCACGAATGCGCACAGCATCAGCTCTGTTAACTGGGACATTGCCAACATTCTCAACTCTGCGTCTCGCGTCAGCGTCCCGCTGTTTTTTATGATTTCCGGCTTTCTCTTTTTTGGCGAACGTAGCGCGCAACCGAGGCACTTCACCCGCATCGCGGCCTGTCTGGGGTTTTACAGCGCCGTTGCCTTGCTCTATATCACCCTGTTCACCTCAATTAACGCCGGGCTATCACTCAAATATTTGCTGCAAAAACCAGTGTTCTATCACCTGTGGTTTTTCTTCGCCATTATCGTTATCTATCTCGTCTCTCCTCTTATTCAGGTGAAAAACGTCAGCGGGAAAATGCTGCTGGCCCTGATGGTGGTGATTGGCCTCATCGCCAACCCGAATACGGTCTCGCAGAAAATCGACGGATTTGAATGGTTGCCGGTAAATCTCTATATCAACGGCGATACCTTCTATTACGTGCTTTACGGCATGCTGGGGCGCGCCATCGGGATGATGGAGACGCAAAAACGTAGTCTGAACTGGCTTTGTGCGTCGCTGTTTATCGCAGGCGTGGCGGTGATATCGCGCGGGACGCTGCACGAATTGCAGTGGCGCGGTAATTTTGCCGATACCTGGTACCTGTATTGCGGACCGATCGTGTTTCTCTGTGCCGTCTCGCTGCTTACGCTCGTTAAAAACACGCTCAACGCGCGGCCACTCCCGGTCCTGAGCGTGATTTCGCGGCACTCGCTCGGAATTTATGGTTTTCACGCGCTGGTGATCCACGCCCTGCGAACAAGAGGTGTGGAGCTAAAGAGCTGGCCGGTGCTGGATATCATCTGGATTTTTGCCGCCACGCTGGTCATCAGCCTGCTGCTGTCGATGCTGCTGCAAAGAATCGATACGCGCAGGTTTGTAAGTTAGCCAGATGGACGGGGAGTGGTAGGCCGGGTCAGCGCAGCGCCACCCGGCGGATGTTTACGACATCAGCGGCAGCAGCTGCTGATAGATTTTGCGGAACACGTCGCGCCTCTGCGCATAGCGGGCATGGCGTGCTGCGTCAGGCAAGTGCGCCTGTTCAAGCGGAAGCTGCGGTAACAATTGTGAAAGCGGTTTTTCGGGGTTCATGGCTATCTGTGCCAGCCGTGCGGCGCCGAGCGCGGGCCCGACATCGCCACCAGTGCGGAAATCCAGCTGCAATCCGCTGATGTCAGCCAGCATCTGTCGCCAGTAAGGGCTCCGCGCGCCGCCGCCAATCAGGGTGACGCTCGACGGTTTCAGGCCGCAATCATGCACCACGTCCATGCCGTCGGCCAGTGCATAGCCCACACCCTCCAGAACCGCACGCGCCAGCTCAGCCGGGGCATGCTGATGAGTTAAACCAAAGAACACCCCTTTCGCTTCCGGATTGTTGTGCGGCGTTCGCTCACCGGAAAGATACGGTAAAAACCAGATCGTACCCGCGGTGTCATCCGCCTGCTGCGCGGCGGAGATGAGCGCCGGAACATCGGCCATGCCGGTGAGTCTTGCCGCCCAATCCAGGCAAGATGCGGCACTGAGCATCACTGACATCAAATGCCATTTCCCCGGAAGGGCATGGCAGAAACTGTGCACAGCGCTTTCAGGGTTGCTGCGATACCCGTCGCTAACGGCAAAATAGACACCGGACGTTCCCAGCGACAGCATCGCCTGCCCTGCCTCCACCATGCCGACACCCACGGCCCCCGCCGCATTGTCACCGCCTCCGGCCACCACCGGTACGGCTGGCATATTCCAGCGTTCAGCAACGGCTGGCTGCAGCGTGCCTGTCACCTCGCTACCTTCGAACAGCGCGGGCATATGGGCGCGGGTCAGATGGCAGGCATTCAGCATCGCCTCGCTCCAGTCACGTTTCGCCACGTCGAGCCACATCGTGCCCGCCGCGTCAGACATGTCGCTGGCGAAATCACCCGTCATGCGAAAACGCAGATAATCTTTCGGCAGCAGGACTTTCGCCACCTGCCGGAAAATCTCAGGTTCATGACGCTGTACCCACAGAAGTTTCGGTGCGGTAAAACCGGGCATCATCAGGTTGCCGGTGATCTGGCGGGAGGTAGGTACACGTTCCTCAAGAAGCGCACACTCTTCTGCACAGCGGCCATCGTTCCAGAGGATCGCAGGACGCAACACGCGATGCTGGCTATCCAGCAGCGTTGCGCCGTGCATTTGCCCGGCAATCCCCAGCGCTTTGACGTCACGCAGAGCGTGTTTCTCGCCTAGCGCCTTGATGGCACGGTCCGTTGCCTGCCACCACTGCTCCGGGTCCTGTTCCGACCACAGCGGATGCGGACGTGAAACCTGCAGCGTTTCCGTCTGCGTGGCTAACACATCGCCCTGCTCGCTTAACAGGATGGCTTTCACACCCGACGTGCCAAGATCGATCCCGATATACATTACGGTGACTCCTTTAACAGAAATGCCCGGTGGCGCTAACGCTTACCGGGCCTACGTGCTGTTATTTATCGAACAGGTAGTGGTTGACCAGGTTTTCCAGCAACTCCTGGTGCCCGCTCTGGTGCTGCGGCGCCAGCTGCTGCTGTTCAGCGTACTTCGCGATCTCCGCAAGTGATAACTGGCCTTTCAAAATTTGCTGACCCAGCTCACTGTTCCAGCCGCTGTAGCGCTTCGCAACACGCTTATCCAGCTCACCGTCTTCAATCATGCGAGCGGCTACTTTCAGCGCCAGCGCCATGGTGTCCATCGCGCCAATGTGGCCGTAGAACAGATCGTATTTGTCGGTGCTCTGACGACGTACTTTGGCGTCAAAGTTCAGGCCGCCGGTAGTGAAACCACCCGCTTTAATGATTTCGTACATCACCAACGCATTCTCTTCCACGCTGTTCGGGAACTGGTCTGTATCCCAGCCCAGCTGTGCATCGCCGCGGTTAGCATCGACAGAGCCAAAGATGCCCAGTGCAATCGCAGACGCAATCTCGTGATGGAAAGAGTGGCCCGCCAGCGTGGCGTGGTTGGCTTCAATGTTAACTTTAATCTCTTTTTCCAGACCGAACTGTTTCAGGAAGCCATACACCGTCGCCACGTCGTAGTCATACTGGTGCTTGGTCGGTTCCTGCGGTTTCGGCTCAATCAGCAGCGTGCCACGGAAGCCGATTTTGTGCTTATGATCGACAACCATCTGCATAAAGCGGCCAATCTGCTCGCGCTCCTGGCGCAGATCGGTGTTGAGCAGGGTTTCGTAGCCTTCACGGCCGCCCCACAGGACATAGTTTTCGCCGCCCAACTGATGCGTGGCGTTCATGGCCGTCACCACCTGCGTGGCCGCCCAGCTAAACACTTCCGGATCCGGATTGGTTGCCGCGCCCGCGCCGTAGCGTGGGTTAGTGAAGCAGTTTGCGGTGCCCCACAGCAGCTTCACGCCGCTTTGCTGCTGTTTTGCCGCCAGCACATCCACCATCTGCGCGAAATTGTTCAGGTACTCTTTCAGAGACGCACCTTCCGGCGAGACGTCCACATCGTGGAAGCAGTAGTACGGCACGTTCAGCTTGTGGAAGAACTCAAATGCCACATCGGCTTTGCGTTTCGCCAGCTCGATGGCTTCACCCGGCTGCTGCCATGGGCGGTCAAAGGAACCCACACCGAACATATCGGCGCCGTTCCAGCAGAAGGTATGCCAGTAACAGGCGGCAAAGCGCAGATGGTCTTCCATGCGCTTACCCAGTACCAGCTCATCCGGGTTGTAGTGACGAAATGCTAAAGGATTGGTCGTTTTTGGGCCTTCGTAACGAACACGATCGAGTTGGTCGAAATAAGCTTGCATATTGAGCTCCATAATCAGGGTATGCGGCGAGTCGTTGATACAGGAGTAATAGTGAATAGACATTTTGGGTTGCTCAATTACGTTATTTCACACTGCTATTGAGAGAATGCACAACTGTGCGCTGGCTCGCAAAATAATGCGCAGGCAAACTATTTTTCGGCGTAAATTCCAGAATCAAATGTAATTAAGACGTTACGCATTTTAAAATCCGATCGCGGTCATAAATTCAGAAATAAACCAAATATCGTAATGAGAAGATAAAAATCTGTAATTGCCAGCCCGCCTTTCCGCGTTAAAAATTTGCTGCGTCCCAGCAGTGAATGTTTCTTTTATCTCAGCAACACATACCCCTACAAAAGGCCTAATAATTATGAAGATAAAGAACCTGACCCTAACGATCTGCACTACTCTCCTCCTTGTAAGCTTTGCAGGACATGCCAAAGAGGTCAAAATTGGCATGGCGATTGACGACCTGCGCCTGGAGCGCTGGCAAAAAGATCGCGATATCTTTGTGAAAAAAGCGGAATCACTCGGTGCGAATGTCTTTGTTCAGTCAGCGAATGGCAATGAAGAAACGCAAATGTCACAGATCGAGAATATGATTAACCGTGGTGTCGATGTCCTGGTCATTATCCCTTATAACGGCCAGGTATTAAGTAACGTAGTGAAAGAAGCGAAGCAAGAGGGCATAAAAGTTCTCGCTTATGACCGCATGATTAATAATGCGGATATTGATTATTATATTTCGTTCGACAATGAAAAAGTGGGTGAATTACAGGCGCAAAGCCTGATCGACAAAGTGCCTCAGGGCAATTATTTCCTGATGGGTGGCTCTCCGGTAGATAACAACGCCAAACTGTTCCGTGAAGGACAAATGAAAGTCCTTAAACCCTACATCGACAATGGGAAAATTAAGGTGGTTGGCGATCAGTGGGCCGACGGATGGCTGCCAGAAAACGCGCTGAAAATTATGGAAAACGCGCTGACGGCCAACAACAACAAAATTGATGCGGTCGTGGCCTCCAACGATGCCACCGCAGGCGGTGCTATCCAGGCGCTGAGCGCCCAGGGGCTGGCCGGGAAAGTCGCGATCTCCGGGCAGGATGCCGACCTGGCAGGGGTAAAACGCATTATCGCTGGCACACAAACCATGACGGTCTACAAACCGATTACCGAGCTTGCCAATACCGCGGCGGAAATCGCCGTGGAGCTGGGCAATGGCAAGCAGCCTAAAGCAGACGCGACGCTGAATAACGGGCTGAAAGATGTTCCGGCTCGCCTGCTCACGCCAATTGAAGTCAATAAAGAGAACATTGACGCCACCGTGATTAAAGACGGTTTCCACAAGAAGAGCGAACTGTAATCCAGCGCGGCCCCCGCTCTGCGGGGGCGCATCACGTTGTACTGTTCTTCCCTCGGGTTATGTGGAGCAGGTATGCCTTATTTACTTGAAATGAAAAGCATCACCAAGCGCTTCGGCGCAGTGAAGGCCGTCGACAACGTCAGCCTCCGGTTGAACCCCGGCGAAGTGGTTTCGCTGTGCGGCGAGAACGGTTCGGGCAAATCAACGTTGATGAAAGTTCTGTGTGGGATCTACCCACACGGCAGTTACGAAGGCGAAATTGTCTTTGCCGATGAAGTGATCCAGGCGACACACATTCGCGATACCGAACGTAAAGGGATCGCCATTATCCACCAGGAGCTGGCGCTGGTGAAGCATCTCACCGTGCTGGAAAACATCTTCCTTGGAGCCGAGATTTCCCGCCACGGCGTACTGGATTACGACACCATGACGCTCCGCTGTGAAAAGCTGCTGGCGCAGGTGAGCCTCAATATTTCACCGGATACCCGCGTGGGCGATCTGGGTCTGGGGCAACAGCAGCTGGTAGAAATTGCTAAGGCGCTGAACAAACAGGTACGGCTGCTGATCCTCGATGAGCCCACGGCTTCGCTCACCGAACAGGAAACCGCAGTTCTGCTCAATATCATCCGCGATCTGCAAAACCACGGCATCGCCTGTATCTACATTTCGCACAAGCTAAACGAGGTTAAAGCCATTTCGGACACCATCTGTGTCATTCGCGACGGGCAACACATCGGCACGCGCGAAGCGGCAGGCATGAGTGAAGATGACATCATCACCATGATGGTAGGCCGCGAGCTGACGGCGCTCTACCCGAATGAGCCACACGCCAGAGGCGAGGAAGTGCTGCGTGTGGAAAACCTGACCGCGTGGCACCCCGTTAACCGCCACATTAAACGCGTGAATAATGTCTCGTTTTCTCTTCACAGCGGCGAAATTCTCGGGATTGCGGGCCTCGTCGGCGCCGGACGCACGGAGGCCGTACAGTGTCTGTTTGGCGTGTGGCCCGGGCGCTGGGAGGGGACGATTTATATCGACGGCCAGCCAGTGAAAATCGACAACTGCCAGCAGGCGATTGCCCGCGGTATTGCTATGGTGCCGGAAGATCGTAAAAAAGACGGCATCGTACCGGTCATGGCGGTGGGGAAAAACATTACGCTTGCGGCACTCGATCGGTTCTCCGGCGCGCTGACCAGCCTGGACGATGCCGCAGAGCAGCAGTGCATTCTTCAGTCGCTTGCCAGGCTGAAGGTCAAAACGTCCTCCCCGGAACTGGCGATTGGCCGCCTGAGTGGCGGTAACCAGCAGAAAGCGATTCTGGCGCGCTGCCTGCTTCTCAACCCACGCATATTAATCCTCGATGAGCCAACGCGCGGGATTGATATCGGTGCCAAATATGAAATCTACAAACTGATTAATCAGCTTGTTCAGCAAGGGATTGCCGTCATTGTCATTTCGTCTGAGTTACCCGAAGTGCTCGGCCTGAGCGACCGCGTGCTGGTGATGCACGAGGGGAAACTGAAAGCCAACCTGATTAACCAGAACCTGACGCAGGAGCAGGTGATGGAAGCCGCTTTAAGGAGCGAACGTCATGTCGAAAAGCAATCCGTCTGATATCAAAGTCGCCGTTCCGACGCCCGGTGCGTTCGCAGGGCTAAAAGCGCTGAACCTGCAGGTCTTCGTGATGATCGCAGCAATTATCGTCATCATGCTGTTTTTTACCTGGATGACCGATGGCTCATACTTAAGCGCGCGTAACGTCTCTAACCTGCTCCGCCAGACCGCCATTACCGGGATCCTGGCCGTAGGCATGGTGTTCGTCATTATCTCGGCAGAAATTGACCTGTCTGTAGGCTCGATGATGGGCCTGCTCGGCGGCGTGGCGGCTATTTTCGACGTCTGGCTTGGCTGGCCGCTGCCGCTGACCGTGGCGGTGACGCTGGTACTGGGTCTGGTCCTGGGGGCCTGGAACGGCTGGTGGGTTGCCTACCGCAAAGTCCCGTCGTTTATTGTTACCCTGGCGGGGATGCTGGCCTTCCGTGGGATCTTAATCGGGATTACCAACGGCACTACCGTCTCCCCCACCAGCGCCGCCATGTCGCAAATTGGTCAGAGCTACCTCTCCGATAGCGTGGGCTTTACGATTGGCGTGGTAGGTTTGCTGGCGTTTGTCGCCTGGCAGTGGCGGGGGCGCATGCGTCGTCAGGCGCTGGGGCTGGCGTCACCGGCATCAACCTCCGTGGTAGGACGCCATGCGCTGACTGCGGTCATTGTGCTGGGCGCCATCTGGCTTCTTAACGACTATCGCGGTGTTCCGACACCGGTCCTGCTGCTGGCGCTGTTACTGCTGGGCGGGATGTTTATGGCGACGCGCACCGCGTTTGGCCGCCGCATTTATGCCATCGGTGGCAACCTTGAAGCTGCCCGTCTCTCGGGGATCAACGTCGAGCGCACTAAGCTCGCGGTGTTCGCCATTAACGGCCTGATGGTCGCCATCGCCGGGTTGATCCTCAGTTCGCGTCTGGGTGCCGGTTCGCCCTCCGCAGGTAACATCGCCGAGCTGGATGCGATTGCCGCCTGCGTCATTGGCGGCACCAGCCTCGCCGGCGGTATCGGTAGCGTGGCGGGTGCGGTCATGGGGGCATTTATCATGGCGTCGTTGGATAACGGGATGAGTATGATGGACGTCCCGACGTTTTGGCAGTATATCGTCAAGGGGGCCATTCTTTTACTGGCAGTCTGGATGGACTCTGCCACCAAGCGACGAGCCTGATAACCGTATTGTGACTTAATTGGGAAGTGAGCCATGTTTGAAAAGCGTCACCGCATTACGTTGTTATTCAATGCCAATAAAGCCTACGACCGTCAGGTCGTTGAAGGCGTGGGTGAATATTTGCAGGCGTCGCAATCCGAGTGGGATATCTTCATTGAGGAAGACTTCCGCACCCGTCTGGAGAACATCAAAGACTGGCTGGGGGATGGCGTCATCGCTGACTATGACGATCCCGTCATTGAACAGCTGCTGACCGACGTCGACGTCCCGATCGTGGGCGTCGGCGGCTCCTACCATTCCCCCGAAAATTACCCGCCGGTTCACTATATCGCCACCGATAATCATGCCCTGGTCGAAGCCGCTTTTCTTCATTTAAAAGAGAAAGGCGTCCATCGTTTCGCGTTCTATGGTTTACCCGCCACCAGCGGCAAGCGCTGGGCAGTCGAGCGCGAGCATGCGTTTTGCCAGCTGGTCGCGCAGGAGAAGTATCGCGGCGTAGTGTATCAGGGGCTGGAGACGGCTCCGGAAAACTGGCAGCACGCGCAAAACCGGCTGGCGGACTGGCTGCAAACGCTGCCCCCGCAAACCGGCATTATTGCCGTCACCGACGCCCGCGCCCGCCACGTGCTGCAGGTCTGCGAGCATTTACATATCCCGGTGCCCGAGAAGCTGTGCGTGATTGGCATTGATAACGAAGAACTCACCCGCTATCTCTCCCGCGTGGCGCTCTCCTCTGTGGCACAGGGCACCCGTCAGATGGGCTATCAGGCAGCGAAGCTGCTGCATCGTCTGCTGGATAAAGAGTCTCTGCCGCTTCAGCGTTTGCTGGTACCCCCTGTCCGCGTCGTGGAGCGTCGCTCAACCGACTATCGTTCCCTGAGTGACCCGGCCGTCATTCAGGCGATGCACTATATTCGCAACCACGCCTGTAAAGGAATTAAGGTCGATCAGGTTCTGGATTCGGTGGGCATTTCTCGTTCGAATCTGGAGAAGCGTTTCAAAGAAGAAGTGGGCGAAACCATTCATGCCGTCATCCATGCGGAGAAACTGGAGAAAGCCCGCAGCCTGCTCATCTCAACATCACTGTCGATCAACGAAATCTCACAGATGTGCGGTTATCCGTCGCTGCAATATTTCTATTCGGTGTTTCGCAAAGAGTATGACACCACGCCAAAAGAGTATCGGGATCGCCACAGCGAGGTGCTGATATAGAAAAGAAAACGCCTTCATTTAGAAGGCGTTTTTAGTGATTACATATGGGCGGCGATTAAGCGCTGGTTATCCTGGTACATCGCGAACAGATAGTTGTTATAGCTCTGCCCCTTCGTCGAATAACCCTTCAGCTTGTGGATCATCGTACTGGCCGTCACTTCCTGATCCGCTTTACGCAACTGAGCACGTGATTTACGGAAGGATGAGTAGGCCGGATGCGTGTTCAGATTGACCACATAGGCACCCACGGAATCTTTGACTGATTCAAACTGAGAATAGCCTTTCACCTTGCCAGGCGCATTATTACAACGACCTTTCACACACTTCATACCGAAAAGATTGTTGTTATTACGCGCCAGCTTTGACGTTCCCCAGCCGCTTTCGGCTGCCGCCATAGTCGCAACCATGCTATTCGGGATGATATCGACACGTTCAAGGAGAGCATTCCACGGCACACGACGGGTGTTACCGTTCCAGCTCAGCTTGTAGCGCTTCGTGATATCTTTCAGACGCGCGCGTTCTGAAGGCGACCAGCGGCTATCGTACTGTTTGGAAATCAGCCAGTTACGATCCGCAGTAATCGCGGCATTTTGACTCGTGATGTAAGGCATTACCGTCCGGAGAAACGCTTTTTTCCTTGGTGTTCCGGAAGGGTATTTTCGCAAATCAGGAAGTGAACTACTCTTTGCACTATTGCGAGAATACTCTTGTTTACTGCTAACCTTACTACTTGTCGTCTTTATTACGTGGGCTTTCTTACTCGTTGTATCCGTGTGCGTCTTCGCAAGCACCTCACCTGAAAATGCCATGGTGAGTAACATGAGTATCGCAGCCCCATATCGTCGAATGGGAGTCGATATCATTAGGTCTCCTGGTCGGATGTCATCATCCTAACACCTTATTTTTTTCACAAATTTGAGAGCGGAATCTCAAATCATATCAAAAATAGACTTCAAGAGCACGTATAGAAATAGTCCAAATCCGAAACTATGTCACCTGAAACTTGCTTATAAAAACAGCACTCCTGAAAATTTGTGCGCGATATCGCAGATAACTGCCTAATTTTGCGCGGGATCACTCATCCTCACACGTCCTCCTGGCAGAAAGCGCTGGAGGATGAGTTTTTACCCTCCGCCTGATGGCAAACTGGTTAAAAATGCCGCGACAGGAAAATGGAATGAAACGCACCGCTCTGGCTTTTCTGATGCTACCCGCACTGGCACACGCTGACTGGTCATCACCGGGGTTTAATAGTTTTAGCGCCGAAGGCACCGGGATTTTCACCAGCCAGGCAAAGCTTGCGAAGGGTACGCGTCCTCTTACGCTGAGTTTTGACAAGACGTGCTGGCAGCCATCAGAGGCGATAAAACTCAATGAGATGCTGTCGCTCAAACCCTGCGATAGCACGCCGCCGCAGTGGCGCCTTTTCCGCGACGGTGAATATCAGATGCGGATTGATACTCGCTCCGGCACGCCCACACTGCTGCTGACAATTCAGAGTGCAGCAGAACAACCGGTGGCAACCGCTATCCGCCAGTGTCCGAAGTGGGATGGTAAACCGCTGACGCTGAACGTTAGCGATACTTTCCCGGAAGGGACAGTAGTGCGTGATTTCTACAGCAAACAGACCGCGACGGTACAGAACGGAAACATTACCCTGCAGCCCGCCGCTGGCAGTAATGGCCTGCTGCTGCTTGAGCGCGCCGAAACGGATAAACCCGCACCGTTTAGCTGGCAGAACGCCACCGTCTATTTTGTCCTGACCGACCGCTATGTGAACGGTGACCCGAGCAACGACAACAGCTATGGCCGCCATAAAGACGGCATGCAGGAGATTGGCACCTTCCATGGTGGCGACCTCAAGGGACTTGCCAGCAAGCTCGATTATTTACAGCAACTGGGGGTGAATGCGCTCTGGATAAGCTCTCCGCTTGAGCAGATCCATGGTTGGGTAGGCGGGGGGACCAAAGGGGATTTCCCTCACTATGCGTATCATGGCTATTACACCCAGGACTGGACAAAGCTTGATGCCAACATGGGTACCGAAGAAGATTTGCGCCATCTTGTCGATGAAGCACACAAGCGTGGTATCCGCATCCTGTTCGATATCGTCATGAACCACACGGGCTACGCGACGCTAGCAGACATGCAGGCGTATCAGTTTGGCGCGCTGTATTTACAGGGTGATGAGCTGAAAAAAACGCTGGGTGAACACTGGACCGACTGGAAGCCAGGTGCAGGCCAAACCTGGCACAGCTTCAATGACTACATTAACTTCAGCGACAAAGCCGCATGGGAAAAATGGTGGGGCAAGAAATGGATCCGTACCGACATCGGTGATTACGACAACCCTGGCTTTGATGATTTGACGATGTCGCTGGCGTTCCTGCCCGACCTGAAAACGGAATCCACCGTCCCTTCCGGGTTACCCAATTTCTATCAACACAAACCCGATACCCACGCGAAGGCCATCCCGGGATATACCCCGCGCGACTATCTGACTCACTGGCTCAGCCAGTGGGTACGAGACTACGGCATCGACGGTTTTCGGGTCGATACCGCGAAGCACGTCGAGCTTGCAGCCTGGCAGCAGCTAAAAGATCAGACAAGTCAGGCACTGGCGGCCTGGAAAGGGGCGAACCCGGACAAAAAGCTCGACAACGCACCGTTCTGGATGACCGGGGAATCCTGGGGGCACGGGGTGATGCAGAGTGATTATTACCGCCACGGTTTCGATGCGATGATCAACTTTGATTATCAGGATCAGGCGGCAAAGGCGGTGAACTGCCTGGCCGATATCGACCTGACGTGGCAGCAGATGGCAGAAAAGCTGCAAAGCTTCAACGTTCTGAGCTACCTCTCCTCCCATGACACACGCCTGTTCCGCGAAGGTGGTCAGCGCGCGGCTGAGCTGCTCCTGCTGGCACCGGGCAGCGTACAAATCTATTACGGGGATGAATCCGAACGTCCGTTCGGCCCGACGGGCTCCGACCCGCTTCAGGGCACCCGTTCGGATATGAACTGGCAGGATGTCACGGGCACGCAGGCGTCAACCGTCGCCCACTGGCAAATGCTGGGTCAGTTCCGCGCCCGTCACCCGGCGATCGGCGAAGGGAAGCAAACCACGCTGTCGCTGAAAGAAGGGTATGGCTTTGTGCGCGAGCACAAGGGCGATAAAGTCATGGTGGTATGGGCTGGTAATCAATAATCCCCCCCTCACCCTAACCCTCTCTCCACAGGGGAGAGGGCCGGGGTGAGGGGAGAAAAAATCGCCAGAACAATTCACTGAATAAATCCTTACCCGCCACATAAAACAACAAATCCGACCACACCACCCGATTTGCACCAACACGGTGCTAGCGTTATGGTTACCCACTTTCAAAATAAGCTCGACAGATCACCTGCTATGACGTTTTCACTTTTCGGCGACAAATTCACCCGCCATTCAGGCATTACTCGCCTGATGGAGGACCTCAACGACGGGCTGCGCACACCGGGCGCAATCATGCTCGGCGGCGGAAACCCGGCTCAAATTCCGGAGATGAATACCTATTTCCAGACGCTGCTCGCTCAGATGCTGGAAAACGGCAAAGCGACCGATGCGCTCTGCAATTACGACGGTCCTCAGGGTAAAACTGAACTGCTGGCGCTCCTCGCTGGAATGCTGCGTGACGAGCTGGGTTGGGATATCGAACCACAGAATATTGCACTAACAAACGGCAGCCAGAGCGCGTTTTTCTACTTGTTTAACCTGTTCGCTGGACGTCGCGCCGACGGCACGACCAAAAAAGTGCTGTTCCCGCTGGCCCCGGAATATATCGGCTATGCCGATTCCGGTCTGGAAGAGGATCTGTTCGTCTCCGCACGCCCTAACATTGAGCTGCTGCCGGAAGGCCAGTTCAAATATCACGTCGATTTTGAACATCTGCATATCGGTGAAGAGACGGGCATGATCTGCGTCTCCCGTCCGACTAACCCGACGGGCAACGTCATTACCGACGACGAGCTGATGAAGCTGGATGCGCTGGCAAATCAGCACGGCATTCCGCTGGTGATCGATAACGCCTACGGCGTGCCGTTCCCGAGCATTATCTTCAGCGAAGCGCGTCCGCTGTGGAACCCGAATATCGTTCTGTGTATGAGCCTCTCTAAGCTGGGCCTGCCGGGTAGCCGCTGCGGCATTATCATCGCCAACGAGAAAATCATCACCGCCATTACCAATATGAACGGCATTATCAGCCTTTCACCGGGCGGCATCGGTCCGGCAATGATGTGTGAAATGATTAAGCGCAACGACCTGCTGCGTCTGTCTAACGAGGTTATCAAGCCGTTTTATTATCAGCGCGTTCAGGAAACCATCGCGACGATTCGCCGCTACCTGCCGGAAGAGCGCTGCCTGATCCACAAACCTGAAGGGGCGATTTTCCTCTGGCTGTGGTTTAAGGACCTGCCGATCACCACCGAACTGCTCTACCAGCGTCTGAAAAAACGCGGTGTGTTGATGGTGCCGGGTGATTACTTCTTCCCGGGTCTGGATAAGCCGTGGCCGCACACGCACCAGTGCATGCGTATGAACTACGTGCCCGATCCGGAAAAAATTGAAGCGGGCGTCAAAATTCTCGCCGAAGAAATCGAAAAAGCCTGGCTCGAAGACGGTCAGTGACGCGTTACGCCAGATGATGCTGCACAGCGGGCATAATCTGGCGACCCCGAGGCAGGTCAACCAGAATTAATATGCTCTTTACAGTACCGCCGTTTCCAGACGGCGGGCGTTAGACCGGTGTGCTTAGAAAAAATCTGTCGAAAATAGCCCACATCATTAAAACCGCAGCGTGTCGCTACTTCGGTTAATGATGCGGCCTCGTTGAGCAGTAATTTTTCTGCCGCCCGGACACGCTGGCGATGAATGGCCTCCGTCAGGGTTAAATGAAATGTCCGGCGAAATACTCGCCCAAGATAATCCGCATTGCAGTGCAGCTCTTTTGCCAGTAGCGACGTTGAAAGCGGTAAATGAAACTGTGTGCGAATAAGCTGTTTCGCCTTCCACGCCATGGCCGCGCCGGCTTCATTGGCGCTGTCTTCATATCCGGAAGGACGGGAAATTTGCTGTAAGATCAGCAGTAAAATGATTTCAAGCGCCATGGTTCGCTGTAATTTCTCCTGCTCGCTTAAGAACTGGCGGAAAAGAGAAATGACAGACTGGGCGTCCCTCACGCGACAATGCTGTTCTATCGCCAGATTGGGTTGTGAAGAGGGGTAATGTTCAATCTCAAAATGCAGCCAGTAAAATTTAAGATCGACAGGGAATTCGCCTACGCCCACGTGTCGCCTGTCAGGCCAAAGCAGTAACGTCTCCCCTGCACGCACCTCAAACACCGTATTTTCTTCCTGGATCGTTAATGTCCCTTTTTCGACAAAAATAATCTCCCACGATGTTAATTTCCGCGCAGGATGGCGACCCACGCCCCTGGAAATAAATAGCCCGCCATTTTGGACCTTAATCGGAAGCGCTATGGATAATTCGAGCATGGATATTCACCATTCCGCTTTTATTGCCATCAATATTCAATTTACGCATTGATTATTAACTAATATCTGAATAACTGTCCGATCGAAATCACATTTTCTTCATCAGGTCGGAATCGTCACCTTTTTATACTTTTCCCTTCCCTTGTTGGCCTTGCCGTTCAATGCAGAATAAATGGGTACCTTGCATAAATACGATAATAAATTCGTTCATCGAGGAGTTACTTCATGACTTCCACACCGATTACTGAATCAGACGTGACACAAGGGGCGGCAGATGACCGGCTGTCCGTCCGCGAAAAAATTGGCTACGGCCTGGGTGATGCGGGCGGGACGGTAATTACCTGCCTGATCATGAATTTCCTGACCTTTTTCTATACCGATGTCTTTGGCCTCACTCCCGCGCTCGTGGGCACGCTATTTATTGCTCTTCGTGTGTTTGATGCCATCTCCGATCCGGTGATGGGCGTGATTGCTGACCGCACGCAGAGCCGCTGGGGACGTTTTCGTCCCTGGCAGCTATGGGTGGCGCTCCCCATCGGGGTTATTGGCGTGCTGACGTTCACCGTACCGGAAGCCAGCATGGGGGTGAAAATCGCCTGGGCGTTTGGTACCTATTTGCTGTTGTCCGTTGGTTATACCGCCATTAACGTGCCCTACTGCGCGCTGATTAACACCATGACTACCCGACACAACGAGGTGATCGCCTGCCAGTCATGGCGCTTTGTGCTGTGCGGCGTGGCGGGATTTCTGGTCTCTGTGGGATTGCCATGGCTGGTCGCGGAGCTCGGTCAGGGCGATGCCGCAAAGGGTTATCAGCTTGGCGTCGGCGTCCTGTGTGCTATCGCCGTGGTGATGTTTCTCTGCTGCTTCTTCTGGGTTCGCGAGCGCGTTCCGCTGGCGCTGATGGGTAAATTCACCTTACGCGAGCACCTTGCGGGCCTGCGTAAAAACGATCAACTGCTCCTGATGCTGGTGATGTCGTTTCTGCTGATCAACGTTTTCAACATTCGCGGCGGCGGATACATGTACTTCATCACCTACGTCCTGCAGGGCAGCACGGCCTATACCTCGCTGTTTTTCACGATGGTGACTTTTGCGGCCATTCTGGGTGCGGTGATCGTCAATCCGCTGTCGCGCCGTATTGATACCGTCAAACTCTACTACTACACCAACCTGGTGCTCGCTGCGCTTGCGGTGGGCATGTGGTTTCTGCCGGGAGGCCCGGCGCACCAGACGCTCTGGCTAGTGATTATTTTAAGCAACGGCGTGATCCTCGGTTTTACCCTGCCACTGCACTTCTCGCTGATGGCTTTTGCCGATGACTACGGTGAATGGAAAAACGGCGTGCGCTCATCGGGCATGAACTTCGCCTTCAACCTGTTTTTCATCAAGCTCGCATGGGCATCCAGCGCCGGGATCATCAGCCTGGTGTTTATCACCGTAGCCTATCAGCCGGGCATGGGTAACCAGACGCCAGCCTCGTTACAGGGCATCACCGCCATGGAGACACTGCTGCCTGCCCTTTTCCATCTGCTGCTGGCGGTCACTATCCGCTGGTGCAGGCTTAACAATCCACTGATGTCGCGCATTGCCACCGATCTGCGCCAGCGTCATGTCCCTTCCTGAGGAGAATACGATGTCCGTAATGGAACCCGATCTGCACCAACTGAAAATCAATGACCCGTTTCTCGGGCAGTATCAACGACTGGTCCGTGATGTGGTGATCCCCTACCAGTGGGATGCGCTGAACGATCGCGTGGCAGAGGCTGAACCCAGCCACGCCATTACCAACTTCCGCATTGCCGCGGGTCTGGAAGAGGGTGAATTCTACGGGATGGTGTTTCAGGACAGCGACGTGGCGAAATGGCTGGAGGCCGTGGCGTGGTCGCTATGCCAGAAACCGGATGCTGAACTGGAAAAAACCGCCGACGAGGTCATTGAACTGATTGCCGCAGCACAGTGTGAAGATGGCTATCTCAATACGTACTTTACGGTTAAGGCCCCCGAGGCGCGCTGGACCAATCTGGCCGAATGCCACGAGCTGTACTGCGCCGGGCATATGATTGAGGCTGGCGTGGCCTGGTTTCAGGGAACCGGTAAACGCAACCTGCTGGATGTGGTGTGCAGGCTGGCAGACCATATCGACAGCGTGTTTGGCCCTGGCGAAACGCAGCTGCACGGTTATCCTGGCCACCCGGAAATCGAGCTGGCGCTGATGCGGCTGTACGACGTCACGGAGGAACCACGCTACCTCAATCTGGTGAAATACTTTATTGAGGAACGCGGCGCCCAGCCTCACTTCTACGATATCGAGTACGAGAAGCGTGGCAAAACGTCATACTGGAATACCTATGGACCTGCGTGGATGGTCAAGGACAAAGCCTACAGCCAGGCACATCAACCTCTTGCTGAACAACAAACGGCCATCGGCCATGCGGTACGCTTTGTCTACCTGATGGCGGGCATGGCGCAGCGCCAGCTGTACATTACCGGCGGGATTGGCTCGCAAAGTAGCGGCGAGGCATTCAGCAGCGATTACGATCTGCCCAACGATACGGTGTACGCGGAAAGCTGCGCCTCCATTGGCCTGATGATGTTTGCCCGCCGGATGCTCGAGATGGAGGCAGACAGCCACTACGCCGACGTGATGGAGCGCGCGTTATACAACACGGTACTCGGCGGCATGGCGCTGGACGGAAAACACTTCTTCTATGTGAACCCGCTGGAGGTACATCCGAAAACGCTGGCGTTCAACCATATCTACGATCACGTGAAGCCCGTCCGCCAGCGATGGTTCGGCTGCGCCTGCTGTCCGCCTAATATCGCCCGCGTGCTGACCTCACTGGGACATTACATTTATACCGTTCGCCCGGATGCCCTGTTGATCAACCTGTATGTGGGGAACGATGTCGCCATACAGATTGATGAAAACACACTCCGGCTACGTATTAGCGGTAACTATCCGTGGCAGGATCAGGTGACCATCGAAATAACCTCGCCTGTTCCGGTGACTCACACGCTGGCCCTGCGGCTGCCGGACTGGTGCGCCGAACCGGCTGTTTCGCTGAATGGTGAACGCGTCACCGGTGAGGTCGTTCGTGGATATCTTTACCTCAACCGTTGCTGGCATGAGGGCGACACGCTGACTCTGACACTCCCTATGCCGGTTCGCCGCGTGTACGGTAACCCGCAGGTGCGCCAGCAGGCAGGTAAAGTCGCGCTTCAGCGCGGGCCCCTGGTTTACTGTCTGGAAGAAGCTGATAACGGCGCAAATCTGCATAACCTCTCTTTGCCTGAAAACAGTGCGTTCCGGGTATTTGAAGGCAAAGGCATTTTCGCGCACAAAATGTTGATACAGGCGGAGGGGCGCGGTTATCACGCGAAGGATACGGATGCGCTGTGGCAGTACGATCGCTCGCCGGTACAGCGTCAGCCCCAGACGCTGACCTTTATTCCCTGGTTCAGTTGGGCAAACCGGGGAGAAGGGGAGATGCGGATATGGGTGGATGAAGGCTGAATATTTGCGGTCCGTTGCCCTCCCCCCGGACTGTACACACCCACGGGGAGAGGGAGTAAACCGGCTTTAAGGTATCAGAAGCGCCAGGTCAGCCCGGTCATCAGCACGAAGCTGTCGTCGCGGTCGATCATCGGGCTGTTCTTCACGTCGTCAGGCAACACGGTGTAGACCGCGCTGGCGTTAAGGTACAGCTTCTGGGTTAACTGATATTTAGCCGCCAGGCCAACGTATGGCGTCCAGCTGTCACCGGCGGTGTATTGCTTCAGACCTGAGCGGCGAGACTCGTTGCCGGATACGCCGTAGTAGTAGTCGTTGTAGCTTTCGTCACTGTAGAACACACCGACAGATGGCGTCAGGGTCAGGCGCTCCATCCTGATGGGGCGAAAGTAGGAGACTTCCCCAATCATGCCGCCGCTTTCATCCGTGGCATCGCCAGAGACCGCCACTTTCAGAGAACCCCAGCTTTCATGACGATAGTACGCGCCACCGAGGAAAGCGGACGCCTTACGCTCATCAAGCTGTTTCATCTGATGGTCGTCATTGTCATCGGGATCAAAATGCAGCGGCATCCATGATGCGGTCAGGCTGAGTTCATTTTTTGCGTCTTTCCACAGGATCCAGCCGCCCGTGGTCTGGCGCACGTAAAAACGATCGCTTTCGTAGCTGATTAACGGCACCGCAGTGGTATTTTCGTTATACCCCTTATAAGGAGACTCATTAAATACAGCCCCCGCCCCTATTGAAAAGTCACCGGCCATTGCAGACGTGGCTGCAAATAACGTGGCAGCGATAAGTAAATTGTATTTAATAGTCATCAAAGTAATCCATTTAAACGCCAAACAAGCGGGGCGAATAATAATGGTTACAAATTTGCCAATGCAACGCTGCGGTTTATATAATATTATATATATAATGATATAGATGGGTGCGCATGATGAGTAAATTACAACTAAAGCCACGCGAATTAAAAATAATCTCCGTCATTGCCGCCACTCACAGCATTGGTGATGCTGCTGCCCTGTTGGGTATGGCGCAGGCTAACGTCAGTAAATATCTCTCTGATTTTGAAGCGCGGGTTGGACTAAAGGTTTTTGAGCGCACGACCCGTCAGCTTGCGCTTACCCAGTTTGGTGAAGCGTTACTTCCCTATATTGACGCTTCGCTGGACAAAAACGATCAGCTCGTGAATTTCATTGCCGATTATAAGCATGAAAAGCGGGGCAAAGTGACCCTTTACGCGCCCACGGGAATTGTCACCTACCTCGCGCGCCATGTCATCCATCAGATAAAAGACATCGGCGACATTCGTATCTCCCTGAAAACGTACAACCTGGACCGCAATGAATTTTCAGAAGGCGTTTCCTTCCCGGATGACTGCGATATTTTAATTACCTATGCACAACCAAAAGATGGAAGTCTGGTCGCCAGCGTATTAACGAAATATTCCGTTACGGCATTCGCCACTCAGGAATATTTAAATAATCATCCGTTAGCCGGACCTGACGATTTAATTAATCACTCATGTATTCTGATCGATTCCATGCTGGTCGACGATGCAAATATCTGGCGTTTTCGTACCCATGGTAGTGATAACGTGCAAGATTACAGGGTGACCGGAAATTATATTTGCGACAACACGCAGACGGCGCTGGAGCTGGCAAGAAATAACCTTGGCATCGTATTCGCACCTAAAGAGAGCCTGAAAAAAGAATTAGCGCAAGGCATGCTGGTTCCCTGCTTCCCGCATCAGGAAGAGTGGTGGCTCGATCTGACCGCGATATTCCGAAAACGTGAATACCAGCCCTGGCGTGTGCAGTACGTCCTTGATGGCGTCCTCAATTGCCTGCGCCAGCAAATTGCTCAGGCCGCCCAGGGACGGCCTGAGCAGGGCGACTAGAACAGGCCCAGCGGTTTATCGGAGTAGCTGACCAGCAAACATTTCGTCTGCTGGTAATGCTCCAGCATCATCTTGTGGGTTTCACGCCCGATGCCGGATTGCTTATAACCCCCAAATGCGGCGTGTGCCGGATAGGCGTGATAGCAGTTGGTCCAGACGCGCCCGGCCTGAATGCCCCGGCCCATTTTATAGGCCAGATTACCGTTGCGGCTCCAGACGCCTGCCCCCAGGCCATACGGCGTGTCGTTGGCAATCTCCAGTGCCTCCTCCATCGTTTTGAAGGTGGTCACCGCCAGCACCGGTCCGAAAATCTCCTCCTGGAAGACGCGCATGTTGTTCTTGCCAAACAGGATCGTCGGCTCAAGGTAATACCCGTCCTGCAGATCGCCACCAAGTACCTTACGGCGGCCGCCGGTCAGGATATCTGCGCCCTCTTTCTTGCCGATATCAATGTAGTTGAGGATGGTCTCCAGCTGTCCATGTGAGACCTGCGCCCCCATCTGCGTAACGTTATCGAGCGGGTTCCCGCTGCGGATAGATTCGACGCGGCGAATGGCGCGCTCCATGAAGCGTTCATAGATAGACTCCTGCACCAGCGCGCGACTCGGGCAGGTACAGACTTCACCCTGGTTAAACGCAAACAGCGCAAACCCTTCCAGGGCTTTATCGAAGAAGGCATCCTCTTCTTCCATCACGTCTGCAAAGAAGATGTTCGGGGATTTTCCCCCGAGCTCAAGCGTCACCGGAATGATGTTCTGCGTGGCGTACTGCATGATCTGCTGGCCCACTTCCGTCGACCCGGTAAATGCCACTTTGGCGATACGTTTAGACGTAGCCAGATACTCCCCTATCTCGCCACCCGCACCGTTCACCACGTTAATCACGCCCGGCGGCAGGAGATCGCCAACGATTTCCATCAGCAGCAGAACCGAAAGCGGGGTCAGACGCGCCGGTTTGAGCACAATGCAGTTGCCTGCTGCCAGCGCGGGCGCCATTTTCCAGCTCGCCATCAGCAGCGGGAAGTTCCACGGAATAATTTGCCCTACCACGCCCAGCGGTTCGTGGAAGTGATACGCCACGGTGTCGCTGTCGACCTCGCTGATTCCGCCCTCCTGAGCGCGAATACAGGAGGCAAAATAGCGGAAGTGGTCAATGGCCAGCGGCACGTCTGCCGCCATCGTTTCCCGGATCGGCTTGCCGTTATCCCAGGTTTCTGCCGTCGCCAGCAGTTCCAGATTCTGCTCCATCCGGTCAGCGATTTTGAACAGAATGGCCGCCCGATCCTGAACGGAGGTATGCCCCCATTTGTCTTTCGCGTTGTGCGCCGCATCCAGCGCCAGATCGATATCGCGCTTGCCGGAGCTGGCTATTTCACACAGCGGCTGGCCGGTAACGGGGGTCAGGTTGGAATAGTATTCGCCGTCGACGGGGGCCACCCAGTCGCCGCCAATAAAGTTGTCATAACGAGGCTTTAGCTTGAGGGGAAAACCATACTCGCCAGGCTGGATACGCGAAGAGGGAGGATTGTTTGTCATGACCGTCTCCTTGCTGTTGGTGTACAACAAGGGTAGTCCCGGCTGGCGATTTTCTCGCCAACCGGTAACGGTGTTTACGACGGGGGTCACGGAGTTTCAGGAAATAATAACGAATCTCGCAGAACATGGTCGTTACCGCGGCGACGCGTAAACCCAATACGATTGAAATATTCCAGGATCTGAATCGCCAGCTTGCGCCCTACGTTCAGCCGATCGCGAAAATCGGCTGCACAGGTAGAGCCGCGCGCCTGATCCAGCTCGCGGATCAGGTTAGCAAACGCCACAATGCGATCGTTACGGTAATAACGATCTTTCACGATCGCAACTATCAGCCCCTGCTGCGCCGCGTGGCGTAATACCTGACGCATCGCCTGCTCGTCGGTGTTCGTTTCGCGCGCCAGATCGCGAACCCACCACGGCTCATCACCAAACAGCGAAGCCACTTTCTGCCAGATAACCTCCTGCTCTGCGGTGAATCCGGCTTTGTGATCCGGCAGGTGCAGCCAGCCGTGGTGGCTTTTAATCACCCCGCTTTCGCGCATGTTTT
Organism: Enterobacter cloacae complex sp. IR5458; assembly: GCF_049238025.1. NCBI lineage: Bacteria > Pseudomonadati > Pseudomonadota > Gammaproteobacteria > Enterobacterales > Enterobacteriaceae > Enterobacter > Enterobacter cloacae complex sp. IR5458. Next base: position 52,732 of record NZ_JBMKIF010000008.1, read on the forward strand.
CAATCAGCAGCAGCACCAGCGCATCGTCTTCCATCGGCAGCGCCATGCGGCGCAGACGCTCACGCCCCGGACCAGGCTCATCCTGATGCTGTTCATGATACGTCGCGAGAGTGGTGAGTATTTTGCGCTGCCAGCGTGCGGCAACCGGGGCATTCAACAGGCTATTACCGGCCTGAATAAAGCCCGGCTGCCGGGTCAGCGGGTCTAATCCTTCCCTGCTCAGCTGGCGTGCCCAGGCAAAATCACCCAGGTTCACTGCACCGCGATCGAGATGCACCCGCAGCGCGGCGTTATCATCAGGGGCCTGTGCCAGCGCGGCCAGCCATTGCAGATATTCCGGTTTACGCTTGCCGCGTCGCGGCGAGTTAAGCGCCACCACCCGTGCCCCGGCCAGCGTTTCCCGCGCGGAGATATCCCGCAGAACCAGACGGTCGTTGTCTGCAAGCCAGAGCGGTGAATCGAAAACCAGTTCAGCAAGATCGTTTTCCAGCAGCGACACGCGTCCGGTGATATGGCTGGCCGCGTGGTGAATATGCAGCGGCTGCCACTGAGTCAGCGGCACATTCGTCTGCAGAGAGACAATCACGCGTTCAGACGGCTCTGGCGGAGCATCGGCCAGCAGCCAGTCGCCGCGGTTAAGCTGCTCTTTTTCCGCATCTCCGGCAATATTCAGCGCGATCCGCTGCCCGGCATGCGCCTGCTCTGCGGGCTGGTTCTGTGCATGTAAGCCGCGCACGCGCATCGGTTTGTTAACGCCCGTCAGCCACAGGCTATCGCCCACCTTCACTTCACCGCTCAACGCGGTACCGGTGACCACCAGGCCCGCCCCTTTTACGGTAAATGCCCGATCAATCGCCAGACGGAAGCGATGATGATTTGCGTGGTCACGTGACGTCAGTTGCTGCAAATGGTGACGAAGTTCGTCGATGCCGCGGCCTTCGGTGGCCACGGTGACAAAAATCGGCGCATCGGCAAAACCATACTCCCGTAAGGTGGCCTGCACCCCTTCGCGCACCTCGCCGACGCGCGCGTCATCCACGCGGTCAGCTTTCGTCAGCGCTACGGTCAGCTGCGGGTTGCCGGTCAGCTGGAGGATTGCCAGATGCTCGCGGGTTTGCGCCATCACGCCGTCATCGCAGGCCACGACCAGCAGGGCATGATCGATACCCCCCACCCCCGCCAGCATGTTAGACAGAAACTTCTCGTGCCCTGGTACATCAATAAAACCCAGCACGCGGCCGTCTGGCTGGGGCCAGTAGGCATAGCCCAGGTCGATAGTCATGCCGCGCTTTTTCTCTTCCGGCAGACGATCGGCGTTTATGCCAGTAATCGCCTGCAGCAACGTAGTTTTTCCGTGGTCGACATGACCGGCGGTGGCAATAATCATTTCATCAACATCTCCAGAAATCGCTCTTCATCATCAAGGCAGCGCAGATCCAGCCACATTCGTCCATCGTAAATCCGCCCGATAACCGGCACAGGCATGGCGCGCCAGCGTAACGACAGGGCCTCCAGGTGGCTGCCGCGCCCGTCACGCGGGGTAAACGTGAGCGCTTCGCTCGGCAGCCTGTCCACCGGCAGCGAACCGCTGCCAATCTGCGACTGGCAGGGCTCAATCCGAACGTCAAAATCAGGGTAGTGCGGGGCGATGCGCGGCAGCAATAACTCGGCCTGCGCACGAATCGAGGCGGCATCACGGGTTAAGAGACGCAGCACAGGCAGGCGGTCGGCCAGCTTCTCCGGATGGAGATAGAGCCGCAGCGTCGCATCCAGCGCGGCAAGGGTCATTTTATCGGCTCGCAGGGCGCGCTTGAGCGGATGCTGCTGCAGCCGGGCAATCAGCTCGCGTTTGCCGACGATAATCCCGGCCTGCGGCCCGCCCAGCAGTTTGTCGCCGGAAAAACTCACCAGGCTGACGCCCGCCGCAATCATCTCTTGCGGCATCGGTTCTTTTGGCAAGCCGTACTGGCTCAGGTCCACCAGCGAACCGCTGCCGAGATCGGCAATCACCGGGAGATTCAGTTCGCGCCCAATCTCCGCCAGCTCGGCCTCATCAACCGTTTTGGTGAAGCCTTCAATCTGATAATTGCTGGTGTGAACCTTCATCAGCAGGGCGGTGTTTTCATTCACCGCTGCGCGATAATCTTTCGCATGGGTACGGTTGGTGGTACCGACCTCATGCAGCGTGCAGCCCGCCTGGCGCATCACGTCCGGGATGCGAAACGCCCCGCCAATTTCCACCAGCTCGCCGCGGGATACCACCACCTCTTTGCCACTGGCGGTGGCCGCCAGCATTAGCAGCACCGCTGCGGCGTTGTTATTCACAATGCAGGCATCTTCCGCACCAGTCAGCTGGCACAGCAGATCCGCCAGGGCACGATCGCGATGCCCGCGTCCTGCGCCGTCCAGATCGTACTCCAGCGTCACCGGCGTTCGCATGGCCTGCCCGACCGCAGCCACGGCCTCTTCCGCCTGCTGCGCGCGGCCCAGGTTGGTGTGCAGCACGGTACCGGTAAGGTTGATCACCGGGCGTAATGCGCTTTGCGCGTTCTTGTCCAGCCGATGTTCCACTTCCAGCTCCCACGCGCTACACCAGCCGGGCAAGCTATTTTCTGCCTGAATGGCGCATCGGGCTTCGTCCTGAAGCAGGCGTAACATCTCAACCGTCGCGGTATGGCCGAAACGCTCCACAACAGCATGAATGCGAGGTTCGCGAAGAAGACGATCGGTAGCGGGGATCTGGCTGTAGAGCGAATGATGAGTAGTCATGAAAGCGCCTGGCGAGTAAATATCTTCCCCCCTCCCGACGGGAGAGGGAGTTAACATGTGGAGAGATTGTACCGCCTCCTGCAGCGAAGTGTTATAACCCGCGTCAAGCCTTTGGCGGTTCGGTACGGGCAAAGCTCTCGCGGCTAAAGAGCGTTTCAGCCAGCTTCACCAGCAACGGTCGGTCAACGCACCAGCCGGGGGACACGCGGCGGAAATTGAGATACCCGATGGCGCAGGCAATGGCGATGGTGGCCAGGTTCAGGCTATCGGTGTGAATTTTTCCCTCCCGGATGAGCTGTTCGCACATATCCAGACTGCGGTTGATTTTTTCCCGCTGGCGCAGCAGTTCGTTTTCTGACTGCTGTGCGGCGGGCCTTGCCTGCTCACGCACGGAAGTCAGCGCCGCATCCATAATGCCGTCGGCCAGGGCTTCAATCTGCTTCACCGCCAGCGCCGCTTTTGGGGCAGCCGGCAGCATGGCCGGGGCCACGCCCAACAGCTCGATATACTCCGCAATAATCGGGGAGTCGAACCAGTATTCACCCTCGTCCGTCACCAGCGCCGGAACTTTTCCCAGCGGGTTGTACTGCGCGACGCCGTTTTCAGCGTTGTAGGGCTGTTCATTGACGAATTCGAATGTCATCCCTTTCTCCAGCAGGAGAATCGAGATTTTTCGCACGAAGGGACTGGTGTAGCTACCGATGAGTTTCATTGCCTGATCCTTGATGCCGGAAAAAGGTCAGTATGGATCACGGGATGAAAAAAGGGCAGGTATGGATGTCGCATTCCTGCCCTGGCGGGATTAATGATCGAGGTAGAGGTAGTGCATCCAGCTGGTCATGCGCAGCAACACTTTACGCATCACCGAGACGTGGGCGAAATGGTCTGAATAGACCGCCACCTGGGCATAGATACCGTCTGGTAGCGCATCGACGTCGGCGTTAGGCTCCAGTTCAATCAGCGCCTGTACGCCATCCGTGCCCGGTGTGACGGTCAATGCCTGCAACGCCCCCTGCGCCTGGTACGACCCTCCCGGCACCACCGGCAGGACGCTGGTGAGTTTCCCGGTAAATACCTGGCCCGGCAGCGCATTAAACACCACTTCTGCTTCATCACCCGGCTTAAGACGCAGCAGCGAGTTCTGGCGGAACTGCGCCACAATCTGACGTTTCTGTTCCGGAATAAAGACCATGACCGGACGCAGAGGTAACGCGGCGGCATAGGTCCCCGGACGGATCAGCACCTGGGTGATATAGCCGTTGCTCGGCGCGCGCACCACGGTCTGATCGAGATTGTATTTCGCTTCGGCAAGCTGGGCGCGTAATGAGGCAATCTGCGACTGTTCACCGTTCACCATGCTGTCTAACTGACTTTGAATCTGCGTCTGTTCAGCCACAGAACCTTTCACCAGTGCATCCTGCGCCAGATAGTTCTGCCGCGCGTTGTCGATATCGCTTTCAGAAAACGGGTTCACCTTCGCCCGGCTGCCTTTCAGGTAACGCTGATAATCTTTATACAGGCGGTCACGCTCTGCCGAGACGCGCGTGGTATTAGCGACGGCTTCTGCAAGCTGCGCTTTCAGGCTATCGATATTATGGGTTGCGGTGACCAGATCGGCCTTGAGTCTGTCGACCCGCGCCTGGTAGCGGCCCGGATCAAGTTTAAATAATACTTCGCCTTTTTTAATGAGCTGGTTGTTTTTATCAGTCACTTCGGTGACCACGCCCGTCACCTGCGGTGTAATCGGAATGGAAATAACCGCTTTTTGCGCCGTAAAGGTATACGGATGGTTATAGTTCATTAACAGAATCAGTCCGGCAACAATAAATACCCCGCCCAATGTTGCGGTGGCGAGCGTCCACTGATTTACCGGAATGCGGAATATTTTAAAGATCGCCCAGGCAAATGCCACATAGGTCAAAATAATCAACAGATCCATGATTAGCGCTCCAGCGTGTTCTGATCAGCAGTGGGCTGTACCGCCGCCAGCTTTTGTTCTAATTCGGCCACGCGTTTGGACAGCGCATCCATGCCCGGGACCTCATCTGGCTTTGTAATGTGGTTCTGCATGCCCCAACCGCGATCTTCACGGTAGAGCGTGGCCCAAATCCACAGAAACGGCCAGATGGCATGGAGGGTGAACAGGCTAATCCAGCCTGCCGTATGAATCGCATCGGCATGGGGATGATTACGTTTTTTAGCCATATTATAAGGGATATCATGAATAGCGATAATCCCGTAAAAAAGCACCAGAAATACAAAAATCAATACGCCCAACGCAAAATAGTTGAGAAACATATTTTCCTCACTTAAACAACGTCAACTCATTAAACGAATAAAACAGCACGCAGCCTAATTAATTTATTTTTAAATTTAAAAGGCACACTGGTTATTTCAGAGCCGGGGAGTATCGGTTTTTATAATATCTCCATGCAAGTTTATAAACGTGTCAAAATATAACCTGAATAATAATATACTTAACCTTACATTATGAGCGTAATCCACCTTTTAACTTTTCGCCATACCACACATGAAAAGTGGTTTTTTAGCTTTACGTGTCACTCAAGACTATCCTGACGCCAATTCGCAAAGCAGAGTTTGCCGCCGATCACAGCCAGAGAAATCTGCATAAAAATATTTTGTGAAATCAGTCACAATCCAGAAACAAACCCACAAAACAAAAATGCGATCACAATCACAAAAACACGTGGTTTTTGCTTTGTTTTTCGCCATCGTATTTTTTTTACCCACTAATTTTGTGATTCGGATCACGTCATTAAATGCCACACCCCCTACATTTACGTGACATATGTCACACAAATTTTCACTGTCTGGACAGTTGAACGATTCAGTGCCAGATTTCACAGCATCAGAACAGGGCCCGGCTACCTCTGCCGCCGCACATTAACGATAAACCTCGGGCCGCAAGCCTAAGCGTAAACATAAGAAGGGGTGTTTTATGTCATCCGATTTCAAGATCAAAGTTCAAAGCTTTGGTCGTTTCCTCAGCAACATGGTGATGCCAAATATCGGCGCGTTTATCGCGTGGGGTATTATCACCGCATTGTTCATTCCGACAGGGTGGTTGCCTAACGAAACGCTGGCGAAACTTGTTGGCCCTATGATTACTTACCTCCTGCCGCTGCTGATCGGTTTCACCGGTGGTCGTCTGGTAGGCGGTGACCGTGGTGGCGTTGTGGGTGCCATCACCACAATGGGTGTTATCGTCGGTGCGGATATGCCGATGTTCCTCGGTGCCATGATTGCCGGTCCTCTGGGCGGCTGGGCGATTAAGAAATTCGACGTCTGGGTAGATGGTAAGATCAAATCCGGCTTCGAAATGCTGGTGAACAACTTCTCTGCGGGCATCATCGGGATGATCCTCGCGATTCTGGCGTTCCTCGGCATTGGCCCTGCGGTTGAAGTGCTGTCCAAAATTCTGGCGGCAGGCGTTAACTTTATGGTGGCGCACGACATGCTGCCGCTGGCGTCTATCTTCGTTGAACCGGCGAAAATCCTGTTCCTTAATAACGCCATCAACCACGGTATCTTCTCGCCGCTGGGTATTCAGCAGTCTCACGATCTCGGTAAGTCCATCTTCTTCCTGATTGAAGCAAACCCAGGTCCGGGTATGGGCGTTCTGCTGGCATACATGTTCTTTGGTCGCGGCAGCGCTAAGCAGTCTGCTGGCGGTGCGGCTATCATCCACTTCCTGGGCGGTATCCACGAAATTTACTTCCCGTACGTGCTGATGAACCCACGTCTGATCCTGGCCGTTATCCTCGGCGGTATGACCGGCGTGTTCACCCTGAGCGTGCTGGGCGGCGGTCTGGTCTCCCCTGCTTCTCCGGGCTCTATCCTGGCCGTGCTGGCGATGACCCCGAAAGGTGCCTACTTCGCTAACATCGCGGCTATCTGTGCGGCCATGGCGGTCTCCTTCGTGGTTTCTTCTATCCTGCTGAAAACCAGCAAAGTGAAAGAAGATGACGATATCGAAGCGGCAACCCGCCGTATGCACGACATGAAAGCGGAATCCAAAGGCGCGACCCCGCTGGCGGCTGGCGATGTCTCTAACGACCTGAGCCACGTGCGTAAAATCATCGTTGCTTGTGATGCCGGTATGGGCTCCAGCGCAATGGGTGCCGGCGTGCTGCGTAAGAAAGTACAGGATGCGGGCCTGACCAACATCTCCGTGACCAACAGCGCAATTAACAGTCTGCCGCCGGACGTTGACCTGGTGATCACCCACCGCGATCTGACCGAACGCGCCATGCGTCAGGTACCGCAGGCACAGCACATTTCGCTGACTAACTTCCTCGACAGCGGCCTGTACACCAGCCTGACCGAACGTCTGGTTGCCGCGCAGCGTCATGAAGATAACGAAGTGAAAGTGCGCACCAGCCTGCAGGATAGCTTTGACGAGAGTAATGCCCACCTGTTTAAACTGGGTGCGGAGAACATCTTCCTCGGCCGTACCGCGGCTACTAAAGAAGAAGCGATTCGCTTTGCCGGTGAACAGCTGGTAAAAGGCGGTTACGTTCAGCCTGAATATGTCGATGCGATGCTGGAGCGCGAAAAACTGACCCCAACCTATCTCGGTGAATCCATCGCGGTTCCACACGGTACCGTTGAGGCGAAAGACCGCGTGCTGAAAACCGGTGTGGTGTTCTGTCAGTATCCTGATGGCGTACGCTTCGGTGAAGAAGAAGATGACATCGCCCGCCTGGTGATTGGTATCGCCGCTCGCAACAACGAGCATATCCAGGTGATCACCAGCCTGACCAACGCCCTGGACGATGAGTCCGTTATCGAGCGTCTGGCCAAAACCACCAGCGTTGAAGAAGTTCTGGCACTGCTGAACAAATAACAGCGCCTCTTCCCTCTCCCCCCGGGGAGAGGGCTAGGGTGAGGGGGAGAAAGCTCCTCACCCCAGCCCTCTCGGGTAAAAACATTGATGAAGGTTAACACTATGAAAGCATTACATTTTGGCGCAGGTAATATCGGTCGTGGTTTTATCGGCAAACTGCTGGCAGACGCGGGCATTACGCTGACGTTCGCCGATGTGAATCAGGTGGTCCTGGATGCCCTGAATGCCCGTCATAGCTATCAGGTCCATGTGGTGGGCGAAAACGAGCAGGTTGATACCGTCTCAGGCGTGAACGCGGTCAGTAGCATTGGCGACGACGTAATCGACCTGATTGCCAGCGTTGACCTTATCACCACGGCGGTAGGCCCGGTGGTTCTGGAGCGTATCGCCCCGGCGGTGGCTAAAGGCCTGGCAAAACGTAAAGCGCAGGGCATCGACACCCCGCTGAACATCATCGCCTGTGAAAACATGGTACGCGGCACCACACAGCTGAAAGGCCATGTCATGGCGGCCGTGGCTGACGAGGATAAAGCCTGGGTCGACGCGCACGTTGGGTTTGTGGATTCCGCCGTGGACCGCATCGTTCCGCCGTCAGCATCCGCCGCCCACGACCCGCTGGAAGTGACCGTGGAAACCTTCAGCGAGTGGATCGTCGATAAAACTCAGTTTAAAGGTGCACTGCCAACTATTCCGGGAATGGAATTAACCGATAACCTGATGGCATTTGTCGAACGCAAACTCTTCACGCTGAACACCGGGCATGCTATAACCGCGTACCTCGGAAAATTGGCCGGTCATCAGACCATTCGCGATGCGATTCTCGATGAGAAAATCCGCGCGGTGGTAAAAGGGGCCATGGAAGAGAGCGGCGCGGTGCTGATCAAACGCTACGGTTTTGATGCTGATAAACACGCAGCCTACATCCAGAAAATCCTTGGTCGCTTTGAAAACCCGTATCTGAAAGATGATGTTGAGCGCGTGGGACGTCAACCGCTGCGTAAGCTGAGTGCAGGCGACCGTCTGATTAAGCCGCTGCTCGGCACGCTGGAATATGGTCTGCCGCATGCCAACCTGGTGAAAGGGATTGCCGCTGCAATGCACTACCGCAGCGATCAGGACCCGCAGGCGATCGAGCTGGCTCAGCTGATTGATGACAAAGGCGCGCAGGCTGCGCTGGCGCAGATTTCCGGTCTGGACGCCAATAGCGACGTGGTTGTGGAGGCGGTTAACGCATACAACGCAACCAAATGATGCACAGTGTGGCGCAGGTTAGTCTGCGCCCAGATAACAGATTGTCAGATATGCAGGCAATAATGGAACAAACCCAGGCCTTTGAAAATCGTGTGCTTGAGCGTCTGAATGCTGGCAAAACCGTACGAAGCTTCCTGATTGCCGCCGTCGAGCTGTTAACCGAGGCGGTAAATATCCTGGTGCTTCAGGTGTTTCGCAAAGACGACTACGCGGTAAAATATGCTGTAGAACCGTTACTCGACGGCGATGGACCGCTGGGCGATTTATCGGTGCGTCTGAAGCTGATTTACGGTCTTGGCGTGCTGAACCGGCAAGAGTACGAAGATGCAGAGCTGTTAATGGCGCTACGTGAGGAGCTCAATCATGACGGTAACGAATACGCCTTTACCGATGATGAGATCCTGGGGCCCTTCGGCGAGCTGCACTGCGTGGCCGCGCTGCCCCCTGCCCCTCATTTCGACAGCAGCGACCCTGAGCTATACGCGATGCAAAAGCTACGTTATCAGCAGGTTGTCCGCTCCACGATGGTCCTTTCCCTGACTGAGCTGATTTCCCGGATCAGCTTAAAAAAAGCGTTTCAGAAGTAAGCCTGCTCACATTGGTGTATCCTTCCCTGTAAATTCCCCGTTTTCAGAGTTATTTGTCATGAAAGAAGTCGAAAAGAACGAAATTAAACGCCTGAGCGACCGCCTGGATCTGATCCGTCACCAGATGGCGGGTCTGTCACTGGTCGATTCCGCCGAGAAGTACGCCGAGCTGGAGAAAGAGACCGCGAAGCTGGAGGCAGAGATCGAGCGCCTGCGCGAAGTAAAAGGCCAGAAGCTGAGCAACGAAGCGCAGAAGCTGATGAACATGCCACACCGCCGCGCAATCACTAAAAAAGAACAGGCTGACATGGGCAAGCTGAAGAAAAGCGTCCGTGGCCTGGTGGTCGTACACCCGATGACCGAGCTTGGCCGTGAAATGGGCCTGAAAGAGATGACGGGTTTTTGTAAGACCGCATTCTGATTTCATGCCGGGTGGCGCTGCGCTTACCCGGCCTACTCTTTTCCCCTTCGTGTGAATTGGTCCAACCAATTGCGCAATCAATCCTCCCCTGGTTCACAATTCCATTATTTCCGCTCACAAAACCATTGCCACCCCATAACATCTGATTAACCATTCATTGTCATTAACCCTACAACACAACATTGGCAGGACCACTTTTACATAACCTGTGATGCAGAGATGAGCGGAGACTCACCCGCCGCGCAGGTTATCTGGTCCCCAGGAGACCTGCATGAGCCTCTGGCAACAAAACTACGACCCGGCTGGAAATATCTGGCTGTCGAGCCTGATCGCATCGCTTCCAATCCTGTTCTTCTTCTTTGCGCTGATTAAGCTCAAGCTGAAGGGCTACCTTGCCGCGACGTACACCGTTGCCATCGCTCTGCTGGTGGCGCTGTTCTTCTACAAAATGCCGGTCGATCGCGCGCTGGCCTCCGTTGTCTACGGTTTCTTCTACGGTCTGTGGCCAATTGCGTGGATCATCATCGCCGCTGTCTTTGTCTATAAAATTTCGGTGAAAACCGGGCAGTTCGACATCATTCGCTCGTCGATTCTCTCCATCACGCCGGACCAGCGCCTGCAGATGCTGATTGTCGGCTTCTCCTTCGGGGCGTTTTTGGAAGGTGCCGCCGGATTTGGCGCACCGGTCGCCATTACGGCCGCCCTGCTGGTGGGCCTCGGCTTTAACCCGCTTTATGCCGCGGGCCTGTGCCTGATTGTGAATACCGCCCCGGTGGCGTTTGGCGCAATGGGGATTCCGATTCTGGTCGCCGGACAGGTGACCGGGCTGGATAGCTTTGAGATCGGCCAGATGGTGGGTCGCCAGCTGCCGTTCCTGACCATCATCGTGCTGTTCTGGATCATGGCGATTATGGACGGCTGGCGCGGCGTGAAAGAGACGTGGCCTGCTGTAATGGTGGCGGGCGGTTCGTTCGCCATCGCGCAATACCTCAGCTCAAACTTCCTCGGCCCGGAGCTGCCGGACATCATCTCTTCGCTGGTCTCGCTGGTCTGCCTGACGCTGTTCCTGAAACGCTGGCAGCCGGTACGTATTTTCCGCTTCGCCGATATGGGCGCCTCACAGGTCGATCAAACCCTGGCCCGTACAGGTTATACCGCATGCCAGGTAATCCGTGCCTGGTCACCGTTCCTGTTCCTGACCGCAACGGTAACGCTGTGGAGCATCCCGCCGTTTAAAGCCCTGTTCGCCCCGGGCGGCGCGCTGTACGACATGGTGATTAACATCTCCGTGCCGTTCCTCGACAAAATGGTCGCCCGCATGCCGCCAGTCGTGCATGCCGCCACACCGTATGCCGCGGTCTATAAGTTCGACTGGTTCTCCGCCACCGGGACCGCCATCCTGTTTGCCGCGATCCTTTCCGTGGTGTGGCTGCGCATGAAGCCTGCCGCCGCGGTGCAGACCTTCGCAGCGACGATTAAAGAGCTGATGCTGCCGATTTACTCCATCGGCATGGTGCTGGCGTTCGCGTTTATCTCGAACTACTCCGGCCTGTCATCGACGCTGGCACTGGCGCTGGCCCATACCAGCCACGCCTTCACCTTCTTCTCACCGTTCCTCGGCTGGCTGGGTGTGTTCCTGACCGGGTCAGATACCTCGTCGAACGCCCTGTTTGCTGCACTGCAGGCTACGGCGGCCCAGCAGATTGGCGTGTCGGATGTTCTGCTGGTCGCTGCGAACACCACCGGCGGCGTGACCGGGAAAATGATCTCCCCGCAATCCATCGCCATTGCCTGTGCGGCGGTGGGACTGGTCGGTAAAGAGTCGGATCTGTTCCGCTTTACCGTGAAACACAGCCTGATATTCACCTGCATGGTCGGGGTGATCACCACCCTGCAGGCTTATGTCTTAACCTGGATGATCCCATGATAGTGATGCCCAGACGCCTGTCCGACGAGATAGCCTCTCGCGTACGGGCGCTGATTGAAGAACAACAGCTGGAAGCGGGCATGAAGTTGCCCGCTGAACGCCAGCTCGCCGCCCAGCTTGGTGTATCGCGTAATTCCCTGCGTGAAGCGCTGGCCACGCTGGTCAGCGAAGGGGTACTGGTGAGCCGTCGCGGCGGCGGCACCTTTGTGCGCTGGCAGCATGACGACTGGTCCGAGCAAAACATCGTTCAGCCGCTGAAGACGCTGATGGAAAATGACCCGGACTACAGCTTTGACATCCTCGAAGCGCGTCACGCCATCGAGACCAGCACCGCCTGGCATGCGGCCATGCGGGCAACCGAGGCCGACAAAGAGAAGCTCAAAGCCTGCTTTGAGGCCACGCAAAGCAGCGACCCGGATATCGCCTCCCAGGCTGACGTGCGTTTTCACCTGGCCATTGCCGAAGCGTCGCACAATGTGGTTCTGCTCCAGACCATGCGCGGGTTCTTCGACCTGCTGCAATCCTCTGTCAAACAAAGCCGCCAGCGCATGTACCTGGTTCCGCCGGTGTTTGCCCAACTGACTGAACAACACGAGGCGGTGCTTAACGCCATTCTGGCCGGTGATGCCGAGGCCGCACGCAAGGCGATGATGGCGCATCTCGGCTTCGTTCACACCACCATTAAACGATTCGATGAAGACCAGGCCCGACAGGCGCGTATTACCCGTCTGCCTGGCGACAGTGATATTTCCAGGGAGAACAAAGCATGATCATTTCAGCAGCCAGTGACTATCGCGCCGCGGCGCAGCGCATTTTGCCCCCGTTCCTGTTCCACTACATCGACGGCGGGGCGTATGCCGAATACACCCTGCGCCGCAATGTGGAAGACTTGTCAGAGGTGGCCCTGCGTCAGCGCGTGCTGAAGAATATGTCTGACCTGAGCCTTGAGACAAAGCTGTTTAACGAAACGCTTTCCATGCCCGTGGCGCTGGCCCCCGTCGGCCTGTGCGGTATGTACGCCCGTCGTGGCGAAGTGCAGGCGGCGGCGGCCGCTGATGCCAGGGGTATTCCGTTTACCCTCTCTACCGTCTCCGTCTGCCCGATTGAAGAGGTCGCGCCGACCATCAAGCGTCCGATGTGGTTCCAGCTGTACGTCCTGCGCGATCGCGGTTTTATGCGCAACGCGCTGGAGCGCGCCAAAGCGGCGGGCTGTTCCACGCTGGTCTTTACCGTCGATATGCCAACGCCGGGCGCGCGCTACCGCGACGCCCACTCCGGCATGAGCGGCCCGAATGCCGCTCTGCGCCGCTACTGGCAGGCGGTGACGCACCCGCAGTGGGCGTGGGATGTGGGTCTGAACGGACGTCCGCACGATCTGGGCAATATCTCGGCTTACCTCGGTAAACCGACCGGGCTGGAAGATTACATCGGCTGGCTGGCGAACAACTTCGATCCGTCCATCTCCTGGAAAGACCTGGAGTGGATCCGCGAATTCTGGGACGGCCCGATGGTGATCAAAGGGATCCTCGACCCGGAAGATGCCCGCGACGCGGTACGTTTTGGCGCAGACGGCATTGTGGTCTCAAACCACGGCGGGCGTCAGCTCGACGGTGTGCTCTCCTCCGCACGCGCGCTGCCCGCCATTGCCGATGCGGTGAAAGGCGATATCGCGATTCTGGCCGACAGCGGCATTCGCAACGGGCTGGATGTGGTACGCATGATCGCGCTCGGCGCCGACAGCGTGCTGCTGGGCCGTGCGTATCTGTACGCGCTGGCGACGGCAGGTCAGGCTGGCGTGGCGAACCTGCTTGACCTGATCGAAAAAGAGATGAAAGTCGCGATGACGCTGACCGGTGCGAAAACCATTAGCGAAATCAGCAAAGACTCTCTGGTGCAGGAGTTAAGTCGATTACCGGCGGCGCTGGCTCCCCTTGCGCAGGGAAACGCTGCCTGAATACCCCTCCTGTTAACACCGCTGTTCACGCGCCCGGTTCCCCCTTCGGGCGCTTTTTTTTGCCGAAAATAACACTTAGATAACAAATTGGATAAGAAAATTTGACATATTTACCCCCTCCGCAATTGTATAGACAAGCAAATACAAGAACACAAAAACAACATCACATCGGAGAGGAGCATATGACGTATTCAGGCAAGGTGGATATTCAGCAGGTGATCGATGAGAGTCCCTTTTCAGGGTTTCACTGGCTTCTTATCGTACTGGGCTTTCTGGTTCTGCCGATCGATGGATTTGATACCGCGGCAATGGGTTACATCGCCCCTACGCTGTCGGCAGAATGGGGGATACATAAACAGGATCTGGGGCCGGTGCTGAGCGCAGCCCTTCTGGGCTTGTCGCTGGGTGCCCTCATTGCAGGCCCGGTATCGGACAAGATGGGGCGCAAGCGCGTGCTGGTCTTCTCCTGCCTGTTCTTCGGTCTTGCAAGCCTGGGCACGGCCTGGGCGCAAACGCTGAATACGCTGACGCTGTGGGTCACTTACTTTATGGGGCTGGTGATTTACTACGTCCTGCTGAGCTGGATGCCGACCCTGATGCAGGGGATGGGCTATGCGCTGGCGGAATCCGCCTGGCTCACCTCGCTGTTCACCTTCGGCGGTACCGCAGGCATTCTGCTCGCGGGCTGGATGATGGATCGCTGGGAGGCACACAAAGTGGTCGCGGGTGGCTTTGTGCTGACAATGGGTCTCATTCTGTTACTGGGCATTGAGCATAATCATATCGCCCTGTTTGGCGGGTTGATTTTCCTGATGGGGATCGCGATGAACGGGGCGCAATCGGGCATGCAAACCCTGGCAGCGACTTTTTACCCAACAGAGTGCCGCGCAACGGGTATTGCCTGGATGCAGGGGATCGGCCGCTTTGGCGGCGTGGCGGGAACCATGACCAGCGCTCAGCTGCTTTCCCTGCAGTGGCAGGCGGACAGTATTTTGATGATCCTCAGCGTGCCTGCCCTGGTCGCCGCAGCGGCAACGTGCTACAAAATGCTGCGTTGCCGTGCGCAGGAACCTGGCGTCGCGTAATTCCTCACTTTTCTGCTATTCTGCCCCCGCAATTAAGGGGGCAGCATGCTTAACATCGTTTTATTCGAACCAGAAATTCCGCCGAATACCGGCAATATCATCCGCCTGTGTGCCAACACCGGCTTTCGTCTGCACATCATTGAGCCGATGGGCTTTACGTGGGACGACAAGCGTCTGCGTCGCGCGGGGCTGGATTACCATGAATTTACTGCCGTCGTGCGCCATCATGATTACGCCGCGTTTCTGGAAAGCGAAAAGCCGCAGCGCATGTTCGCCCTGACCACCAAAGGCACGCCAGCACACAGCGCCGTGAGCTATCAGGACGGTGACTATCTGATGTTTGGCCCGGAAACCCGCGGCCTGCCAGCCACGATTCTGGATGCCCTGCCCGCGGAGCAGAAAATCCGAATTCCGATGATGCCGGACAGCCGCAGCATGAACCTGTCGAACGCAGTGTCGGTGGTGGTGTATGAAGCATGGCGCCAGCTGGGGTACCCGGGCGCCATTCTCAGAAGTTAAATGCCGTCACCATACTCAAACGTATGGTGGATACCGTTGAAGTGCTGATCCATATCCATGGACGGCTTATCGCTGTCTGGTTTGCCGACGATACGCGCCGGTACGCCAGCCGCGGTGGTGTGCGGCGGAACCGGCTGGAGCACAACCGACCCTGCGCCAATCTTCGCGCCGCGTCCGACTTCGATATTGCCGAGGATTTTGGCACCCGCGCCAATCATCACCCCTTCACGAATTTTCGGATGGCGATCGCCGCTGGTTTTACCGGTACCGCCAAGGGTAACCGACTGCAGGATCGAAACGTCGTCTTCAATCACCGCCGTCTCACCCACAACAATGCCGGTGGCGTGGTCGAGCATAATTCCACGGCCAATTTTCGCTGCCGGGTGAATATCGACCTGGAAGGTCACGGAGACCTGATTTTGCAGGAAGATTGCCAGCGCGCGGCGGCCTTCATTCCATAGCCAGTGGCCGATGCGATACGCCTGCAGGGCGTGGAAGCCTTTCAGGTATAGCAGAGGCGTAGAGTATTTATCTACCGCCGGGTCACGCGTACGCACGGCCTGAATATCACAGGCGGCAGAGGCGATCATTTCCGGGTCAGCGGCGTATGCCTCCTCCACCACTTCGCGGATGGCGATAGCAGGCATAATCGAGGAAGCCAGCTTGTTGGCGAGCATGTAGCTGAGTGCGCTGCCAAGGTTTTCGTGTTTGAGTAGCGTAGCGTGGTAAAAACTGGCCAGCATAGGCTCACAGTCGGCCAGCGCCCGGGCTTCGGCTTTAATATTGTTCCAGACGATATCCAGTTCTTCACACGGCATTGCTTACTCCAGACGATAAGTTAATGACCAGCCAGTTCTGCGCTGGCTGGGTCATTCAGGTGACAACGGTTCCGACTACTTACTGCTGCGCTCGTCCTTGCGCGCACGACCTAATAAGGTCAATGCTGCCTCGCGCGCATTTTTTCCGCAATACAATACCTGATAAATTTCCTCGGTTATTGGCATTTCGACACCAAACCGGTGCGCTAGTTCGCGGACTTCTTTGGTATTGCGGTAGCCTTCCACCACCTGCCCAATCTTCTCCTGCGCGCTTTTTACATCGCTGCCCTGTCCGAGCATCATGCCAAAGCGGCGGTTACGAGACTGGTTGTCGGTACAGGTCAGCACCAGATCGCCCAGACCCGCCATCCCCATAAAGGTGGCCGGATCGGCGCCCAGCGCCTCGCCAAGACGGGACATCTCGGTTAAGCCGCGGGTAATCAACGCCGTACGGGCGTTGGCGCCAAAGCCAATACCGTCAGACATCCCGGCACCGATAGCAATCACGTTCTTCACCGCACCGCCCAGCTGGACACCGATAAAATCAGGGTTGCTGTAGACGCGGAAACTCTTGCCACAGTGCAGCAGATGCTGGAGATCGTCGGCGAAAGCCTGGTCAGTCGATGCCAGCGAGATCGCCGTCGGCAGGCCAGCAGCCAGCTCTTTGGCAAAGGTCGGACCGGAGATGACCGCCAGCGGGATCGCATCACCCAGCGCTTCGCGGGCAACGTCCTGCAGCAGGCGTCCGGTTTCCGCTTCAAGACCTTTGGTTGCCCAGACAATACGGGCATCCGGGCGCATCAGCGGCTTAATCTGACGCAGCACTTCGCCAAACACATGGCTCGGGACGACAATCAGAATGTTGCGGCTGGCCGCCAGCGCGGTCGCAAGATCGCTTTCCAGGTGCAGGGAGTCAGGGAACGGAACGTCCGGGAGAAACGCCACATTGCAACGGTCGTGCTGCAGCGTGGCGATATGTTTTGGATCGTGGCCCCACAGGACCACGTCGTGACCATTTCTTGCCAGCGTGATGGCAAGAGCGGTGCCGTATGAGCCGGCACCGATCACAGTCATTGAAGCATTAACAGTGCTCATCAGGCATCCTGATGTTGTTCAGCACCTTCGCCAGCTTGCTGCTGCAGATAGTTCATGAACAGCGCATCAAAGTTAACTGGCGCAAGGTTCAGTTGCGGGAATGTACCGCGAGAAACCAGGCTGGTGATGCATTCGCGCGCATACGGGAACAGGATGTTCGGGCAGTATGCACCCAGGCAATGCGCCATCTGGTTGCCTTCGATGCCGCCGATGGAGAAGATGCCGCCCTGCTGTACTTCACACAGGAACGCGGTTTCTTCGCCCAGAGAGGCGGTCACGGTCACACGCAGTACAACTTCATACACGTCATCTGCCAGTTGGGTAGATGCGGTATCCAGATCAAGTTTAACCTCTGGCTGCCAGTCTTTCTGGAAAACGTGCGGCGCATTTGGCGCTTCAAAAGAGACATCTTTCGTGTAGATGCGCTGGATCTGGAAAATCATTTCATTATTGCTTTGTTCTGACATGGAAAAACCCTTTTTAATTGTCCTAAAGTCTCTTAGCTCAGCAGCGGATCGAGTCCACCACGGGCGTCGAGCGCATACAAGTCATCACAGCCGCCAATGTGCTGCGCATCAATAAAAATCTGCGGAACCGTCGTACGACCACTACGTTGGATCATCTCTTCACGTTTAACCGCGTCACCGTCGATCGGCAGTTCCTTGAACGTGACGCCTTTGCTGTTCAGCAGCGCTTTCGCACGGTGGCAGAACGGGCACGTCGCTTTGGTGTAGATCTCAATATTGGCCATGACTGAACTCCTTATTTACCGCGAACCAAAGGAAGATTTTCCCCGCTCCAGCCGGAGATCCCTTCTTTCAGTACCGTTACATTTTCGAAGCCCGCTTTATAAAGCGCGCTGGCAGATTCTTGCGCCTGCATGCCGGTTGCATCAACAACGATAATTGGCTGGGCTTTGTGTTTTTCAAGCTCACCCACGTTGTTCGCTTTGATTTCAGCTGGCAGCAGGTTGATTGCGCCTGCAATGTGACCTTTACGGAAATCGTCACGCTGACGCAGATCGACAACGACGGCATCTTCTTTGTTGATCAGACGCGTCGCTTCACCACGGGTGATAACCTTAATCTTAGACGTCAGGCTCTTAAATGTGGTGAACAGCACAGCAGCCAGCAGGCCAATCCACGCGATGCTCAGAACCGGATGGCGGCTAACGAATTGCATAATTTCTTGCATGGAGGGTAACTACTCCCGACTAAGTGATAAAAAAACCAGGACAGGAGTATACCTGTGCGTTCTGGCAAATACAGCCAGCGACCCTAACCTAATCCATTTTCTGCGGCATGCCACCTAAAAAAATGCCTCAAAATGGTCCGGTCAGCGCCTTGCCCCTGCGCTTTCTTTGATCTTCTGCGGCTATTTGATCGATTCAGCTGTAGTAAAATTACGCAAATTTTGACTCTTGAGCATGAGGTTGTTGCAATGTCGGTTTCTAAAAAACCTATGGTACTGGTGATTCTGGATGGCTATGGCTACCGTGAAGACAGCCAGGATAACGCTATTTTCAGCGCAAAAACCCCGGTGATGGATGCGCTGTGGGCGAAACGTCCCCATACCCTGATCGATGCATCCGGTCTGGAAGTCGGTCTGCCCGACCGCCAGATGGGCAACTCCGAAGTCGGTCACGTTAACCTGGGCGCGGGCCGTATCGTCTATCAGGACCTGACCCGTCTGGATGTCGAAATCAAAGAACGCACCTTCTTCGCGAACCCGGTTCTTTGCGGCGCGGTAGATAAAGCCGTTGCGGCAGGTAAAGCCGTGCACATCATGGGCTTGCTCTCCGCGGGCGGTGTACACAGCCACGAAGATCACATCATGGCGATGGTTGAACTGGCCGCCGAGCGCGGTGCAGAAAAAATCTATCTGCACGCCTTCCTGGATGGTCGCGATACGCCACCGCGCAGCGCAAAAGGCTCTCTGCAAGCCTTCGAAGAGAAATTTGCCGCACTGGGCAAAGGCCGCGTCGCCTCCATCATTGGTCGTTACTACGCCATGGACCGCGACAACCGCTGGGATCGCGTTGAACAGGCCTATGACCTGATGACCCTGGCAAAAGGTGAATTCCAGTTCCCGACTGCCGTTGAAGCCCTGGAAGCCGCATACGCACGTGATGAAAACGATGAATTCGTGAAAGCGACCGTGATTCGTGCTGAAGGCCAGCCCGATGCCGCCATGGAAGATGGCGATGCGCTGATCTTCATGAACTTCCGCGCTGACCGCGCGCGTGAAATCACCCGTGCTTTCGTCAACAGCGACTTCGACGGTTTTGCCCGTAAGAAAGTGGTAAACCTCGACTTCATCCAGCTGACCGAATACGCGGCAGACATCAAAGCCCCATGCGCGTATCCACCAGCCTCGCTGGCTAATACCTTCGGCGAGTGGATGGCGAAGAATGACAAAACGCAGCTGCGTATTTCCGAAACCGAAAAATATGCGCACGTGACCTTCTTCTTTAACGGCGGCGTGGAAGAGCCGTTCAAAGGTGAAGAGCGCATTCTGATCAACTCACCGAAAGTCGCGACTTACGATCTGCAGCCAGAGATGAGCTCTGCTGAGCTGACTGAAAAACTGGTCGCGGCCATCAAGAGCGGCAAGTACGACACCATCATCTGTAACTACCCGAATGGCGACATGGTCGGTCATACCGGCGTGATGGAAGCCGCCGTGAAAGCGGTTGAAGCACTGGATCACTGCGTTGAGCAGGTTGCAAAAGCGGTTGAGTCCGTAGGCGGTCAGTTGCTGATCACCGCTGACCACGGTAACGCGGAACAGATGCGCGACCCGGCAACGGGCCAGGCGCATACCGCTCACACCAACCTGCCTGTTCCGCTGATTTATGTCGGTGATAAATCACTGAAAGCAGTGGAAGGCGGCAAGCTTTCTGACATCGCGCCAACCATGTTGTCGCTGATGGGTATGCCGATCCCTGAAGAGATGACTGGTAAGCCGCTGTTCATCGTGGAATAATCCCTCCCCATGAGGGGAAAGGCGATTTTTTCAATCACATGGGTCGTGAAGCCGCTTAGGTTATCAGTCAGACCCCTGCTTTGCGCCAGCGCACTCAGCGCTGGCGTATTGCTGTGCGCCGCATCCGCCCACGCGGACGATCGCGACCAATTGAAATCCATTCAGGCGGATATCGCCGCTAAAGAGCGTGCGGTACGCCAGCAACAACAGCAACGCTCCGCCCTGCTCGCCCAGCTTAAGCAGCAGGAAGAAGCTATTTCGGCCGCAGCCCGTAAGCTCCGTGAAACGCAAGATACCCTCGCTCAGTTGAATAAACAGATCGACGAGATGAACGCGTCGATTGCCAAACTGGAGCGCCAGCGTGATGCACAGGAGCGCAATCTTGCCGCACAGCTTGATGCCGCTTTCCGACAGGGTGAACACACCGGTCTTCAGTTGATCCTCAGCGGTGAAGAGAGCCAGCGCGGTCAGCGTCTGCAGGCCTACTTCGGTTATCTGAACCAGGCGCGTCAGGAGACCATTGCGCAGTTGAAACAGACGCGTGAAGAGGTCTCCACCCAAAAAGCTGAGCTGGAAGAGAAGCAGAGTCAGCAGCAGACGTTGCTCTACGAACAAAAAGCGCAGCAGGCGAAACTTGAGCAGGCCCGTAACGAGCGCAAGAAAACCCTTTCCGGTCTTGAGTCCTCCATTCAGCAAGGTCAGAGCCAGCTGAGTGAAATGCGTGCCAACGAATCAAAACTACGTAACAGTATCGCCCGTGCCGAAGCCGCGGCGAAAGCGCGTGCCGAAAAAGAGGCCCGCGAGGCGCAGGCTGTCCGCGACAAGCAGCAGGAAGCCTCCCGCAAAGGTACCACCTACAAGCCAAGCGAAAGCGAACGTTCCCTGATGTCGCGTACCGGCGGTCTGGGTTCCCCACGCGGTCAGGCCTACTGGCCCGTTCGCGGTACGCTTCTGCATCGTTATGGCGAACAGCTGCAGGGTGAGCTACGTTGGAAAGGGATCGTTATCGGTGCGTCTGAAGGTAGTGAAGTAAAAGCCATTGCCGATGGACGAGTGATTCTGGCCGACTGGCTGCAGGGTTACGGTCTTGTGGTAGTGGTTGAGCACGGTAAAGGCGACATGAGTCTTTACGGCTACAATCAGAGCGCACTGGTCAGCGTTGGCACACAGGTGCGCGCAGGCCAACCCATCGCCCTTGTGGGCAGCAGTGGCGGTCAGGGCCGCCCGTCACTCTATTTCGAAATTCGTCGTCAGGGTCAGGCGGTCAATCCACAGCCGTGGTTGGGAAGATAAGTTTTGCTTCAATTTCGTCGAATGGTTCTCTCCGTCGCCAGCGCGCTGGCGCTGGCTACACCGGTATACCCAGGTAAACTCGCGATTGTGATTGATGACTTCGGTTATCGTCCGCACTATGAAAATCAGGTGCTGGCGATGCCGCCAGCCATCTCTGTCGCCGTCCTTCCGAATGCGCCTCACGCCCGAGAGATGGCGACCAAAGCCCACAATAGCGGACATCAGGTCCTTATCCATCTGCCGATGGCACCGCTCAGTAAACAGCCGCTGGAAAAAGATACGCTTCGTCCGGATATGAGCAGCGATGAGATCGAGCGCATCATCCGTGACGCTTACAACAACGTGCCGTATGCCGTTGGCCTGAACAACCATATGGGTAGCGCGATGACCTCCAGCCTGTACGGCATGCTAAAAGTGATGCAGGCGCTGGAACGCTACAACCTCTACTTCCTCGACAGCATGACCATCGGCAACAGCCAGGCGATGCGTGCCGCTCAGGGAACGGGAGTGAAGGTGATCAAGCGCAAGGTGTTCCTGGATGATACTCAGAACGAGGCCGACATTCGCGCGCAGTTCAATCGCGCCGTGCAGCTCGCCCGACGCAATGGTTCAGCCATTGCCATCGGCCACCCGCATCCTTCTACGGTGCGCGTTCTGCAGCAGATGTTGCCGACCTTGCCACCAGATATCACACTGGTACGTCCGAGCGATCTGCTCAATGAGCCGCAGGTCGATACGTCTCGCCCGGGTAGCGCACAACCACCCGCAACGCAGCCGCGTAACCCGTTCCGTGGCGTGAAGAATTGCAAGCTGAAACAACCGCCTGAACCGGTGCATGCAACCCGCTTCTTCGCGGTCATCAGCGAAAGCGTGAGCCAGAGTACGCTGGTGCAATACTTCCAGCACCAGTGGCAGGGATGGGGTAAGAAATTATAACTATTTTATAAGGTGAGAGTCCGTATGCTTCCGGGCAGCGGACTCCTTTACATCCTGATACTGATACCAGGCTTTAAAGTATTTTAAAAAGCTGTACAGGGTGGCATAGACCCCTGTAACCACGCCAACTTTTCCCTGGCGCCATGCTCCACTAAATAAATACCATTTAAAGAAAGCCCCAATAGCACTCACCACACCACGTGCGATTGAAGGCCTGAGCATCTGGTATTTTACGACTCGCGTAGTATAGACATTTAGCTTATTAAACACTTCATGCAGGGAATAGAATGTGTCATGCCTGACATGGCCTGGTATACGCATAACCCGGACCGCACCTACGGCCTTATCATCCACTGGTCGATTGTTAAATCTGACATTCTGACGGTTGAACAATCTTAATGGAAAATCTGGAGAAGAAATCGGATAGATGGTTCGCGTTCGTTCACCTAAGACATACCAGTAGCGTGACAGACTCCATCCGCAATCGGCGGATGGCTCATCTCCAGACTTTAACGCCAGGATATAGTGAATCGTGTCTTCATCAAGTATTTCGTCGCTGTCCATACACAACACCCAGTCGTTAGATGAGCGGGAAATGGCAATATTCATCTGTTCACCGTGCATTGCATACGGATGGAATATTGGCGTAATGCCATATTCCTGAAGAGTAACTAACGTCTCATCTGAACTACCAGAATCTACAGCAATAAACTCATCTGCAATACTCATTAACGGGGCTAAAACTTTATGTAACAAGCGAGCAGAGTTGTATGTCAAAAGACATACGGTTAGTTTAAACATGTGGTCTCCTGAACTCAGCGAAGTCACTCATGACAAGATAGTGCCAGGTATCAGTATTGTCACCTCCGAATCTGTACCTCGTTTATTATTTTTTATGAAAATGCTGGCATAGCCATTTTGATCAATAAAGAAGCTCTATACCACGTTAGTCATCCAGAAGAAACGACGAAACTCACAAAGCGACATAAATCCTTAACCCTATGTTAATCAAGATAAAAAACTCACCCCGACATGCTATTCCTTCAGTCATTCCTTTTCGTTGGCGTTAAGATTATACTACCCACAGAAAAATGCTTAATCTGGTTTGGCGTGGTTATGAAAAAAATAATTGGTTATCTAAAGGAAATTAACAGGCAGCGAAACTATAAAACTAAAGAGTTAAAAAGACGGTTAACGTTGCTTTCATTATCGCGACAGTTACACGATAAGCGACAAGAAAAAATTGATGTTTCCAGCGTTAAGAGAATTCTTTTCCCTTTCGTTGATCTCGGAATTGGCGATGCGGTATGTCACACAGGAACATGGCGTAACCTGAAAGATGCAGGGTATCAGCTTCAAGTCATTGTTGAAGAGAGAAATCGCGATCTCTTTGAGAAGATGACAGACATTGATGAAGTTTATGTTGTTGATATCAATAATATCAGTGCAATGAAAGATATTGAGACAGACCTGGTCATAAGCCATTATTCATGGATGAAAAGGAAGGAATTATTTAACATCCAAATTTTGGCTAAAATTCATTATAAATATGCGATCGGGTTTGGTGGTTGGCTGGATAAACCTTATAACTTAATGTTACCCGTTAGCCCTGAGTTCCACATCGTCCATCCCCAAAAGAAAATACTTAACGCATTGAACGTTAAGCCAGCATCTCTTAACTACTCCCTACCTCTCCTGCCAGAACATGATGATTTTATTGAAAATTATCTACAACCTCATGCAGGGAAGAAGATCGTTGTGCTTAACCCGTTCGCGAGCGTCGCGGAACGGAGTCTTTCACAACCTCAACTGGAAAAACTGGCTAATGGGATTGTTCAGTGCCCGGATACTCAAGTCTTTATCATTGGTGAGGGTAAAAAGCTGGCAGATCTTGCCTTTGATAATGAGAAAATCACTATTTGTCGCTTTAAATCACTTTGGGATGCCATCACGCTGATCAAAAAAGCTGATTTGGTGGTCTCGGTTGATACAGCCATCGTTCATATAGCCTGTGCGTTCGATAAAAAACTTATTGCCATATATTTTTCAATGCTACTAGATCACAATAAAAACTTTGAGGGCAATACTATTTTCGCGCCTATTGGTAAAAACTCAGAGCAGCTAATTTTTGATAAGCGCCAAAACAAAATTAACATTGATGATATTTCGTCAAAAGTACTGAGTAAACTTGCCTACGATAAGCCTGCTAAGCAATAACAAGGGGGCTCAGCCCCTTTTTATTGCTTTGTATTCTCGTTCTTTGAGTAAATAAAGAACGTGTTCGTGTTAATGTATATTGCTCCAGTAATAGGTCTTGCCTGTTGTATCCAGTACTGAGACATTCTTATCGTAACCGTCAAGCCAGGATGGTAACGACTGGAAAGGTTGCTCCTGACGATGGATCCCCAGCCACAGTTCAGCAAGGGTATTAACATCATCAGCAGACCAGGTAGTATTATACTCTCCGGTGTATTGCTTATCTTTTTTAACCTGATGCCCATACCAGATAAACACAGGGATATGCAGGGCCTCTCGGGGAGGATTCACATTGCCGTGGGAGTAAACTACAGCACGCTGCGGATTACGAATCAAACCATGATCGGAGAAATACATGACAGATGAACGCGAATTGTCCAGCATACTAAACATCTTACCCATCAAAGTATCTGTATATCGTACCGAGTTATCATAACAGTCATCGGCCTCACTACCCCCATGCAACACCGCCTGGTTTGCCGGAAAACGTACACACGATGGTTCATGACTGCCATATAAATGCAAGACGATCACTTTTTTGCCTGGAGCTTTTAGGGCATTCTGCAGCAAAGGCAGCAGATCTTCATCGTAACCTCCGTCGATCCATTCATGTTGTTTCGAATTCATGGCAATCCCGGTGATAACGTTATTATGCGCCCCACCTTTTCCCTGACGGCTAAACCAATAAGTTTCATAACCCGCTTTGTTGGCAATATTTATAACATTATCACTATACTTTCGCGGATCTCGGATATTCACTTTATCAGCGGTCATGGCCAACGGTACGGCCATTATCGTGACCGGCGCTGGTGCTACAGCATTACGAAACAGTAAAAGTTGCGATTTTTGCTTTTCCAGCTCCGGCGTAGTATCTCGTTGATAACCATAAATACCCATATTCACCGCTCGCTCAGACTCACCGATCACCAGCACATAGTTATCAATACCTGTATCCGTAAGCGTGAGTTTGTAATCAGGAATGTTATTACCGATATTAGCAATGACCGCGTTATCTTCGATAGCCTGCATAAAAACTTTTGCCGTACTGACTGGTGTCGCCTGAACCACACGCTGTGCCAGACTTTCGACACTACTTTTCCTGAGCTGATGCTGTAAAGCCTGACCATAGAAAGCCAACAACGTAACGCTAAGGGCAATAGCAGGCCAGCGACGAAAACGCGGTGCAACAGGCCATGTACCCGTATTGGCGGTATAAATAAAAAAAGCAGACAATGTGATAAAGATAATGCATTCGCGCCAGTACAAGTTGAGCATTGAAATTGCTTCATCCGGTGCTGAATGAATTATACTCATTGCAAACCCATAACTAAATGCAGAATCAAAATTTCTCCATGCAAATAACTGGAGAGAAATATCTGCCGCAACTGGAATAAGTAGCACAATCGCCAGCATATTTCTTATAAATTTATTACTTATACACTTCAGCATTAATAACATCAGCAAGAAAAAAAGCGCCCTGTTAATTACTAAATTATATCTGGCATGTAATATATTTACTGCAATAAATATAAAAAGGGATATTGCTAGATTTAAAAAAGAGGTGAAACGTGAAGCTGTATCAACCAACCTCAGCGAAAAGTGTGTGGACATAATATTTTAACGAGCCTGACAGCATCTTCCTGGCGTAATTATCATTAACAGATGACAGGAAAACAAAGAGTGGTATTTAATTGAAATTAAACAAGAAAATTCTGAAAAAATCAAGCTACCAAAAAAAGCACTGGCACCCGTTCATAGGGTGCCAGCAAACGGGTTTAATCCCAGCTCAGGATCACTTTTCCAGACTGACCTGAACGCATCGCGTCAAAGCCTTTCTGGAACTCATCAACTGAGAAGCGGTGAGTA
This sequence comes from Enterobacter cloacae complex sp. IR5458, assembly GCF_049238025.1. NCBI lineage: Bacteria > Pseudomonadati > Pseudomonadota > Gammaproteobacteria > Enterobacterales > Enterobacteriaceae > Enterobacter > Enterobacter cloacae complex sp. IR5458. Next base: position 79,361 of record NZ_JBMKIF010000008.1, read on the forward strand.
ATAATCGGGGACAGATCCAGACCAGACTGAATTAATGCCGCCATCTTGTACCAGGTTTCGAACATTTCACGGCCATAAATGCCTTTGATGAACAGTCCCTTGAAGATGACCTTGTTCCAGTCGATAGACATATCTGATGGCGGAATACCCAGCATCGCGATACGGCCACCGTGATTCATGGTGTCGAGCATGGTGCGGAACGCCGGTGGCGCACCGGACATCTCCAGACCTACGTCAAAGCCTTCGGTCATGCCCAGCTCTTCCATCACGTCGGTCAGACTCTCTTTGGAAACATCCACCGCGCGGGTGACGCCCATTTTACGCGCCAGCGACAGACGGTATTCGTTCACGTCGGTGATCACCACGTTACGCGCACCCACATGCTTCGCCACGGCTGCCGCCATAATGCCAATGGGGCCCGCGCCAGACACCAGCACATCCTCACCCACCAGGTCGAAGGAGAGTGCCGTGTGTACCGCGTTACCGAACGGGTCAAAGATGGAGGCCAGATCGTCAGAGATATTGTCCGGGATTTTGAACGCGTTAAACGCCGGGATCACCAGGTATTCCGCGAAGCAGCCCGGGCGGTTTACGCCCACGCCAATGGTATTACGGCACAGGTGCGTACGCCCGCCGCGGCAGTTGCGGCAGTGGCCGCAGGTGATATGGCCTTCACCGGAGACGCGGTCGCCAATCTGGAAGCCTTTGACTTCCTGACCAATGCCAACCACTTCACCCACATATTCGTGACCGACAACCATCGGGACCGGAATGGTTTTCTGTGACCACTGATCCCAGTTGTAGATGTGAACGTCAGTACCGCAGATGGCGGTTTTACGAATTTTGATCAGCAGATCGTTATGACCGACTTCCGGCTCCGGCACGTCGGTCATCCAAATCCCTTCTTCCGCTTTCAGTTTGGATAACGCTTTCATCACACGTCCTCAGGCAATTACGCCCAGCTGTTTGCCGATGCGGGTAAAGGCTTCCACCGCACGTTCAATTTGTTCAGGCGAATGCGCCGCAGACATCTGGGTGCGGATACGCGCCTGGCCTTTTGGTACCACCGGGAAGAAGAACCCGGTGACGTAAATCCCTTCTTTCTGCAGTTCACGAGCAAATTGCTGCGCCACGACCGCATCACCCAGCATCACCGGGATAATCGCGTGGTCGGCACCGGCCAGGGTGAAACCTGCGGCGCTCATTTTTTCACGGAACAGACGGGCGTTCGACCACAGGCGATCGCGCAGCTCAGCGCCGGACTCCACCATCTCCAGTACCTTGATGGAGGCGGCAACAATGGCCGGCGCCAGGGAGTTGGAGAACAGATACGGGCGGGAGCGCTGACGCAGCCATTCAACCACCTCTTTACGCGCGGCGGTATAACCACCGGACGCGCCGCCGAGCGCTTTGCCCAACGTACCGGTGATGATATCCACGCGGCCCATCACGTCACAATATTCGTGGGAACCGCGGCCATTTTCGCCCACAAAACCGACCGCGTGAGAGTCATCGACCATGACCAGCGCGTCGTATTTATCCGCCAGGTCACAGACACCTTTCAGGTTAGCGATCACACCGTCCATGGAGAACACGCCGTCGGTGGCGATCAGCACGTGGCGAGCACCCGCTTCACGGGCCTCTTTCAGGCGCGCTTCCAGTTCAACCATGTCGTTGTTAGCGTAGCGGAAACGCTTCGCTTTACACAGGCGTACGCCGTCGATGATGGAGGCGTGGTTCAGGGCGTCGGAGATAATCGCATCTTCTGCGCCAAGCAGGGTCTCAAACAGACCGCCGTTGGCGTCGAAGCAGGAGGAGTAGAGAATCGCGTCTTCCATTCCAAGGAAGCTCGCCAGCTTTTGCTCAAGCTGCTTGTGGCTGTCCTGGGTACCGCAAATAAAGCGTACGGAGGCCATACCGAAACCGTGAGTATCCATGCCGTTTTTCGCTGCGGCAATCAGCTCAGGGTGATTCGCAAGACCTAAGTAGTTGTTCGCACAAAAGTTGATCACGTGGCTGCCGTCGGCAACGGTGATGTCCGCCTGCTGAGCAGACGTGATAATACGCTCTTCCTTGAACAACCCTTCCGCACGTGCGGTGTCGAGGTCGCTGTTTAACTGTTTGTAAAAATCACCACGCATTGCAATTCTCCAGACTCGGCAAATTTCGGGACATATTACCCAAACCTATAGTTCATGACGAGATGACGCAGTATCTCTTGTCGTTTTTGCAGCATAAATCACGTGTACCCCTACCGCATATCGGTGAATGGCTGAAGACAGGGCATTGTGATGATATGATAGAAACATTAGCGTTCGGGATTGTCCCCGGACTCCACACTTCAAAGGTTACCGTTATGATCATCGTTACCGGCGGCGCAGGCTTTATCGGCAGCAATATTGTTAAGGCTCTCAATGACAAAGGCATCACCGACATCCTGGTGGTGGACAACCTGAAAGATGGCACCAAGTTCGTTAACCTGGTGGATCTGAACATCGCTGATTACATGGATAAAGAAGACTTCCTTATCCAGATTATGGCAGGTGAAGAGTTTGGCGAGATTGAAGCCATTTTCCACGAAGGTGCGTGCTCATCCACCACCGAGTGGGACGGCAAGTACATGATGGACAACAACTATCAGTACTCCAAAGAGATCCTCCACTACTGCCTGGAGCGTGAAATTCCGTTCCTGTACGCCTCTTCTGCTGCCACCTACGGCGGGCGTACCTCAGACTTCATCGAATCCCGCGAATACGAGCAACCGCTGAACGTCTACGGTTACTCCAAATTCCTGTTCGACGAATACGTGCGTCAGATTCTGCCAGAAGCGAACTCCCAGATTGTCGGCTTCCGTTACTTCAACGTCTACGGGCCGCGCGAAGGGCACAAAGGCAGCATGGCGAGCGTGGCATTCCACCTGAATACCCAGCTGAATAATGGCGAAAGCCCGAAACTGTTCGAAGGCAGCGACGGCTTTAAGCGCGACTTCGTCTACGTGGGCGATGTGGCTGCAGTTAACCTGTGGTTCTGGGAAAACGGTGTGTCCGGCATCTTCAACCTGGGGACTGGCCGCGCGGAATCCTTCCAGGCGGTGGCAGACGCGACGCTGGCGTACCACAAAAAAGGCAGTATTGAGTACATTCCGTTCCCGGATAAGCTGAAAGGCCGCTACCAGGCGTTCACCCAGGCAGACCTGACTAACCTGCGTAAAGCTGGCTACGACAAGCCGTTCAAGACCGTTGCCGAAGGCGTAACGGAATATATGGCCTGGCTGAACCGCGACGCGTAAGTATGAGAATTCTGGTGATCGGCCCGTCATGGGTGGGCGACATGATGATGTCGCAAAGTCTCTATCGCACGCTCAAGGCGCGCTATCCCCAGGCGATAATCGACGTGATGGCACCCGCGTGGTGCCGTCCGCTGTTATCGCGTATGCCGGAAGTGAACGAGGCGATCCCGATGCCGCTCGGCCACGGTGCGCTGGAAATCGGCGAACGCCGCAAGCTCGGCCATAGCCTGCGCGAGAAGCGCTACGATCGCGCGTATGTCCTGCCGAACTCTTTCAAATCTGCCTTAGTGCCCTTCTTTGCGGGTATTCCGCACCGTACCGGCTGGCGCGGTGAAATGCGCTACGGCCTGCTGAACGACGCGCGGGTGCTGGACAAAGAGGCCTGGCCGCTAATGGTGGAGCGCTACGTGGCGCTGGCCTACGACAAAGGCGTGATGCGCAGTGCGAAAGATCTGCCGCAGCCGCTGCTCTGGCCGCAGCTTCAGGTTAATGACGGCGAGAAATCCCAGACCTGCAACGCGTTTGGCCTTTCGTCTGAACGCCCGATGATTGGCTTCTGCCCTGGTGCGGAGTTCGGTCCGGCAAAACGCTGGCCGCACTATCACTATGCGGAGCTGGCAAAACAGCTGATCGACGAAGGCTATCAGATTGTGCTGTTTGGCTCGGCAAAAGACCACGAAGCAGGCAATGAAATTCTCGCCACGCTCAGCACAGAGCAGCAGGCCTGGTGCCGAAACCTGGCCGGGGAAACGCAGCTCGAACAAGCTGTTATTCTGATCGCCGCCTGTAAAGCCGTGGTGACCAATGATTCCGGCCTGATGCACGTCGCTGCCGCGCTGGACCGCCCGCTGGTCGCGCTGTATGGTCCAAGCAGCCCGGACTTCACGCCGCCGCTGTCGCATAAAGCGCGCGTCATTCGCCTGATTACCGGCTACCACAAGGTGCGCAAAGGTGATGCCGCAGAAGGCTATCACCAGAGCCTGATCGACATCACGCCGCAGCGTGTTCTCGAAGAACTCAACGAACTGCTGTTGAGCGAAGAAGGGTAACCGATGCGGGTATTGATCGTTAAAACCTCCTCTATGGGTGATGTTCTGCATACGCTGCCTGCGCTGACGGACGCGATGCAGGCCATTCCTGGCATCCGTTTTGACTGGGTGGTGGAAGAAGGCTTCGCACAGATCCCTACCTGGCATGAAGCTGTAGACCGCGTGATCCCGGTGGCCATTCGCCGCTGGCGCAAAGCATGGTTCTCCACACCGATTAAAGCCGAGCGCACCGCCTTCCGCGAAGCGGTTCAGGCGCAGCGTTACGACGCGATCATCGACGCGCAGGGGCTGGTGAAAAGCGCCGCGCTGGTGACGCGTCTGGCACACGGCGTAAAGCACGGCATGGACTGGCACTCCGCCCGCGAGCCGCTGGCGAGCCTGTTCTATAACCGTCGCCACCGTATTGCAAAACAACAGCACGCGGTGGAGCGTACCCGTGAACTGTTTGCAAAGAGTCTTGGCTATGTAAAACCGGAATCCCAGGGCGACTACGCCATTGCGCAGCACTTTTTGCGCAATACAGACCCCTGTACTCAGCCTTATCTTGTCTTCCTCCATGCCACAACGCGCGACGATAAACACTGGCCGGAAACGCACTGGCGAAGACTGATTGAACTAATGCAACCTACCGGGATCCATATTAAACTGCCCTGGGGCGCTGAACATGAGCGACAGCGTGCAGAACGTCTGGCCTCCGGTTTTTCGCACGTTGAGGTATTGCCAAGACTCACGCTGGCGCAGGTGGCCGCAGAACTGGCGGGGGCGAATGCCGTCGTTTCCGTGGATACAGGATTAAGCCATTTAACCGCAGCGCTGGATCGCCCGAATATTACGATATTCGGCCCGACCGATCCGGGTCTGATTGGGGGCTACGGTAAAAACCAGCACCAGATGGTCAGCCCAACGCAACACACGAAGGATATTAGCGCAGATGCTATTTTTTCATTTTTACAGGGCAGCCATCGGCTTTCTGACAGGGATATTTAACCCATGAGTTATGTATTTCTGCTGATTTTACTCTTTCCGGTGAAACTCATCCGAAAGCTGTTTCGCAAAGACACAGGTAAAAACCTGGTTATTCAGACAGCAAAAATCGGCGATTTTGTTAATGCAACGCCCCTTCTGGCATACCTGCAAAAAAGCGACGTACTTATTAGTCGCAGCGTAGGTGCACTGGCGAAGCATGATGAGACGATCGACGAGATTTTTTTCATCGAACAGCATAAGCGTAACCTGTGGCGAAAGCTCTGCTTTGCCTGCCGGATCATGAACCGCTATGACAATGTGTATCTTCTGCAGCCTAACAGCGTAAATCTTTTTTTTGCCTCCGTTTGTAACGCCAAAAACAAACAGTTCTTAAGCACATACACACGCAGGTGGTATCACGGAATTTTCTATGCAACGGCAGACGGTACCGTTGAACACGGCAAAAAGACATTGTCGGTGACGAACTATCTCAAGCTTGCCGACCGCACGCTGACCTGGAAAGACTCACCAAAGCACGCCACCAGACCACTTTTTAAACCCGCGACATATCCGGCAATCCTTGATAAACCCGGCGTGATCCGCATTGGCATCAGTATTGCCGCAGGAAATAAAGCGAAAACCGTCCCGCCGGGCATCTGGAAGCGGATTGCCGATCATCTCGCCGACCTGCCCTGCGAGTTTTATGTGTTTGGCGCCCCGAACGAACAATCGTGGATGGATGATATCACCCGCGCGTATGGCGAATTGCCCAATTTCATCAATTTGATTGGCAAAATTTCGCTTGAAGAACTCCCGTGGGCCATTTCAAAAATGGATTGTTATATCGCGTCCGACTCAGGAAATGTCTACGTTGCCGACGCGGTGGACGTGCCGGTAATCTTACTGTTTGGACCCTGTTGCCACTATGAACAGCGTCCGCTTGGCAACGTACTGTTGGTTGGGAATGATGACAATATTTGCTCGTATGTTTTTGAGACTCGCTATTACTTCTCACAAAGTCGGGAAGAACTCTTCTCTGTAACAGATGAATCGCTGGACAACATTAGACATTTCATTTGCGCGTTACCAACGGCTAACGCGGCCGCATATACCGTTGATGCCCAGGGAAACTAATTGTTATGGCTTTTCTAAGCATCATTATTGCCGCACATAACGCCCAGGACACGCTTGACGCAACGCTACAAAGCCTGCAAAACGCGATTGATAATGCGGGCGATGATGTAGAAATCATTATCTTTAATGACAGTTCCAATGATTCCACACAGGATATTATTGAGACGTGGTTGCCAAAGCTTCCGAATGCGCAATCCCGATACGTTGAGTACCGTAACGTCGGTCATGTTCGAAACAGCGCACTCTCTCTGGCGTCAGGTGAGTACATTACCATGCTGGATAGCGATGACCGATTGAAACCGGGCAGCATCCGGGACGCCGTGGCATTTCTGCAAGCACAGCGGCCTGATATGCTCCTGACGCGCCTGCTGGAAATACGCGATACGCAAAAAATCACCGCTGACTGGCAGGGGTTCTCTCCCGTTGCTTTATCACAACACCAGGCAATAACGCGTTTCCTTCAGCATAAAGACTTTCAGGCGCACCTCATCGGGCAATTCGTTCATCGGAAGCTGTACGAAAACAACCCGATCCCTTCAATGGTCTGTTATGAAGATTTCGCCGTGTTTCCCGGCATGCTGATGCAATCGAGTAAAATAGTCTTCCAGCGGAAGGGACACTATTATTACATCAAACGTAACGATAGTTTATCGAGCCGTCTTGACACCAGTAAAATCGCTACGCTTGTAGAATGCACATTACAGATGGAAAAGATATTCCCGCAATCATTCAGGCATCTCATCAATTGCCACTGGTTTGATATTTACAGCAACCACCGGCAACATCTGACCGACGTGCAACTCAAATTGGTTATGCAACGAGTAAAAGCACTTTATTCGTTCTCTTTTTTCTTCTCCAGCGATGTTCGTTTCAGCTACAAAAAAAGGGTTATTGAGGCATTATGGAAAAAGTAAAACTGCGGCTCTATCAACTGACGCTTATTTTGAGCCTCATTTCGCTTGCGCTGGCGTTACTGAGCTCAGGGAAACAGCGTGAATTCTTCTATATTGCGGTTTATGCCAGCATTATCGGCCTGGCGTTCGAATATAAAAGAATCACCCTGCGCCCCTTTTCCATTGCACTGCCCATTATGCTGATTGGGTTGCTCAATCTTATCTGGTATATGACCTATGAATACCATAACGAAGGCTTGAACGCTTATAGCGATTACCTTGGCGCCAGCAAGAAATTGATTTTGGCGAGTATTCTCGTTTTCTATCTTGATCGGTTCAAATCTTATATTGATAAAAAAGCTTTTCAGAAATATTTCTTGTATGCCTCTGGTGCAGGGTTTGTCCTTGCCACTGGCTATGGTTTATGGCAAGCGTCTCAGGGTATGGGACGTATCGAAATGGCAATAAATAGAGCGACCGTGACGGCCTATGTTTACTCCGTACTGTCACTGGCGTTTGTATACAGTCTTTATCTTCAGAAAAATAGAAAGCTGTATGTGGCCGCAGGACTCACCATCTTGATATCTTATTTCGTCATTCTTTTGACGGCTACGCGCGCCGCAATGGGATTATATTTGCTCCTGGCGATTGTACTCACACTCTACCACTTCAGAAGAATCCATTTGAAATCAACGCTAATTTTCTTATGTATTGTGGCAGGTATAGTGGTTGTAAGTTACAAGCCGTTAATTCTGCCTAAGATACAACAAACACAATCTGAAATAGAACGTTATCAAAAAGGATATGATGCCACCTCACTCGGCGCACGTTTTTCTATGTGGAATGTGGGTATTCAAAATGGACTTGCCCATCCTTTGGGACAGTCAGTCGAGGACCGTGAAGTCTGGACACAGCAATATGTGAAAAATGGGCATCCACACCTCGCCGCAGCACTCGAATTCATCAGGGTACATTTGCACAACGAGTTCATTGAAAAATACTCTCTTCAGGGGATCCCTGGGCTGGTAATATTATTCTTTTTCTATATCTCGATGATCGTGTACGCACTTAAAAATAAAAATGGTCTGCTGCTGACGACCATGCTTCTTTTATTGCTCTATGGTCTGACGGACGTCATTTTGTTGAGCTCAGAGGCGCTCATCTTCTTTGTCACCGTGTTTGCGCTGAGTACACTCTTTTCACAAACCAGACAGCGCCAGTAAGTGATAATGCCCGCCATGCGGGCATTATTTTTTCTTGTGTTGATAAAACTCCGCCAGCGTCATCCCCACCGTCTTGTCGGATAACCAGCTAAACAGCGCTTCCAGATCCTCGTATAACCCCTCGATCGCCGCCTCGTCCTTAAACGTAGGACTGCCCCCGGGCATAAATTCCGACGAATGGAGCATAAACTCGACGTAATCATTTCCCTGAGAAAGGCATTGCTGCGCAACCTCAATCATCTGTGACGCATTACCACCTGTCGGACGTAACCAGTTCACAGAAGGTGAGCGGTATTTACCACGAAGACGATCGTAACCCTGTTTGATCGTGTTCAGCCAAGCAGGATGTTTATACTGAATGCTCATTGGCACTTCGAGTAAAGGGCTCGTGCCCGCCCGGGAAATATCGTTAACGTCAATAAAGTAGGCACGGTCCGGAAAATGTTGGTAATCCGTCCCACCATGGCCTTGCGGAGCCCCCTTCGCATTGCGCCAGTTCACCCGCGGCGTCACCGAGCAATCAACCTGATACCCCAGCTCAATCAGTAACCTGGCATAACGGCTATCAAACGCCCAGCGCCCGGCGCGGTGGCTTAACATTTTGGTCTGGAACGTCTCTTCCAGCAGGCGGGTCATGAACAGCACTTTCTCGCGCATCACCTCGTCTGAAAATTCAATCAAATAAGGCTGCCAGCGCCAGTCATCACCCGTGAGATCGTGCTCAGGCGGGCTATTCCATGCGTGGAGGTGCATGCCCACCTCCCCCTGGCCGCGAGCGATCACGTCCCTGGCGAAGTCGATGAAAACGGGCTCGATCGCCATCTCATAGTTTGTCAGCCACACGGGCTTAAAGCCGAAACGTTCACACAGCGTCTGGAACCGGGCCAGATAGCGCGCGTTTTCCGTTTTAATGACGCGGTGGTTCTGCCAGAGATTATCGCCCTCAGTATCAATCGTGATGATAAACGCGGGTTTTTTCATAATGAGTCCGCAAGACAGGGAAGTTAGCGCTATGTTACGCACTCTCCAAACCATCAGTAAACCCTTGCTGGGAAATTCCTGAGATTATGGAGAAAGAGTGCAAGTCGCTATCAGGTCTATTAGAATTGCCAACAGTCTAACGCCGATAAGATGATGATGAATAACTTACCTGACACGCCTGATTTGCGCATTTTACTGATCAAACTCCGCCATCATGGCGATATGTTATTGACCACCCCCGTCATTGATTCATTACGTCAACACTGGCCACACGCGCAAATTGATGTGCTGTTGTATGAAGAAACGCGCGACATGCTCGCCGCGCATCCGGCAATTGGCACCATTTATGGAATCGATCGTAAATGGAAGCACCTGGGCACACTCAAGCATCTACAGAAAGAGTGGCAGTTGCTGTGTGCGTTAAGGAAACAACATTATCATCTGGTGATTAACCTTGCCGATCAGTGGCGTAGCGCTATTGTCACCCGCTTCACCGGCGCGCCGGTTCGTCTCGGATTTGCCTTTAACAAACGCAACAATGCATTCTGGCGTTTTTGTCACAGCGATTTAGTCTCCGTTGCAAATCACCAGTCTCTGCACACCGTCGAGCAAAACCTCTCCATTCTGTCTCCATTACAGGTCGCGGCGCAGCCCGCCGTCACCATGGCCTACAGCGCAGATGACTGGCACTTCGCCCGTCAACAGCTGGAGAAAAAGGGTGTGGGTGATAACTATATCGTGATTCAGCCAACATCCCGCTGGTTCTTCAAATGCTGGGATGAAGACAAAATGGCGCAAACGATTACAGCGCTGCAGCAAGACGGGCATACCGTCGTACTCACGGCTGGGCCGGATAAAAAAGAGATGGCGATGATCGATCGCATTCTCGCCGCGTCCCCGAAGATCGGCGTCGTCTCGCTGGCCGGTCAATTAACGCTGCGCCAGCTTGCAGCGCTGATCGATCATGCCTGCCTGTTCATTGGGGTTGATTCGGTTCCGATGCATATGGCCGCCGCGCTGCAGACGCCCTGCGTGGCACTCTTTGGCCCTTCCAAACTGACGTTTTGGTCTCCATGGCAGGTCAACGGCGACGTTATCTGGGCCGGCGACTACGGCCCGCTCCCCGATCCGGACGCCATTGATACCAACACTAAAGAGCGCTATCTCGACGCCATTCCCGTGGATGCTGTCGTCTCTGCTGCAAAGAGATATCTGTCATGAAACACCATCGTCTGGCGATTGTGCGCCAAAAATATCGTCCTGATGGCGGAGCGGAACGGTTCGTCTCCCGCGCGCTCACCGCGTTAAGCAACCAAAATCTTGAGCTGAATGTCATCACCCGTGAATGGCAGGGAGAAAAGCAGGACGACTGGCATATCCACATTTGCGATCCGCGAAAGTGGGGCCGCATCAGCCGCGAGCGTGGTTTTGCTCATGCCGCACGTGAACTGTGGCAACAACAACAGTTTGATATTGTGCAAAGCCACGAGCGAATTCCGGGCTGTGACATCTACCGCGCAGGCGATGGCGTCCACCGCCGCTGGCTACTGCAGCGTGCACGCATTCTACCCGCCTGGCGTGCAAAGATGCTGATGGTCGATCGCTATCACCGCTATGTGATGCATGCCGAACGAGAGATGTACCAGGCACCGGAACTCAAAGCGGTTATCTGTAATGCGGAGATGATCAAACGCGAAATTGTCGAAGATTTTGATATTGACGCAAAAAAAATACATGTAATTTATAATTCTATTGATTCCAGCCGCTTCGTTCCGGCTCAGGAGGTACAACGTGCCGCGTTGCGTCAGCAATTTGGTTTGCCAGCCGATGCCGTAGTGTTCTGTTTTGTCGGCTCCGGGTTCGAACGAAAAGGCCTGGCCAGCGCCATACGGGCTATCGCTGGAACAGCGGCATGGCTGATTGTGGTTGGACAGGATAAAGCAGAACGTCGTTATCGCGATCTTGCCCGTTCACTCGGCTGCGAAGGGCAAATCCGTTTCCTGGGGATGCAAAAAGAAACGCTTCCTTTTTATCAGCTATCCGATGGTTTACTGTTGCCAACGCTGTATGATCCCTTTCCTAACGTCATTCTTGAAGCAATGGCCTGCGGTCTACCCGTCATTACTTCAGAGAGTTGCGGAGGCGCTGAATTTATTCAGCAAGGCCAGAACGGATTTTATTGCGACGCCCTTGATATCAAGACATTGAAGGAAGCGATATCCGCCATTCCTTCTCTGGAAAAAAATAACAATATGGGACGCGCGGCACGGGAACGTGTGAAAGACGCCACCCCCGAAAAACTGTCAAGTCAGCTTATTTCGCTTTATCAAAAATTACTGGATTAAAAATGCGCATCCTAATGATTATTGATGGTTTACCCGGTGGGGGAGCTGAAAAAACGGTTCTTACACTTTCCAGTGGATTGATAGAAATGGGACATCAGGTCTCTCTCTTCTCCCTGCGGAAAGTGTGCGATTACGCCATCCCGGAAGGCATTGATTATCAGGTTGTTCAGGATACCTGCAAAAAACCGTGGCGAAAGCTGACGGAGATCCCACGCCGCGCCCATCTGCTGGATCGGGCTATTGAGCGGGCTGAACGCAGCGGAAAATTTGACGTTGTGTTCTCTCATTTGCACAAAACCGACCGCATTGTTGCACACTGCCGTGCGCTGGAACGCGATAAAGTCTGGTTTTGCGTGCATGGCATGTTCTCGTTCTCCTATTTGCGCCATCGCCGCGGGCTTTCTCGCTGGTTTAAGCATCTTAAAATTCGTCATACCTACGAAAATCGTAATGTTGTCGCTGTTTCAGGCGCCGTGTTGAAAGATCTTTCAGAAACGCTGGCGCTCACTCTTCGACGCAAAGCGGTAATCCATAACCCGTTTGATATCCCTGAAATTCAGCGTCTGGCTGATGCCCCCTTTGAAATGCAAGGGAAGGATTACATCATTCATGTTGGCCGCTTCCATGAGCACAAACGTCACGATCGGCTTTTACGTGCGTTCGCACTGAGTCAACTTGACACTACACTGGTCATGATGGGCAATGGATCCGACGCCAAAATCCATAAATTACAGCAGCTTGCCAGAGATTTGGGCATTGAAAACAAAACGGTTTTCCGCCCATTCGACGCCAACCCCTACCCCTGGATAAAAGGGGCGCGGCTCTTAGTGTTAAGTTCTGACTGCGAAGGTTTTGGTAATGTGCTGGTCGAATCCATTATCTGCCAGACCCCGCCGGTCAGTACAAATTGTCCAGGAGGCCCCGCTGAAATCCTCACGGGAGACCTGGCGCGCGGGCTGTCAGAGTTAAACGACGAATCACTGGCAAAAACGCTGGTCGATATTTATACCTCCCCGCCGGTCGTTGGCGGTGCAACCATTGCGTCGTTCGGCATCAATGCCATTTGCCGGCAATATATTGCTTTGGTAGACAATCAAAAATAATCAGGTTTCTTATGCAAAATTCAGCGCCATTATTAAGCGTGGTGGTTGCCGTATATAACGGTGAAGCTTTTCTGGATCAGTTCTTTACCTGCCTTGTGAATCAACGCATCGACAGCATGGAAGTCATTATTGTCAATGACGGCTCTACTGACCGTTCGATGCAGATCGTCGAAAGCTGGCGTGAAAAACTGCCGCAGTTGCAGGTGATTGAACAGCAAAATCAGGGCGTATCCATCGCGCGTAATACCGGCCTGGCCGTAGCAACGGGTCAGTATCTCTCTTTCCCGGATATTGATGATGTCTTCAAGCCGGGCATGTACCATCGTCTTCTGGATATGGCCGTCACGCAGGATTTGGATGTCGCGACCTGCAATGGGAACTACGTCTGGGAAAACAACAAGAAACCCTCTCGCCCTATTTTCCCTGAAGATAAACTCGCCTCGACGGATGTCATGACTGGCCCGGCGTGGTTAAAGAAGGCGCTGGATTCACGAAAGTTCCTGCACGTCACCTGGTTAAACATCTATCGCCACGACTTTATTCGTAAACACAGTTTCCATTTTGAACCCGGCCTTCGCCATCAGGATATTCCGTGGACGACCGAAGTGCTGCTTGCCGCGGAACGCGTTCAGTACACCAGCGAACGCTTTTATGACTACTACATTCACTCTGCTTCGGTATCGCATACTCCGGATAATGACGACACGCTGATTCGCTCCGCCCGTCATTACATGAAAATCCTGCAGATGCTTGACGCCATTAACCAGCGTTACCCGGATAAAGTGAAAAATATCCCGGCTTGCCACTGGCAAATCGCCAAAGAGGGGCTGGGGATCATTCACACCTTCGACAACATGAAGGATGAGGCGAAGAAGACCATGATTATCAAAGAGTTCTTTGATACCGGGATCTGGAAGCTTATCTGGAAAAGTGCTAAAAGTCCGCGTTTGCGCTGGCGTCTGGGTCGACGCTACTTCCGTTTAAAACGGTATCTGGCATAAGAGATAGCTTTAGCACGCTTAAATGCTTAGAATTTCCCGGCCGAAACTAAAAAACGGATAATCGCTTGGAATTGTTGTATACCGCCCTGCTCTACATCATTCAGCCACTGGTGTGGCTGAGACTGTTGCTTCGTAGCCGTAAAGCGCCTGCGTATCGTAAACGCTGGGCTGAGCGCTATGGCTTTTGCCGCAATAAAGTCGCCCCGGACGGTATTCTGCTGCATTCCGTTTCTGTTGGTGAAACGCTGGCAGCGATCCCGCTGGTTCGCGCCCTGCGTCACCGCTACCCGTCGCTGCCCATCACCGTCACGACGATGACGCCAACCGGCTCAGAGCGCGCGTTATCCGCCTTTGGCAAAGACGTTCATCACGTCTACCTCCCTTACGATCTGCCCTGCGCCATGAATCGTTTCCTGAATACCGTTCGCCCGAAACTGGTGATCGTGATGGAAACTGAACTGTGGCCGAACATGATTTCCGCCCTGCATGCCCGTAAAATTCCACTGGTGATTGCCAACGCGCGCCTGTCAGAGCGCTCAGCGAAAGGCTACGGCAAGCTGGGTAAATTTATGCGCCGTCTCCTGAGCAAAATCACCCTGATTGCCGCGCAGAATGAAGAAGATGCCGCACGCTTTATCGCGCTGGGCCTGAAACGCAACCAGCTTGCGGTAACGGGCAGCCTGAAATTTGATATTTCTGTTACCCCTGAACTCGCCGCCCGCGCGATCACGCTGCGTCGCCAGTGGGCCCCGCGTCGTCAGGTCTGGATTGCAACCAGTACCCATGATGGCGAAGAAGAGATCATCCTGCAGGCGCACCGCAAGCTGCTGGAAAAATTCCCTGATTTACTGCTGATCCTCGTTCCCCGCCATCCGGAGCGTTTTAAAGATGCCCGTGAAATGGTGCAGAAAGGCGGCTTCAGCTTCACCTTGCGCAGCAGCGGTGAGATCCCTTCCGGCAGCACCCAGGTGGTGATTGGCGATACCATGGGCGAGCTGATGTTGCTGTACGGCATTGCCGACCTCGCCTTTGTCGGCGGCAGCCTGGTGGAACGCGGCGGCCATAACCCGCTCGAGCCAGCTGCGCACGCCATTCCGGTGCTGATGGGTCCGCACACGTTTAACTTCAAAGATATCTGCGCCAAATTGCAGCAGGCCGATGGTTTAATTACCGTGACCGACGCGGACTCCGTCGTCAAAGAGGTGTCGACCCTTCTGACGGACGAAGATTATCGTCTGTGGTACGGTCGCCATGCCGTCGAAGTGCTGCATCAGAACCAGGGCGCACTCACCCGTCTTCTGCAGCTTCTGCAACCTTATCTGCCTCAGCGGAGCCACTAATGTCAACGCGTCTGTCGGTCGTGATGATCGCCAAAAACGCCGCCGACCTGCTTCCGGACTGCCTGGCTTCGATCGCCTGGGCTCACGAAATCGTCGTCCTTGACTCCGGCAGCACGGACAACACGGTGGACGTTGCCCGCGCAGCGGGTGCAAAGGTCTTTATCAATACGGACTGGCAAGGCTATGGCATCCAGCGCCAGCGCGCGCAAAAGTATGCTACCGGTGATTACGTGTTGATGATCGACACCGACGAGCGTGTCACCCCGGAACTCCAGCAAGCCATTCAGACCGTGCTTGCCGCGCCGCAGCCCGAAGCGGTCTACAGCATTGCCCGTCGTAACTATTTCCTGGGCCGTTTTATGCGCCACAGCGGCTGGTATCCAGACCGCGTAATGCGCCTCTATGAGCGCGAGCGCTATCAGTACAACGACAACCTGGTCCACGAGTCACTGGTCTGCGACAGCGCCCGGCAGATCCCCCTGACGGGCGATTTGCTACACCTGACCTGCCGCGATTTCGCCAGCTTCCAGCGTAAACAGCTCAGCTATGCCACCGCGTGGGCGCAGGAACGCCACCAGCGCGGCAAGAAGGCCACGCTGACCGGCATCTTCACCCACACGCTGGGCGCGTTTCTGAAAACGTTGCTGCTGCGTGGCGGGGTGCTGGACGGTAAGCAGGGCTGGTTACTGGCGGTGGTGAATGCCCAGTATACTTTCAACAAATACACCGAGCTGTGGGCGCTCTGCCGCGGCTACTCAGAGAAAACGTGAGCCATGAGCACAAAAGCGATTTATCCGGGTACCTTCGATCCGATCACCAACGGTCATCTTGATATCATCACCCGTGCGGCGTGCATGTTCGACACGGTGATTCTGGCGATTGCCGCCAGTCCCAGCAAGAAACCCATGTTTGACCTCGACGAGCGTGTTGCGCTTGCCCGCGATGCGATTGCACACCTGCCGAATGTAGAGGTAGTGGGCTTCAGCGACCTGATGGCAAACTTCGCCCGTGCCCAGCAGGCAAACATCCTGATTCGCGGGTTACGCGCGGTGGCAGACTTCGAGTATGAGATGCAGCTGGCGCACATGAACCGCCACCTGATGCCGGAACTGGAAAGCGTATTCCTGATGCCGTCCAAAGAGTGGTCGTTTATCTCGTCCACGCTGGTAAAAGAGGTGGCTCGCCATCATGGGGACGTTACCCACTTCCTGCCAGTAAACGTCCACCAGGCGTTGCTAGAAAAGCTAAAGTAGCGCTATTTCTGACACTGACGGCAGTAGAACGTGGCGCGCTGTGCGTGCTTCGTGGCAATAACTGGCGTTCCGCAGACTCTGCATGGCTCACCTTTACGGCCATACACCTGCAGCTCCTGAGCAAAATAGCCCGGCTTGCCGTCGCTTTGCAGGAAATCCTTCAGCGTGGTTCCGCCCTGCTCAATCGAGCGCAGCAATACCGCTTTAATCACTCTGACCAGCAGTTCGCACTCCTGAGCCGACAGTGAAGAGGCCAGCCGATCGGGATGGATCCCGGCGGCAAACAGCGATTCGCTGGCATAGATATTCCCCACGCCGACCACCAGCTTGTTATCCATCAGCCAGGGCTTAATCGGGCTCTTCTTCTTCGCGCACTTCGCTTTCAGGTATTCCGCATTAAACGCGTCTGAGAGCGGCTCCGGGCCCAGATGCGCCAGCACGTTGTGCCCGTCCAGCTCTTTAGTCCACAGCCACGCGCCAAAGCGCCGTGGGTCGGTGTAACGCAGCACTTTGCCGTTGCTCATCACCAGATCGACGTGGTCGTGCTTTTCCGCGGGCAGTTCTTCAGTAAGGATGCGCAGGCTCCCGGACATTCCCAGATGGATGATAATCCAGCCGTCAGGCAGCTCCAGCAGCAGGTATTTCGCGCGGCGCTGCACGCTAAGCACGGGTTTATCGCTTAACGCGTGGATCTCATCGGACACCGGCCAGCGCAGACGTCCATTGCGAACGACAGCATGAAGAATCGTCGCGCCGACCAGATGGGGCTCAATGCCGCGGCGGCTGGTCTCTACCTCAGGTAATTCAGGCATGGTTCCTCCGTTGAGATGTAGAATGCAAAAAACCCCGCAGTTGCGGGGTTTTTCAATACAAGGAGGCTAAAATTATTTGATTTTAGCTTCTTTGTACAGTACGTGCTGGCGTACAACTGGATCGAATTTTCTCAGTTCCAGTTTTTCCGGCTTAGTACGTTTGTTCTTCGTGGTGGTGTAGAAGTGACCTGTACCAGCAGAAGAAACCAGCTTGATTTTCTCGCGAATACCTTTAGCCATGATTTATTTCCTCTTTAAGTACTTAGTACTTTTCGCCACGGGCACGCAGTTCAGACAGAACTGTATCGATGCCTTTCTTATCAATTACACGCATACCTTTAGCAGATACACGCAGGGTGACAAAACGCTTCTCGCTCTCAACCCAGAAACGGTGAGAGTGCAGGTTCGGCAGGAAACGGCGTTTAGTCGCGTTCAGTGCGTGGGAACGGTTGTTACCGGTCACCGGACGCTTGCCAGTAACTTGGCAGACTCGGGACATGTCTATTCTCCAAAAATCAAATTAGCTCGAGCTTCGTATGGGGTATCGGCGCCTCGTCAGGCTTTACAGCCCGGTCATCGCATAGTTCTAAGTGAACTCTCGATTGCCAGGCCCAAATGCCAAACCCGAGATTCTCAAAGGTGGCGTAGTATACGCTGACTCGGCGGTGTGCTCAAGTCCCGAACAGACAAAGATCCCGATGGATCGCCAGAAATAGCCTAAATCCAGCCATGTTCGGCAAAAGAAAGGTACTCTCCGCGGCCAATTATCAGATGATCCAGCACACGAATGTCCATGAATTGACAGCATTTGATAATGCGCTCGGTCATTTCTTTGTCAGCTCTGCTCGGTTCTGCACAGCCAGAGGGGTGATTATGCGCGAGGATCACGCCCGCTGCATTCACTTTTATCGCTTCGCGCACAATTTCACGCGGATGTACCTCAACATGGTTCAGGGTACCCGAAAAAAGATGGCTGTGTTTCAGCACCCGGTTCCTGTTGTCGAGAAAGATCACCATAAAGATCTCGCGTTCAACATCGGTTAACTGACTTTGCAGGAATTCACGCGTCATCGCTGGCGTCAGGATCGGTGCCTCCTTCTCCAGGCGGACATTGTTAAAACGGCGGGCCAGCTCGGCAATCGCCCTCAGCTGAGCATATTTCGCCACGCCGATCCCGCCAATATGCTTAAACTGCGCCAGGTCGGCGGTCAGCAAGCCATACAGTGAACCGAAATGAGCGATCAGCTCTTTTGCCAGCGTAAAGACCGTTTTCCCCGGGGTCCCGGTACGCAAAAAGAGCGCCAGCAGCTCATCGTCTGTTAATGGGGTGACGCCGTTGCGCAGCAACTTTTCGCGCGGCAGCAGCAGTTCATCCTCTTCTTCCATGCTCTTTCTCCCTTTTTACCCACATGCTGCCACAGGCCAGTCAGGCACTCGACGGCCTCGTATCGTTCTTGCGTAGCGCCTCGCAAAGTGAGCTAAGGACAAAATCACCGCGCTCAGGGGATTGTGATAAAATGCCCGCTCTCTGGTGAAACCCAACAGGAAAGAATCATGATGAGCCTGGCCGGTAAAAAAATCGTTCTTGGCGTAAGCGGCGGTATTGCTGCCTATAAAGCGCCGGAGCTGGTGCGTCGTCTGCGCGAGCGCGGGGCGGATGTGCGGGTCGCGATAACCGAAGGCGGCAAAGCCTTTATCACTCCCCTGAGCCTGCAGGCCGTGTCAGGGTATCCGGTATCTGACAGCCTGCTCGACCCGGCCGCCGAAGCCGCAATGGGCCACATTGAGCTTGGGAAGTGGGCAGATCTTGTGATTCTTGCCCCTGCCACGGCTGATTTGATCGCCCGAGTGGCGGCCGGTATGGCGAACGATTTGGTTTCAACCATATGCCTCGCTACACCTGCCCCGGTCGCCGTTGTGCCTGCGATGAACCAGCAGATGTACCGTAACGCGGCCACCCAGCATAATCTGGAGATGCTGGCGTCACGTGGCCTGTTTATCTGGGGTCCGGACAGCGGCAGCCAGGCCTGCGGCGATGTGGGCCCGGGCCGCATGCTTGACCCACTGACGATTGTCGACATGGCCGCCGCCCATTTCTCGCCTGTCAACGATCTGCAACATCTCAACATCATGATTACCGCGGGCCCTACGCGCGAGCCGCTGGACCCGGTGCGTTACATCACTAACCACAGTTCCGGCAAAATGGGTTTTGCCATTGCTGCCGCCGCCGCAAAACGCGGCGCCAACGTCACGCTGGTAAGCGGTCCGGTCTCGTTGCCTACGCCGCCTTTTGTGCAGCGCATTAACGTCACCACCGCCCTGGAGATGGAAGCCGCCGTGCAGGCTCATGCGCAACGCCAGCAGATTTTCATCGGTTGTGCGGCCGTGGCAGACTACCGCGCTGAGACCATCTCTGATGCGAAAATCAAAAAGCAAGGCGATGAATTAACACTAAAAATGGTGAAAAACCCGGACATTGTTGCCGGCGTCGCCGCACTAAAAAACCATCGTCCTTACGTTGTTGGGTTTGCCGCAGAAACGAATAATGTGGAAGAATATGCCCGGCAAAAACGTACGCGCAAAAACCTCGATTTAATCTGCGCGAACGATGTATCGCTGGCCACGCAAGGATTTAACAGCGACAGCAACGCACTGCACCTTTTCTGGCAGGATGGAGATAAAATCTTACCGCTTGAGCGCAAGGAACTCCTGGGCCAACAATTACTGGACGAGATCGTTACCCGTTATGATGAAAAAAATCGACGTTAAGATTCTGGACCCGCGTGTTGGCGAGCAATTCCCGCTGCCAACCTATGCCACCTCCGGCTCTGCCGGACTTGACCTGCGCGCCTGTCTCGATGACGCCGTAGAACTGGCTCCGGGTGCCACCACCCTGATCCCGACGGGCCTGGCCATTCACATTGCTGACCCGTCTCTGGCGGCAGTCATCCTGCCACGCTCTGGCCTTGGCCATAAGCATGGCGTTGTGCTGGGCAACCTGGTTGGCCTGATCGACTCCGACTATCAGGGTCAACTGATGGTTTCCGTCTGGAACCGTGGTCAGGACAGCTTCACCATTGAACCGGGCGAGCGTATCGCGCAGATGGTCTTTGTGCCGGTGGTTCAGGCAGAATTTAACCTGGTGGCAGATTTTGACGCCACCGACCGTGGCGAAGGCGGCTTCGGCCATTCCGGGCGCAAATAAACGCCCAACAAACACGTATCTCACAGCGCCATAATGCAATAACAAACCGCAAACGTCCGTTTGCGGTCGCTGTGTGGATGCCAGCCTGGCAAGTGCTTATTTTCAGGGGTATTTTGTAACATGGCAGAAAAACAAACCGCGAAAAGGAATCGTCGCGAAGAAATACTTCAATCTCTGGCTCTGATGCTTGAATCCAGCGATGGCAGTCAACGCATCACCACCGCTAAACTGGCCGCCTCTGTAGGCGTGTCTGAGGCGGCGCTGTACCGTCATTTCCCCAGCAAAACCAGGATGTTCGACAGCCTGATTGAGTTTATTGAAGACAGCCTGATCACACGCATCAACCTGATTCTGAAAGACGAAAAAGACACCACCGCGCGTCTGCGTCTGATTGTGCTGTTAATTCTGGGCTTTGGTGAACGTAATCCGGGCTTGACCCGTATCCTCACTGGTCACGCGCTGATGTTTGAGCAGGACAGGCTACAGGGCCGCATTAATCAGCTTTTCGAACGTATTGAAGCGCAGCTGCGCCAGGTACTTCGCGAGAAGAAAATGCGTGAAGGCGAAGGATACACGATGGATGAGACATTGCTGGCAAGCCAGATCTTAGCGTTTTGTGAAGGTATGCTCTCACGCTTTGTCCGTAGCGAATTTAAATACCGCCCAACGGACGATTTTGACGCCCGCTGGCCGCTCGTCGCCGCTCAGTTGCAATAACTCCGGTGCCGGATGACGGCTTCGCCTTATCCGGCCTGCGGGTGATGTAGGCCCGGTAAGCGGTAGCGCCACCGGGCAATTCAGCTACACGCCAAACTCTTCGCGATATGCACGCACCGCAGCCAGATGGTCCGCCATCTCAGGCTTCTCTTCCAGATACGCAATCAGCTCTTTCAGGGTAATGATAGAGGTCACTTTGCAGCCGTAATCACGCTCAACTTCCTGGATAGCAGAGATATCGCCGCGACCACGCTCCTGACGATCCAGAGAAATCAGTACGCCAGCCAGCGTCGCGCCGTGAGCCTGGATAATCTCCATCGATTCACGAATCGCAGTGCCTGCGGTGATCACATCGTCCACCAGCATCACGCGGCCCTGCAGTGCACTGCCGACCAGGTTACCGCCTTCACCGTGGGTTTTAGCCTCTTTACGGTTAAAGCAGTACGGCACGTCGCGATCGTGATGTTCCGCCAGCGCTACTGCGGTGGTGGTGGCAATCGGAATGCCTTTGTAGGCCGGGCCGAAAAGCAGGTCAAAATCAATTCCGGAATCCACCAGCGCTTCGGCATAGAAACGACCCAACAGCGCCAGATCGCGCCCGGTATTAAACAGCCCGGCGTTAAAGAAATAAGGGCTCTTACGACCGGATTTCAGCGTAAACTCGCCAAACTTAAGGACCTGTTTATTAATCGCAAACTCAATAAACTGGCGCTGATACGATTTCATGGATTCGCTCCTTTGGATTCTGTCTTGCAGGCAAAAAAAAGGCGACTCATTGGTCGCCTTTAAAATCAATTTTCTAACGCCGCTTTCTGCGACGTGACAATAGATTCGATTCCCCCTCGGGCCAGAGCCAGCAGGGTAAGAAGTTCTTCATGGGTGAACGGCTCGCCTTCCGCCGTGCCCTGCACCTCAATGATGCGACCGTCTTCGGTCATCACTACGTTCATGTCGGTCTCGGCGGCGGAATCTTCGACGTATTCCAGATCGCACAGCGCTTCACCATTAACGATACCCACGGAAACCGCCGCAACCATACCTTTCATTGGGTTGGTTTTCAGCTTACCGGCTGCAACCAGTTTGTTCAGGGCATCGGCCAGCGCCACGCAGGCACCGGTAATGGACGCGGTACGCGTGCCGCCATCAGCCTGAATCACGTCGCAGTCGAGCGTAATCGTGAATTCACCGAGAGTTTTCAGGTCCACAGCAGCGCGTAGCGCACGCGCGATCAGACGCTGAATTTCCATGGTACGGCCACCCTGCTTTCCCTTCGCCGCTTCACGGGCGTTACGGGTGTGGGTCGCGCGCGGCAGCATGCCGTATTCTGCGGTGATCCAGCCCTGGCCCTGGCCTTTCAGGAAACGCGGAACACCTTCTTCGATGGACGCGGTGCACAGTACTTTGGTGTCACCAAACTCAACCAGCACGGAACCTTCAGCGTGTTTTGTATAGTTACGGGTCAGGGTGACGGGACGCACCTGATTGGCGCTACGACCTGATGGACGCATGATGGATTCTCCGGCTTGAAACGAATGTGGCTGCGCATTATACGGATAAAGGACGCTTATTCCTATCCTGAGAAGCCCCCGAAAGCTATAATCCCCCCATCTCTCCTTTAAAAACGGGAATGTCTATGATCCGCAGTATGACCGCCTACGCCCGGCGTGAAATCAAGGGTAGCTGGGGTAGCGCTACCTGGGAAATGCGCTCGGTAAACCAGCGCTATCTGGAAACATATTTCCGTATGCCGGAGCAGTTCCGCAGCCTCGAGCCCGTTGTACGCGAGCGCATCCGTACTCGTCTGACGCGCGGTAAAGTGGAATGTAACCTGCGTTTTGAGCCTGATGCCAGTGCGCAGGGCGAACTGATCCTGAATGAAAAACTGGCTAAACAGCTCGTGAATGCGGCGAACTGGGTCAAAATGCAAAGTGATGAAGGTGAAATCAACCCGGTTGATATTCTGCGCTGGCCTGGCGTCATGGCTGCCGGTGAGCAGGATCTGGATGCCATCGCCGCCGAAATCCTTGCCGCCCTCGACGGTACCCTGGATGACTTTATCGTGGCCCGCGAAACCGAAGGCCAGGCGCTGAAAGCGATGATTGAGCAGCGCCTCGAAGGCGTAAGCGCCGAAGTGGCAAAAGTCCGCACCCATATGCCGGAAGTACTGCAATGGCAGCGCGAGCGTCTGGTAGCCAAACTGGAAGAAGCGGAAGTTCAGCTGGAAAACACCCGTCTGGAACAAGAGCTGGTGCTGATGGCGCAGCGTATTGACGTTGCCGAAGAGCTGGATCGTCTGGAAGCACACGTGAAAGAGACCTACAACATCCTGAAGAAGAAGGAAGCGGTAGGCCGCCGCCTCGACTTTATGATGCAGGAGTTCAACCGCGAGTCGAACACCCTGGCATCTAAGTCGATCAATGCTGAAGTAACCAACTCAGCGATCGAGCTGAAGGTGCTGATTGAGCAGATGCGCGAGCAAATCCAGAATATCGAGTAATCGCTTTCAGGTGGTGTCCGCTGGACACCACCCATTAGTATTTTTAATCCGAATTTCCACCCACTCTCCTTCCTTACCTCCATTTATCAGGCCCCTTTAAGGGAAATGAATAAATTTTTATAGCGCAAAGGGATTCACCTTAGAAAATCTCAATCGTGATCTTGCGCACAAATCGCTAACCTGCCCGCGTTCTGACCGGAGGGTATATGCTGCTTCACACTCTTTATCTTATTGGTATCACCGCAGAAGCCATGACCGGCGCACTTGCAGCCGGACGACGCCGCATGGACACCTTCGGCGTGATCATTATTGCCACCGCGACCGCGCTGGGCGGCGGATCCGTGCGCGATATCCTGCTTGGCCATTACCCTCTCGGCTGGGTTAAACACCCTGAGTATGTGATTATCGTGGCAACAGCCGCCGTATTAACCACCATTGTGGCACCCGTTATGCCCCATCTGCGCCGCCTGTTTCTGGTGCTGGATGCGCTGGGGCTGATTGTCTTTTCTATCATCGGTGCACAGATCGCGCTCGATATGGGTGAAGGGCCGGTTATCGCCACGATTGCTGCTGTGGTCACAGGGGTGTTTGGCGGCGTACTGCGCGATATGTTCTGCAAACGCATTCCCCTGGTCTTTCAAAAAGAGCTGTATGCCGGCATTTCCTTCGCCGCAGCGGTGCTCTACATCGCCCTGCAGCACTATGTTTCTAACCATGATGTGGTGGTTATCTCTACGCTGCTGTTTGGCTTTACGGCCCGCATGCTGGCGCTGCGTCTGAAGCTGGGACTGCCCGTGTTTCACTATAAGCACGGCGTACACTGATCTCAGAAACCGTTGATGTGCTGCCGGGCAAGCCACCGGACCAGCACATCAATCTCTGGTGCATTTATCCAGCTCACGATCTGCCGCGCCCTCTCTTCCCCCGTACCCGGCAAGGCCTGCCAAGCCTTTGCGCTGCGTTCACGCATCTGTTGCCATGACATATCCCCCAACGCCTTCAGCGAGGCTTGTGGCAATGGCGCACCCAACGCCATCATCCAGTGGATAAAAGGTTGTTCACGTACCAGGTTGAAGCGATGCCAGAGCGCCAGCCCACGCGCTGGAGAAAACCCCGGCGTAGACTGGAGCTGCGCCTGCGTTAAGAGCAGCCATGAGAAGAGATGTTCAAAATGATGCGCCTGCCAGAGTGTTCGCCAGCCTGACTCGCCTAATCCTTCAATGTTGAATACCTGCTTAGAACTGAGCCATGTCAACCGGGCGAAGAACTGTTCCATACACTCTGGCGAAGCATAAAAACAGCTCAGGGAGTGAAAACGCGAGGCCGGTGGTTCAGGTTTTTGTCTGTCCGTCCCTCGCCAGATAACCTTATCAAACCGTGGGATACCCTGCCCGGCAAGGCTCACCTGGATCTGATCGCCAGGGGCAATATCCAGCCTCTGCCAGCGTCCAACCGACCCCAGGCTCACCCGCTGTACCTGTTTATCATCCAGTTGCACCGGCTCCAGCGCCGCCACGACGGAAATTTTACCTGTACGCCCAACTGAAAAATGAATATCCCTGACCTCAGCAACCTGCGCAACTGGCGGATATTTCCACGCCATGACCCAGTTGCCTTCGCCAGGCAGCCAGCGCTCCCCTGAAGGCGACTCCGCGGACCGAACCACAATGCCATCCGTGGCAAAGGGTAATGCTGTGTTTTGCCAGGCCAAACGCTGCTTTTCAACTTCATCAACCGTTCGGGTGGGCAAGGTATAGGACGCCGTCATGGAAAACCCTGCTCCGGACAGCGCAGAAAGCATACTTTTCATCTCTTTCGGACCATCCGGCCAGGCCCAGATAAATATTCCTGTCTGGTTCAGAAGCGCACCGTCGTTCTGCCGCATCATCGCTCCCGCCACTTTTGCGCGTGCATTCATTCCGCCCATCTGCCGCTGAATGTGATTCTCGCGCATCCAGAAAAGCTCCCCCTGCAGGACGCTGTTTGCCAGCGCGCCGGATACCTCTTTAGGCACTGACGGAATCAAACGCACGCGAGCGGTCCAGTCCTCACCTTTTAACCCATTACCACGACTGATAGCCTGGGTGAGCTTTCCGTTGCGATACACCAGCGTCACCGCCACGCCGTCGACTTTTGGCTGCATCCAGAGATTTTTCTGGCCTCGCATCCACTGACCTAGCGCTTCTTTGCTGGCGGCCTTATGCACCCCCGTATGGGCAACAGGATGTTTTACGCTTCCCGTCAGCGCAGGTAAGGTGTTCTCTGAGAGATCATGGCCAAAACAGCGCTGCCACTGGGCTAAGCGTCCGTTGAGCTGGTCGTATACCTCGTCGTTGACCTCGCTGACGCCCTGCTTCCAGTAGGCTTCATCCCAGCGTTTGATCTGTGCGCTTAAGGATTCAATCTCTTTTCCGGCTTTAGCCTGTGACCACACCGGACACACCGCCGCCCCATAACCACACCACAACAGCATTAACCCGCTTATCCATCTCCACATCGCTACCCCTCCTTTGCAATGCCGGAGGTATAACCTGACGTGAGAAACATGGCTAATAGCAACTTCTCATCATGCGAGACGCTATCCAGTATTCATTTTTATTGCAGCAAACCGCGGGTAAAACCTGAAAACGGTACGCAAAATTCAATAATCCAGGGGAAAAAGTGTGACAAAGGCTACGTCACACTGCGCCGACGTGTATAATAAGCCCGTATGTAGGACTTCTTCGCTAACACATACAAAGACTCTCATGGCTCAAGGCACGCTTTATATTGTTTCTGCCCCTAGTGGCGCGGGTAAATCCAGCCTTATTCAGGCACTGTTAAAAACCCAACCGTTGTACGACACACAGGTATCTGTTTCTCACACCACGCGTCAGCCGCGTCCGGGTGAAGTGCACGGTGAACACTATTTCTTTGTGGATCACGACGAGTTCAGAGCGATGATCGCCAGGGATGCGTTCCTTGAACACGCTGAAGTGTTTGGTAACTACTACGGTACCTCGCGTGAAACCATTGAGCAGGTTCTGGCCACGGGCGTGAATGTCTTCCTGGATATCGACTGGCAGGGCGCACAGCAAATTCGTAAGAAAATGCCGGAGTCACGCAGTATCTTTATTTTACCGCCATCGAAAGATGAGCTGGATCGCCGTCTGCGTGGCCGCGGTCAGGACAGCGAAGACGTGATTGCAAAGCGTATGGCCCAGGCAGTTGCAGAAATGAGCCATTACGCGGAATATGATTACCTTATTGTGAATGATGATTTTGATGCCGCGCTGAGCGATCTCAAAACCATCCTTCGCGCAGAACGTCTGCGTATGAGCCGCCAGAAGCAGCGACATGACGCATTAATCACCAAACTGTTGGCAGACTGAACCCACTTTCAGTATCATGCCCAGTCATTTCTTCACCTGTGGAGCATTTTAAGTATGGCACGCGTAACTGTTCAGGACGCTGTAGAGAAAATTGGTAACCGTTTTGACCTGGTACTGGTCGCCGCGCGTCGCGCTCGTCAGATGCAGGTAGGCGGTAAAGATCCGCTGGTACCGGAAGAAAACGATAAAACCACCGTTATTGCACTTCGCGAAATCGAAGAAGGTCTGATCAACAACCAGATCCTCGACGTGCGTGAGCGCCAGGAGCAGCAAGAGCAGGAAGCCGCAGAACTGCAGGCCGTAACCGCCATTGCTGAAGGTCGTCGTTAATTAAACCTGCGGGTCGCCCTTGTATCTGTTTGAAAGCCTGAATCAACTGATTCAAACCTACCTGCCTGAAGACCAGATTAAGCGTCTTCAGCAGGCGTATCTCGTTGCACGTGACGCTCACGAGGGCCAGACACGTTCAAGCGGTGAACCCTACATCACGCACCCTGTTGCGGTAGCCTGCATTCTGGCCGAGATGAAACTCGACTACGAAACGCTGATGGCTGCTCTGCTGCATGACGTGATCGAAGATACCCCTGCCACCTACCAGGATATGGAACAGCTGTTTGGCAAAAGCGTTGCCGAACTGGTGGAAGGGGTCTCTAAGCTTGATAAGCTGAAATTCCGCGACAAGAAAGAGGCGCAAGCCGAAAACTTCCGCAAGATGATTATGGCGATGGTGCAGGATATCCGCGTCATTCTCATCAAACTCGCTGACCGTACCCACAACATGCGCACGCTGGGCTCACTTCGCCCGGACAAACGTCGCCGCATTGCTCGTGAAACCCTGGAAATTTACAGTCCGCTGGCGCACCGTTTAGGTATTCACCACATTAAAACCGAGCTGGAAGAGCTGGGTTTTGAAGCGTTATACCCGAACCGCTATCGCGTCATTAAAGAGGTGGTGAAAGCCGCACGCGGTAACCGTAAAGAGATGATTCAAAAGATCCTCTCGGAAATTGAAGGACGTTTACAGGAAGCGGGTATTCCGTGCCGCGTCAGCGGTCGCGAGAAACATCTGTACTCGATTTACTGCAAAATGGTGCTCAAAGAGCAGCGTTTTCACTCGATCATGGATATTTACGCGTTCCGCGTGATCGTCCACGATGCCGACACCTGCTATCGCGTGCTGGGGCAGATGCACAGCCTCTACAAACCGCGTCCGGGGCGCATGAAAGATTACATCGCCATTCCAAAAGCGAACGGCTATCAATCTTTGCATACCTCGATGATCGGCCCACACGGCGTGCCTGTCGAAGTGCAGATCCGCACCGAAGACATGGACCAGATGGCAGAGATGGGTGTCGCCGCGCACTGGGCGTATAAAGAGCACGGTGGCGAAAGCAGCACGACTGCACAGATCCGTGCCCAGCGCTGGATGCAGAGCCTGCTGGAACTGCAGCAGAGTGCGGGTAGCTCCTTTGAATTTATCGAGAGCGTGAAATCCGATCTCTTCCCGGATGAGATTTACGTTTTCACCCCAGAAGGTCGCATTGTCGAACTGCCTGCGGGCGCAACGCCGGTAGACTTTGCTTACGCAGTACATACCGATATCGGGCATGCCTGCGTGGGCGCACGCGTCGACAGACAGCCTTACCCGCTGTCTCAGCCGCTCTCCAGCGGCCAGACGGTAGAAATTATTACCGCACCGGGCGCACGTCCGAACGCGGCCTGGCTGAACTTTGTGGTGAGCTCCAAAGCGCGCGCCAAAATCCGCCAGTTGCTGAAAAACCTCAAGCGCGACGACTCCGTCAGCCTGGGACGCCGTCTGCTCAACCACGCGCTGGGTGGTAGCCGTAAGCTGGCTGAAATTCCACCAGAGCATATCCAGCGCGAACTCGACCGCATGAAGCTCACGTCTCTGGACGATCTGCTGGCGGAAATTGGTCTCGGTAACGCCATGAGCGTCGTGGTGGCGAAAAACCTGCAGCAGGGCGAAGCGATACCTTCTGCTCCAGGCGCATCCGGCCACGCTCATCTGCCAATCAAAGGCGCGGACGGGGTGCTGATCACCTTCGCGAAATGTTGCCGTCCAATCCCAGGTGACCCGATTATTGCGCACGTCAGCCCCGGCAAAGGGCTGGTTATCCACCATGAATCCTGTCGTAACATTCGCGGCTACCAGAAAGAAGCCGAGAAGTTTATGGCGGTCGAGTGGGACAAAGAGACGGCGCAGGAATTTATCACCGAAATTAAGGTGGATATGTTCAATCACCAGGGCGCCCTGGCAAACCTGACGGCAGCGATCAACACGGCCTCGTCCAACATTCAGAGCCTGAATACGGAAGAAAAAGACGGCCGCGTTTATAGCGCCTTTATTCGTCTGACCGCCCGCGACCGCGTGCATCTGGCGAATATTATGCGCAAGATCCGCGTCATGCCGGACGTGATTAAAGTTACCCGAAACCGAAACTAGGTTTATGAATTCACAACGTTATACACGTATCTGCGAAATGCTCGCCAGGCGTCAGCCTGACCTGACGGTCTGCATGGAGCAGGTTCATAAGCCTCATAACGTCTCTGCTATCGTTCGTACCGCAGACGCCGTCGGCGTACATGAAGTGCACGCCGTCTGGCCGGGCACCCGCATGCGAAACATGGTGTCTGCTGCCGCAGGCAGCAACAGCTGGGTATCCGTCAAAACGCATCAGACGATTGGTGAAGCCGTATCGCACCTGAAAGGCCGCGGTATGCAGGTTCTTGCGACTCACCTTTCTGCTAAAGCTGTAGATTTCCGCGAGATCGACTACACCCGCCCAACCTGCATTTTGATGGGGCAGGAGAAAACCGGGATCACCCAGGAAGCGCTGGATCTGGCAGATCAGGACATCATCATCCCGATGATCGGTATGGTTCAGTCTCTGAACGTGTCGGTTGCCTCTGCGCTGATTCTGTATGAAGCGCAGCGCCAGCGCCAGAACGCCGGAATGTACGAGCGCAGCAACAGTATGCTGCCGGAAGAGGAACAGCAGCGCCTGCTGTTTGAAGGCGGTTATCCGGTGCTGGCTCGCGTCGCGAAGCAGAAAAAATTGCCTTACCCCCACGTCAACGCGCAGGGCGAAATTGAAGCCGATGCCGAGTGGTGGTCCACCATGCAGTACGCCGGGTAACTGATGAAAGGCCGCCTGCTGGATGCCATTCCGCTCAATAGCCTGACGGGCGTGGGCGCGGCGCAAAGCAGTAAGCTGGCAAAAATTGGCCTGCATACCGTGCAGGATCTCCTCCTGCACCTCCCTCTGCGTTACGAAGACCGCACTCAGCTCTACAAAATTGGCGATCTGCTGCCTGCCATTTACGCCACCGTTGAAGGCGAAGTCCTGAACTGCAACATCACGTTTGGTGGACGCCGGATGATGACCTGTCAGATCAGCGACGGTACCGGCATTCTCACCATGCGTTTTTTCAACTTCAGCGCAGCGATGAAAAACAGCCTGGCGACAGGCCGCCGAGTGCTGGCCTATGGCGAAGCCAAACGCGGTAAATACGGCGCAGAGATGATCCACCCGGAGTACCGCGTGCAGGGCGACCTCAGCACACCGGAACTGCAGGAGACGCTTACGCCGGTTTACCCGACGACTGAAGGCATTAAGCAGGCAACGCTGCGTAAACTCACCGATCAGGCGCTGGAGCTGCTGGATACCTGCGCGATTACCGAACTTCTGCCCCCCGAGCTGGCACAGGGCATGATGAGCCTGCCCGAGGCATTGCGCACACTGCATCGTCCACCACCCACATTACAGCTCAGCGATTTAGAAAGCGGCAAACATCCCGCACAACGGCGTCTTATCCTTGAGGAATTACTGGCACATAACCTGAGCATGCTGGCGCTTCGCGCAGGCGCGCAGCGTTTCCACGCTCAGCCGTTAAGCCAGAATGATGCGCTCAAAGATAAGCTGCTGGCCTCTCTGCCGTTTAAGCCGACCGGCGCTCAAGCGCGCGTAACGGCCGAGATTGAACGCGATATGGCCCTCGACGTGCCGATGATGCGCCTGGTGCAGGGCGACGTCGGGTCAGGTAAAACGCTGGTTGCCGCCCTGGCAGCACTGCGCGCGATTGCCCACGGTAAACAGGTGGCGCTGATGGCGCCGACTGAGCTGCTGGCTGAACAGCACGCCAATAATTTCCGCGCCTGGTTCGCGCCGCTCGGGATTGAGGTAGGCTGGCTTGCCGGGAAGCAAAAAGGCAAAGCGCGTCTTGCGCAGCAGGAAGCCATCGCCAGCGGCCAGGTGCAGATGATTGTCGGCACACACGCTATCTTCCAGGAGCAGGTACAGTTTAACGGCCTTGCGCTGGTGATTATCGACGAACAGCACCGCTTCGGCGTGCATCAACGTCTGGCGCTGTGGGAAAAAGGGCTGCAGCAGGGCTTCCATCCGCATCAGCTGATCATGACCGCCACGCCAATCCCGCGCACCCTGGCGATGACCGCCTACGCCGATCTGGATACCTCCACCATCGATGAACTGCCGCCGGGGCGTACGCCGGTCACGACGGTCGCCATACCGGATACGCGCCGCAGCGATATCATCGACCGCGTGCGCAACGCCTGTACCCACGAAGGGCGTCAGGCCTATTGGGTCTGCACCCTGATTGAAGAGTCAGAACTGCTTGAAGCGCAGGCTGCTGAAGCAACGTGGGAAGAGCTAAAGCTGGCGCTGCCGGAGCTAAACGTGGGTCTGGTTCACGGGCGCATGAAGCCTGCCGAAAAACAGGCGGTGATGCAGGCGTT
This sequence comes from Enterobacter cloacae complex sp. IR5458, assembly GCF_049238025.1. NCBI lineage: Bacteria > Pseudomonadati > Pseudomonadota > Gammaproteobacteria > Enterobacterales > Enterobacteriaceae > Enterobacter > Enterobacter cloacae complex sp. IR5458. The sequence goes on from NZ_JBMKIF010000008.1 coordinate 111,317, forward strand.
CAAACAGGGTGAGCTGCATTTACTGGTCGCGACGACGGTTATTGAAGTGGGCGTCGACGTCCCCAACTCCAGCCTGATGATCATCGAAAACCCGGAGCGTCTTGGCCTTGCTCAGCTCCACCAGCTGCGTGGGCGCGTTGGGCGTGGCGCAGTGGCCTCCCACTGCGTGCTGCTCTATAAAGCGCCGCTCTCAAAAACTGCCCAGATGCGTTTGCAGGTGCTGCGCGACAGCAACGACGGTTTTGTGATTGCACAAAAAGACCTTGAGATACGCGGCCCGGGCGAATTGCTGGGCACGCGTCAGACGGGAAATGCCGAATTTAAGGTGGCGGATTTGCTGCGCGATCAGGCCATGATCCCGGAAGTTCAGCGCCTCGCACGCCATATTCATGAACGCTACCCCGAACAGGCGGCAGCGTTAATTGAGCGCTGGATGCCGGAAACCGAGCGCTATTCCAACGCCTGATCTCAGGCAAACATCGGCAGCATCAGGTACAGCTTAATCACCAGCGCGTTGACGATATCAATAAAGAACGCCCCGACCATTGGCACCACCAGAAACGCCATGTGCGATGGCCCAAACCGTTCGGTGATCGCCTGCATGTTGGCAATAGCCGTTGGGGTTGCCCCCAGACCAAACCCGCAGTGACCCGCTGCCAGCACCGCTGCATCGTAGTTTTTCCCCATCAGGCGCCAGGTCACGAACATGGCGTACAGTGCCATAAACAGTGCCTGCACCGCCAGAATCGCCACCATCGGCAGCGCCAGCGAGGCCAGCTCCCACAGTTTGAGGCTCATCAGCGCCATCGCCAGGAACAGCGACAGACAGACGTTACCGAGCACCGATACCGCACGTTCAAACACGCGGTAGAAGCCCATCAGCGCAAGACCGTTGCTCAGAATGACCCCGATAAACAACACGCAGACAAAGGTCGGAAGTTCAAACGCTGTACCCGCCAGCCATTGCGCAACCACTTTGCCCATGGTCAGGCAGATGGCAATCATCGCGATGGTTTCAATCAGTACCAGCGAGGTGATGCTGCGCCCGACATCCGGCTTTTCGAACGCGGTGGGCACCATTTCATCGTCCGGTCTGCCATTCGGCGTGGTGGAATGTTTAACGAGATAACGGGCCACCGGGCCGCCAATCAGGCCACCCAGCACCAGACCAAAGGTTGCGCAGGCCATCGCCACTTCCGTTGCGTTTTCAAAGCCGTAACGCTCGATAAACAGCTTACTCCACGCGGCTCCAGTACCATGGCCGCCTGACAGGGTAATCGAACCCGCCAGCAGACCCATCAGCGGATCCAGCCCCAGCAGCGTCGCCATGCCGATGCCAATGGCGTTTTGCATCAGCAGCAGTCCCACCACCACAATCAGAAATACGCCGAGCACCTTACCGCCAGAGCGCAGGCTCGCCAGGTTGGCGTTCAGGCCGATGGTGGCAAAGAAGGCCAGCATCAGCGGATCTTTCAGGGACATATCAAAATCAATTTCCCAGCCCATGCTTTTTTTCAGTACCAGCAGGGCCAGCGCCACCAGCAAGCCACCGGCGACAGGTTCAGGAATGGTGTACTTTTTCAGAAAGGAAACACTATGTACCAGCTTGCGACCAAGCAGCAGAACCAGCGTTGCGGCAACAAGGGTCGACAACGTATCGAGATGAATCATAAAAGGCTCCTGTTATGCGCGTGTTCCATACACACGCGGCGTTATCCTGGCCGGTTTGCGCTCTTCATGAGCCACCGGCGCAAAAAGTGTAATTTTTTTTCCCGACGGGTTGTAGAAAACCTGCTCACAACGGCAGATTTTCTTCCCTTTTTTTGCTGGCAATCGTTTGCTTTTACCAGGTGGTCAGATAAAATGCCCGCTTTTCCACCGTGGGATTGCCGCCGATGTCCGTTAACACCATAGAGTCGCCTGATGCGCAACCGATTGCGCAGAAGCAAAATAGCGAACTGATTTACCGCCTTGAAGATCGCCCGCCACTGCCTCAGACGCTTTTCGCGGCCTGCCAGCATCTTCTGGCGATGTTTGTCGCGGTGATCACCCCGGCGCTGCTGATCTGCCAGGCGCTCGGTTTACCGGCGCAGGATACGCAGCACATCATCAGTATGTCCCTCTTCGCCTCTGGCGTGGCCTCAATTATTCAAATTAAAGCGTGGGGTCCGGTGGGGTCGGGATTATTGTCGATCCAGGGTACCAGCTTTAACTTCGTGGCGCCGCTGATCATGGGCGGCACAGCCCTGAAAACCGGCGGTGCGGATGTCCCGACCATGATGGCGGCGCTGTTCGGCACCCTGATGCTGGCAAGCTGCACGGAGATGGTCATCTCCCGCGTGCTGCATCTGGCGCGTCGCGTCATTACCCCGCTGGTCTCCGGCGTGGTGGTGATGATTATCGGCCTGTCGCTGATTCAGGTCGGCCTCACCTCCATCGGCGGCGGCTATGCCGCAATGAGCGACCATACCTTCGGCGCGCCGAAAAACCTGCTGCTGGCGGGCGTCGTGCTGGCGATCATTATTCTGCTTAACCGCCAGCGTAACCCTTACCTGCGCGTGGCTTCTCTGGTGATCGCCATGGCAGCCGGTTATCTGCTGGCGTGGGCGCTGGGCATGTTGCCGGAGAACACCGCTCCGACCAACAGCGCGCTGATCACCGTCCCCACGCCGCTGTACTACGGTCTGGGCATTGACTGGGGTCTGCTCCTGCCGCTGATGCTGGTCTTTATGATCACCTCTCTGGAGACCATCGGCGATATCACCGCTACCTCCGACGTCTCCGAGCAGCCGGTGTCCGGCCCGCTGTACATGAAGCGCCTGAAAGGCGGCGTGCTGGCGAACGGCCTGAACTCGTTTGTTTCTGCGGTATTCAATACCTTCCCGAACTCCTGCTTCGGTCAGAACAATGGCGTGATCCAGCTGACCGGCGTCGCCAGCCGCTACGTGGGTTTTGTGGTGGCGCTGATGCTGATCGTCCTCGGCCTGTTCCCGGCGGTGAGCGGCTTTGTGCAGCACATTCCTGAGCCGGTGCTGGGTGGCGCAACGCTGGTGATGTTCGGGACTATCGCAGCGTCCGGGGTGCGTATCGTCTCCCGCGAACCGCTGAACCGCCGGGCGATCATGATTATCGCGCTGTCGCTGGCCGTGGGACTGGGCGTTTCTCAGCAGCCGCTGATCCTGCAGTTTGCCCCTGACTGGGTGAAAAACCTGCTCTCTTCCGGCATCGCCGCGGGCGGTATCACCGCTATTGTGCTGAACCTCGTTTTCCCGCCTGAAAAGAACTGATCCCCTTCACGGCAGGCAGTCAATGCCTGCCGTGACATCTATTTACACCATTCCCGCCTTGAGGATTGCGCATAAATCGTGCATAACTCCCTTATGTACGTTTGCGGGATGGAAGACCATGAAATTTATTGGAAAGCTGCTCGTCTATCTTCTGGTAGCCCTGCTCATTGTGATACTGGCGCTCTATATTCTGCTCCAGACCCGCTGGGGCGCGGCTCAGGTCAGCAGCTGGGTGACGGTGAATACCGATTACGAACTCAGTTTCGACAAGATGAATCACCGCTTTTCGTCGCCTTCCCATCTTATTCTGGAAAACGTCACCTTCGGGCGGGACGGTAAACCTGCCACGCTGGTAGCCAAAAAAGTTGATATCGGCCTGAGCAGCCGTCAGGTGACCGATCCGCTGCATATGGACGCCATTACCCTTTTCGATGGCACGCTGAACCTCTCGCCGCAGACGGCACCGCTGCCCTTGCAGGCCGATCGTCTTCAACTGAGCAATATGGCCTTTAACAGCCCGAATACCGAATGGGATCTGAGCGCGCAGAAGGTGACGGGCGGCGTCAGCCCATGGCAGCCGGAAGCAGGCAACGTGCTGGGGAAAAACGCGCAGATTCAGATGAGCGCAGGCTCGCTGACCCTCAACGGCGTCCCGGCCACCAACGTGTTAATTGAGGGCCAGCTTAACGGTAAGGAGGTGGTGCTGAACACTATCGGGGCCGATATGGCGCGCGGTTCGCTCACCGGCTCCGCCCTGCGTAACGCCGACGGAAGCTGGGTTATCGACACCCTGCGTCTGAATGAGATCCGCCTGCAGAGCGACAACACGCTGACAGCCTTCTTTGCCCCGCTGGCCACCCTCCCTTCTCTGCAAATAGGCCGTCTGGAGGTCACCGACGCCCGGCTGCAGGGCCCGGACTGGGCGGTGACCGACCTCGATTTAAGCCTGCGCAACCTGACGATAAGCAAAGGCGACTGGCAAAGTCAGGACGGGCGTTTGTCCATGAACGCCAGCGAGTTTATCTACGGCTCGCTGCATCTGTTTGACCCGATCCTGAACGCAGAGTTTTCCCCGCAGGGTATGGCGCTGCGCCAGTTTACCTCCCGCTGGGAAGGCGGCATGGTGCGCACCTCCGGCAACTGGCTGCGCGACGGCAAAGCGCTGGTGCTGGACGATGTCGCCATCGCCGGTCTGGAGTACACCCTGCCGCAGAACTGGAAAACGCTATGGATGGAGCCGCTACCGGAATGGCTGAACAGCGTCACGCTGCAAAAATTCGGCCTGAGCCGCAACCTGGTGATCGACATCGATCCCGCCTTCCCGTGGCAGATCACCTCCCTGGATGGCTACGGTGCCAACCTGCAGCTGGTGAAAGACCGCCAGTGGGGCGTGTGGAGCGGCAGCGCAACCCTGAACGGCGCGGCGGCGACCTTTAACCGCGTGGACGTGCGCCGTCCGTCGCTGGCGTTGAATGCCAACGCCGCCACGGTGAACATTACCGACCTGAGCGCATTTACCGAGAAAGGCATTCTGGAAGCGACGGCGACGGTTTCGCAGTTGCCGCAACGGCAAACCACCGTGAGCCTGAACGGGCGCGGCGTGCCGCTCAACGTGCTGCAGCAGTGGGGCTGGCCAGCGCTACCGGTGACGGGCGATGGCAATATTCAACTCACCGCCAGCGGCAGCGTGCAGGCCAATGCGCCGCTGAAGCCGACGGTGAACGGCAAGCTGAGCGCGGTGAATATGGATAAACAGCAGGTAGAGCAGACGATGACGAGTGGCATTGTTTCAACACCCGTGCAATAAACAAGCCGGGTGGCGGTTTTATTCCCTCTCCCTGTGGGAGAGGGTCAGGGTGAGGGCATCAGACCGCATAATTACCGTAGGCCCGGTAAGCGAAGCGCCACCGGGCATTTTTATCGCTCAGAGGTGAACCACCACCTCATTCCCCTCCGCTTTCACCACCACGCCCCACTCGCTTCCCGCATGTGAACCGCCTTTCACGCCGCCCACCTTCTGCACGTTGCGCAAGCACACCGACCAGTTTCGCGCCTCACCCACGCCGCTCAGGGTCACGGTATCGCCCTCTCGTGACGCTTTCAGCGTAAACGCCACCGCGCCGTCCGCCGCAGGCACTTCACTCACCGCCGTTGCGCCATCCTCCAGGTTAAACAACTGGAAGGCCGTGCCCTCGTTCCACGCATAGTCTGGTTTCTGGCTGTTATTGCCCAGCGCCAGCAGGGTGTTATCGCGCACATAGACCGGCAGGCTGCGGAAGTCGTGCTGTTGCTTATGCCAGCGGCTACCCTGAATTTCGTCGTTATGCCACAGGTGCGTCCAGCGTCCTTCAGGTAGCCAGAACTGTACATCGCCCTTCTCTGAGAACACCGGCGCGACCATCACCGCATCCCCCAGCATGTACTGGCGGTCAAGATAATCGCACGCCGGATCGTCCGGGAACTCCAGCATCATCGCCCGCAGCATCGGCGTACCGCACTCGCGCGCCAGCGCCGCCTGACGGTACAGATACGGCATCATCCGGCACTTCAGCTGCGTAAAGTGGCGCACCACGTCGCAGGACTCGTCATCATACGCCCACGGCACGCGGTAAGATTTACTGCCGTGCAGGCGGCTGTGGCTGGATAAAAGCCCGAACGCGCACCAGCGCTTGTAGACGTGTGCCGGGGCGGTGTTTTCGAATCCGCCAATATCGTGGCTCCAGAACCCAAAGCCGGACAGGCCAATCGACAGCCCGCCGCGCAGACTTTCCGCCATCGACTCATAGTTGGCGTAGCAGTCACCACCCCAGTGAACGGGGAACTGCTGCGCGCCCACGGACGCCGAGCGGGCAAACAGCACCGCCTCTTGCTCACCCACGGTCTCTTTCAGCACGTTCCACACCAGTTCGTTGTAGATGTAGGCGTAATGGTTATGCATCTTCTGTGGATCGGATCCGTCAAACCACTGCACGTCCGTCGGGATGCGCTCGCCAAAGTCGGTCTTAAAGCAGTCGACGCCGATGTCCACCAGGCCTTTCAGCTTGTCGGCATACCACCGGCACGCTTCCGGGTTAGTGAGGTCATAAATTGCCAGCCCCGGTTGCCACTTGTCCCACTGCCACAGGGAACCGTCCGGGCGCTTGAGCAGGTAGCCCTTCTCTTTCAGTTCGCGAAATACCGGCGACTTCTGGCCGATGTACGGGTTAATCCACACGCAGACCTTCAGCCCTTTCTCCTTCAGGCGGCGGATCATCCCTTCCGGATCCGGGAAGGTCACCGGGTCCCACTCAAAATCACACCACTGGAAGGCCTTCATCCAGAAGCAGTCGAAGTGGAAGACGTGCAGCGGCAGATCGCGCTCGGCCATGCCGTCGATAAAGCTGTTAACCGTCGCTTCGTCGTAGTTAGTGGTGAACGACGTGGTCAGCCACAGGCCGAACGACCACGCGGGCGGCAGCGCCGGACGCCCGGTGAACCGCGTATAGCGGTTGAGCACCTCTTTCGGCGTCGGGCCGTCGATCACGAAGTACTCCAGATATTCCCCTTCGACGCTGAACTGCACTTTGGAGACTTTCTCCGAGCCCACTTCGAACGAGACGTTTTCCGGGTGATTCACCAGCACGCCGTAGCCACGGTTGGTCAGATAAAACGGGATGTTTTTGTAGGACTGCTCGGTGCTGGTGCCGCCGTCCCGGTTCCACGTTTCGATCGTCTGGCCGTTGCGCACCAGGGCGGTAAAGCGCTCGCCCAGACCGTAGACCGTTTCGCCCACGCCGAGGTCGAGACGTTCAAACAGGTAGTTGCGATCGGTGTTGGTGTCCTGCACGTAACCGTTGTTTTTCAGCTGGCTGCCGGTAATGCGCTGGCCGTTGCGCAGGAAGTCCAGCGCCCAGAATTCCCCTTTGGTGACGCGCACGCTGACGCTTCCGCTTTTCAGCTCGGCAAATTCCGCGTTGTTTTCAATCTCGACCTTCACGTCTTTCAGCACGTTCAGCGGGTAGTGCGGGCCGTTGTCCAGCGCGCCCTGGAAGTGCTCGATGCGCACCCCGACAATCCCCTCCTGCGGGGCAAACAGGCGCACCGTGAACATGAGCGTGTCGAGCTGCCAGGTGCGCTCACGCACGTCGCGCGGCGCAACGTACACCACCAGGTCATTGCCCTGCTGCTCCACGTCGAACACCTGTACCGGATACGTCACGTTCAGACCCGGTTGAATAAGCCAGTTTCCATCACTGATTTTCATGCTTTCGTCCTCTTAGTTCTGCAATTCTTTGCTGACCGGCAGGTTTTCAAACTCCTGCTGATTGCGGCGCGCACCCTGCGCCAGCTCGCCCAGGATTTTGGTCAGGAAGGGGGTTTTCAGCGTGTAGTAGCGTTTGGCGATAATGGCGCTCAGCACGTAGCAGACCGCCGGGGCCAGGGTAAACAGGCCGATAATGATGCTGATGGTCGCGCTGTTCTGGGTTTTGGCTGCCGCGTCGTAGCCGCCGCCTGCCAGCATCCAGCCGATCATCGCCCCGCCCAGCGCCAGGCCAAGCTTCAGCACGAACAGCGTGCCCGCAAAGCTGATCCCGGTCAGACGTTTGCCGTTGGTCCATTCGCCATAGTCGACGGTATCGGACATCATTACCCACTGGATCGGCGTCACCAGCTGGTGCAGCACGCCGATGACGAAGATAAAGGCGAACATCACCACGGTGGCATGCATCGGCACGAAGAACATCGCTACGCTCACCACCGCCAGCGCGGCGTTGGTCCACCAGAAAATGCTGACCTTACACTTCCAGTCGGTGAGCGGTTTCGCCAGCGCGGAGCCGATCAGGTTGCCGACGCAGTAGGTGGTGAGGAACGCGACGAACACTTCCGGCGAGCCCATGATCCAGGTGCAGTAGTACATCATCGCCCCGCCGCGCACGCAGACGGCGAGGATGTTGAGGATGGTCAGCACGCCAACGATGCGCCACTGATCGTTGCGCCAGATGTCGCGCAGGTCTTCCCGCATAGCGGTGGTGCTCGGCGGCACCTGGATGCGCTCTTTGGTGGTGAAGAAGCAGAACGCCAGCATCAGGAACGCGACCACCGACAGGACGGCGATCCCGCCCTGAAAGCCGAACGCTTTATCGTCGCCGCCGATCAGGTTCACCAGCGGCATCATCAGCACCGTGGAGAGCATGCCGCCCGCCGTCGCCAGCACGAAGCGCCAGGATTGCAGGGATATACGCTGCGTCGGGTCGTTGGTGATCACCCCGCCCAATGCGCAGTACGGGATGTTAACCACGGTATAGAGCAGGGTCAGCAGCGTATAGGTAATGGCGGCATACACCATTTTGCCGTTGAGGCTGAGATCCGGCGTGGTATAGGCCAGCACGCAGACGATGCCGAACGGGATGGCGCCGAACAAAATCCACGGGCGGAACTTGCCCCAGCGGCTGCGGGTGCGGTCGGCAATCAGCCCCATGCACGGGTCGGAGATTGCATCCAGCGCACGGGCGAGCAGGAACATGGTGCCGACAAACCCGGCGGGAATGCCGAAAATATCGGTGTAGAAAAACATCATATACAACATGACGTTATCAAAAATGATATGGCTGGCGGCGTCTCCCATGCCGTAGCCAATCTTCTCTTTTACTGACAATACTTCGCTCATCTTTTATTCATCCTTCACGCTGTAGGGGGCGCTGAGACCGGTTGCATTGGTTTTAAACCATTGTTTCATGAGCGGGTATTGCGTTTTCTGGTTAGCAGATTACGTTTCTTGTTTTTTGTGATCGCGGTAAATGTCGGAGAGCACAAAACGCTAACCTGAGGATTTTCTTAAGAATTAACTGAAACAGGGGGGTACAGGTCAAAAGAGAGGTGAAAAAAGTGTGTCGGGGTATGTGGTAAATGCCTGAAAGTAGCTATAATGCGCCCCGCCTCCATGTAGCAATGCAGGCGCGGAAGATCGTCATCTCCGGTGAGGTGGCTGGACTTCAAATCCAGTTGGGGACGCCAGCGTTCCCGGGCAGGTTCGACTCCTGTGATCTTCCGCCAATGACTCTCTCTTTTTAGAAATCTTTTTTTATTTTGCTGATAAAAAAAGGAAGAGATTTCTCTCCTCCCTTTCTCATTACTTTAATGTGGCAATGAACGCCAATGTGCGCACACATGTTCAAAACGACCTAAACGAAAACGGACGTAAGCGCAAACACGAACAATCTTTGAACGATTCATCACAATCTCCCAAGTATGTTAGGGAGGGATCTCTAGATAAAATGGTGCTAAAAGAGTATAATTTTTTAGCTTTAGAATTATGCTCCGGGATGGAGACCTCCCGTATGGCATCCTCACTAAGGTGTTCCACCACCTATAGTGACTAGCACCACAAGTAGCTGTTACCGTTCCACCGGTAATGGCTATTTTTCTTTTCGGACTCCTTTAAACGGAGTTTTGTCTGCCTTCACATCCATAAAACGTCCAGTTTCTGTATCACGCTTGACCCAATGACCGCTTGCAGTTTGGCACTGGCTACGCTCACGCACAGCACCGATTCGCTTGCCATCACCGTATGGTTTGTTAACTGCCATTTTCATTTCCTCAAAATACTGACTTTTTGCCAGCATTTAGGATTATACCCTGGATCTACGAAGGATCAAGCAAAAGCAAGATCATTTTGATCGCATCTATGGCCTCAATCTGATCTTTAGTCTATCATAAACACCATATGTAGTAGATTACTAGCGTAACACGTTCTACGGAGGGTAACATGAATCCGATATCAACTTTTATACCGCACGATAGCGATCGGCTGAGATACATTGAATTTTCCTTAATATATAAAGGTGAGGTATCCCGCTCTTCATTAATGGAGGCCTTCAATATAAAAGAAGCATCAGCCACAAGAGATATTAATAAATATAATGAAATTACTGAAGGTAAAAACAGTTACTTCGATTCAAAAACAAAGAAACATATTATAAATGATGAGTTTTTTTCGCCATATTATAATTTAAACGATATTGATGTCCTTTGCTGGATAAAATCTGAAAAAATAGAAAAAACAAATATTAATTATATTTATAGATGTCAGCGCCTTAATATACCTAGCAAAGAAGCATTTGCTCCAATAACTAGAGCTATTACACAAAAAAAGAAGGTAGAAATTGACTATCTTTCTGTTACGAGTGGAAAATCAAAAAGGATTATTACTCCCCATAGTCTATTCGATGATGGCTTAAAGATATATGTGCGCGCTTATGATAGTAAGTACAAGAAATTCATCAGTTTTTCTCCATCTCGAATAACTAAAGCTAACCTATTGAATGTTAATGTTGAAAAAGGAGAGGCTATAGGTGATGATATTGAGTGGAATAATATTGTTGAACTAGAAATAGTTCCACACCCAAGAATAAAGTTCAAAGACACCATCGAATATGAATATAAAATGATTAGGGGCTCTTTAATTGTGAAAGTACGCGAAGCGACGGCAGGATTCTATCTAAGAGCATGGAACGTTGACTGTTCTTTTGATGCAATATTAAATTCTGAGATTTACCAACTGCATCTAAAAAATCATGCTCAGTATGCTAAAAAAGATTTCATGTTTCTAGCTCCAACAGAGTGAATTAGATTTTTACTAGCCTAAAGGTTTTATCCCTTTCGCGCGCAAAGCCTCCCTCGCCAGTTCTTTCAACCAACTGGCGAGACTCACCCCTTCCTCAGCCGCCACAGCATCCAGCTGTTCCTTCAATGCCGGATCAATACGCATCTTAAACTGCGGAGACTGCCCACCGCCTTTTGGTTTTTTTTCGCGCGATATGATTGACATGAGGCCACCTATCCATCTACTCTGCCATATATAGGAGGCCACCTAAACCTCCTCTACTAACAACGCCCCGATGTGCGGGAACACAGCCGGAGCGTCTAACCTCACCAACTATCAAGGAGTTGATTATGGCTGATTCGCATTCTACCCCAGACACCGACCAATCCGGAACCGAGCGTTCGTTAATTGTGGGATATCGCCCGAATGTTTTCGACAAATCCACGCCCAATATCATTCTGTCCGGCAAGTGGCTTCGCGCCGCAGGCTTTGATACTGGACAGCAGGTCACGGTCAAGGTGATGAAAGGGTGCATCGTTCTGGTGGCGTATAACGAGCAGGAGCAGCGGTTGCAGGACGATTATAAACGGACGAAAGCAAAGCTCGTTGAGATAGAGAACGCACTCGCAGCGATTCAAATTCAGCATCCTGGAAAGCGCCTCGTAAAATCAAATACAAACCACCTGGCTTAGCGGCGGTTTCTGGCTTCCTGAAGGCAGGCAAGGTTATTCGTTAAGAAGACGGAGCCGACATGGTTGATAAAAACAAAATCTAATTTCCGGCTGGTGAATTTGTTATGTTGCCAGTGAGGACGGTACGGTTTGCATCACATGTCGCTTTGAACATGAAACGCTCTGGCTGTCGCAAGCAGCCATTGCGGCTCTTTAGCAAGTCTCTCCTCAAGCCATTACTGAGCATATTAAAGCCGTTTACGAAGAAGGTAGCCTGAATAAAAACAACATGTAAGGCTTACTTACAAGTTCAGCAAGAAAGTGGCTGGTAAATGGAAAAAGAATTTAAAGAGTAGCCATAATCATGCTGCCCCCCTACCTTCCTTGCCAGCATGACTCTAAAAAACACAGGAAGACGCCTCGCAATTTCTCACTAATACAATCATTTAGATGCCCCGTATTTGTCATACTTCTGCCACTCGCTACCTGGTTGCCAATGACAGCCATTGCATTTATTAACTACAGCTTATATCCTGTATATAAGCTATAGCTTATCATGGAAGAGAGCATGTGGATGGTACTGTTCGGAAAGGTGTTTGAGCTATGGTTGCCTGAACAGGAAGAAGGGTTACAGGAAAAGGTACTGGCAGCCATGCTAAATCTACAAAACTATGGACCTCATCTTCCCTATGCCGATACTGTAAAAGGCTCGCAATATAAGAATATGAAAGAGTTAGGTATTCAATATGCTGGCCGTCCGATTCGTGCTTTGTTCGCATTGCAGATGATGAATTTACCCGGCATCTGACAAGTCTGGAGACAGCCAAGTGAAAACCCTAAATGAATTAATTGCATCACGCTCACCGGAAAGCCAACAACGAATTAAAGAAATGGCAGAGGAAATGATCCTTGAAACGGGTCTGCAACTTTTACGTGAAGAGCTCAGACTTTCGCAAAAAAATGTTGCCGAGCTAATGGGGGTGAGCCAGCCCGCAGTAACACAAATAGAGCAACGTGGAAATGAACTAAAAATTGCCACGCTTAAGCGCTACATTGAGGCAATGGGTGGGAAACTTTGTATCGACGTTGAACTTCCCACAGGAAAACGCATTGCATTTCATATCTAACAAGTGTGATTCCTGCGTTAAATAAATATTTACTTAGCCAACCGCATATGCAGCAACGGAAACGCATTCCCCTGCCCGTCAAGTTCCGAGCGCCCGACCTGCTCAAATCCCATATGCCGATAAAAGGCGACTCCCTGCGGATTCTGCTCATTCACGTCCACCTCGTTCGCGCCGAACTCTGCGATGGCGTGTTTAAGCAGCAGTTTACCGACCCCCTTCCCGCGACTCGCATCATCCACAAACAACATTTCAATGCGGTTTTCATCCACGCCTAAAAAGCCGTGAATAACGCCTGCGTCATCGCGGGCTATCACGACCTTGAGGTTGGGCAGGTACGCGTTGAGCAATAGCGGACGCAGCGCCGCAATATCGCTTTCCTGTAAAAAGTGATGGGTGGCGCGGACGGAGGATTCCCAGATCGCGACCAGGCGTTCGAAGTGGGAGGGGTGTGCGGTTTCGATTTTCATGGGGGGATCATGATTGGAAAACCGAACAATATCAAGCCACTCCTTGCGGTCAGTTCCCCCTCACCCTAACCCTCTCCCTCAGGGAGAGGGAATAAACAGTGCTACACCCTCACTTCCATCACCGCATAAACCCCGTCCTTCGGCACGACCACGGTGACGTTTTCCACCGGTACGCCCTCCGCCAGGTGAATATCCTGCAGCTGCTGTAGCGTCCTCGGGTGGATATCCTCCCAGCCGATACCGCGCAGCACAAAGTCAATCTGCGGGCTGCTGGTCAGCATGTTTGAGACAATCACCGCCCCGCCGGGCTTGACCAGCCGCAGCGCGCGCTGGAGAAAAATCACCGCGTCGGCGTCGTTGAAGTATTCGAAAATCCCCAGCGCGTCGACCAGTTCGGCCTGATGCTCGCCCAGCTCCAGCAGCAGGTCCTCGTTACGCACCAGCGTGTGCACCAGGTTGCGCCTGAGCAGGGTCAGCTGTTCGCCCACCACAATGCCTTCCTGCGCCGCCATGGTTTCGGCCCAGCTAAGCGCCACGGGGTCTTTATCCACCAGCGTGAGATAGACCTGCTGGCCATCGAGCTTTGCTTCGCGCAGCGCCTCCAGCACCGGAATGGCGGCGCCGCTTGCCAGGCTGACCCAGTTGTTCTCACTCTCATTGTGAATGTACTTCTCCACCAGCGCGGCAAGCACCCGGGCGCGGGAGCGCACGCCGATGGCGTCGTTCGCGTGGATAAACCACTGGCGACTGTCGCTGTCCATCTTTGTGCCGTCCGGCAGGCGATCCTCAAGCGGGTTTTGCACCACAAACAGCGCCAGCGCGGAGGGCACCAGCCGGGTGCGCCATGCGGTAAGCGCCGGACGGTTGCGAAAGGCCTGTTCGGAATAGCGGTTCTGCGGGACAAGCACGGCCTGCCCTCCTTCTTCGTACTCAACCAGTGGAGGACGGAGCGCTGGCTCGGCTTTCAGCGCCCGATCGAGCGCAGCGATTTCACGGGCAGCATCGTCTTTCATCGGCCACTGGTCGCTGACGTCGGGAAAGGACGCACTGAAAATCGTCATGTTTTTCGGTGCGTCACCACGAAAAGGCTGCCAGATCATAACGTCTTCCCTCCGTTGGGCTTTTAACGGAAGTCTATCCAGGCGAGTCCGTAATACCCTACGAAGAAAGCACGATCTTTACTGCTTCACCCACACCAGTTGGTCAACCCGGAAGCCCAGACTGCGCGCGGTGTTCAGGTAATCCTGCTTCACCGCATCCGGGATGGTCGGCGTGCGTGACAAAATCCACAGATAATCGCGGTTCGGGCCGCTGACCAGCGCGTACTGGTACTTGTCGTCCAGTTTGATTACGTTATACCCGCCGTAGAACGGACCGAAGAACGACACCTTCAGCGCGGCGGTGGTCGGCTCGCCGGTGAAGTACGCTTTCCCCTCACTTTCATTCCACTTGTTTTTCACCGGATCGTAACCCCGGTTCAGCACGCTGATACCGCCGTCGCTGCGCTTGCCGTAGGTGGCGGTCACCTGCTCCAGACCGCGTTCAAAGCGGTTTTCCAGGCGCGCGACTTCGTACCATTTGCCGAGATAACGGCTAGCTTCAAAATGAGTAATAGGCTGCACGCCTTTCGGCGGCGTAGGGGATTTACAGGCAACCAGGGTCAGCGCAATGGCAACACCGGTCACAACAGGCCATAGCTTCATGAGAATTCCTTTCATTTGCACGGTTGGATGTTAAGTGTAGTGCACCGTTTCGGCGCTTCATCCCGTTCGGGAAAATTCGTAGTATATTGAGAGTATTCCTCCACTCTGGACACGGACATGGCTTACTCCATCGGCGAATTCGCCAGACTCAGCGGCATTACCGCCACCACCCTCCGGGCGTGGCAGCGTCGCTACGGTTTACTCAAGCCACAGCGCACGGAAGGCGGTCACCGCCAGTACAGCGATGAGGACGTCCAGCAGGCGCTGAAAATCCTCGACTGGGTCAAAAAAGGCGTCCCAATCGGCCAGGTCAAACCGCTGCTGGAGCGCCCGACGCTGGGGCGGACCAACAACTGGCAAACCCTGCAGCAGAACATGCTGCAGCGCCTGCAGGACGGCAAAGTCGAATCCCTGCGCCAGATGATTTACGACGCCGGACGCGAGTACCCAAGACCAGAGCTGGTCGCGAACGTGCTGCGTCCGCTGCGCAGCCAGGTCTCGGCTAACGTTGCCGCCGCCATGACCCTGCGCGCGCTCCTCGACGGCATCATCATCGCCTACACCTCGTTTTGTCTCGAAGGTGATAAGAAAGCGCCGGGCGACAATATTCTGCTCAGCGGCTGGCATCTCAACGACCCGTGCGAGATCTGGCTCGAGGCCTTAACGCGCACCGGTCAGGGTCACCGGATCGACATCCTGCCGGTTCCCCCTGCCACGCTGGCTCCGGAGATTTTCCCGGAGCGAAAATGGCTTCTGGTCACCAGCGGCAAACTTACCGCCGGACGAAAAAAGCAGCTGGAGCAGTGGCAGCAGCAGGTATCGCTTGAAGTGATTATCCTCTGATCATTTTCTGCTGTGGGAATCTTCACGAAAAGTTGAATATTTTACCGCGCCGCAGATGCTAACGTTTTCCTGTGACGAATAACTCCACAGGAAAACACCATGAAAAAAACAACCCCTCTGCTGTTCCTGGCCGCCATGGCCTTTGCCCCTGCCGCCTTTAGCGCCCCTGCCGGCACGCTGAGCGTCCACATTCTCGACCAGCAAACCGGGATGCCGCCATCAGACGTGACCGTTACGCTGGAGAAGCAGCAGCAGGACAAATGGACCCCGGTTGCCAGCGGCAAAACCGACCACGACGGACGTATTAAATCGCTCTATCCGCAGGACCAGGACATGCAGCCTGGCGTGTATAAAGTGACCTTTAAAACCGCAGAGTACTTCCACGGCAAAAAGCTGGACACCTTCTTCCCGGAGATCCCGGTGCTGTTTACCGTGACCCGCACCAACGAAAAGCTGCACATCCCGCTTCTGCTGAGTCAGTACGGTTACTCGACCTACAAGGGCAGTTAAGACGCATTGATTCTAAAGGAATAAAAAAAATAGTTCCGCGAATACTTGGACAAATTAGTCATGTTGTGTAAGTTTTAATTATATGAACGGGAGGACCACACCATGACAACGAAACCTGTGCTCGGTATTAGCGGATGTTTGACCGGCTCCGCCGTACGCTTTGACGGCGGACACAAGCGTATGGGCTTCGTTATGGATGAGCTGGCCCAGTGGGTAAATTTCCGCCCCGTCTGCCCGGAAATGGCGATCGGGCTGCCGACGCCTCGCCCGGCCATACGCCTGACGCTGACGGACAGCGGCGAGACGCAGCTCCGTTTCAGCAAGCCGCCTCATGATGACCTCACGCAGAAAATGGTCGAATTTACGGCGGACTATCTGCCAAAAATCGGCGATCTTTCGGGATTTATCGTCTGTGCAAAATCCCCAAGCTGTGGCCTGGAACGCGTGCGGCTGTACGATGAAAACGGCAACCGGGGCCGCAAGGAGGGCGTCGGGCTGTTCACCGCCGCCCTTCTTGAAACCTACCCGTGGCTGCCCGTCGAGGAAGATGGTCGGCTGCACGACCCTGTGCTACGGGAAAACTTTATTGAGCGGGTATTTGCCCTGCACGAGCTAAACACGCTGCGCGCTAAAGGTCTGACGCGACGTGGGCTGCTGGATTTCCACAGCCGCTATAAGTTGCAGCTGCTGGCGCACCATCAGGCGGGCTACCGTGAAATCGGCCCGTTCGTTGCCTCGCTGCACGAATGGGAAGACCTGGACGCCTTCTTTGTGGCGTACCGGGAAAAGCTGATGACCATCCTGAAAAAACCGGCTTCGCGGAAGAACCACACCAACGTGCTGATGCATATTCAGGGGTATTTCCGCAACCAGCTAAACACCCGCCAGCGCGGTGAGCTGCGCGACGTGATCCTGCACTATCGCAACGGGCAGTTACCTATTCTCGCCCCGATCACGCTGCTGAAGCACTACCTGGCCGAATATCCTGACCGGTATCTGATGACGCAAAACTACTTTGATCCCTATCCTGATGATTTGGGTCTGCGTCTGGCAGTCAAGTGATCACAAAAATGCGAAGGCCCCATTGACCCGTAGAGGCCCAAAGCAGTACCCCGTTTAGACGACATCCTCACTGTCGTCTCTTTTTTGCATTTAACCTCAAAGACTGTGATTATATACAGGCTTATTCTGCAAAAAAGGGCCTGCCCGTGATCAACACCCTGCACATTCAAAACTACCGCTCCATACGCGAGATGTCGCTTGAGCTGGAGCAGCTAAACATCGTCTTCGGCCCGAACGGTACCGGGAAATCCAATATTTACAAGGCGATACACCTGATGCACAGCGCCGCCCAGGGGCAGTTCTCCCAGGCGCTGGCGAACGAGGGCGGCATTCTGAAGGTGTTCTGGGCAGGCAAAACCCGCAGCGACCAGCTGCGGCGGATGAACCTGGCGGTGGAAACCGAGACCTACGAATACGAGCTGCAGGTCGGGTTTGTGGAGAGGCTGCCTTACCCTTCGCAGTTTCAGCTCGATCCGGTGATCAAAGAGGAGTCCATCTGGCTGAGCGGCCAGCATCGACGCCCGTCGTCACAGCTGATGAAGCGTAAGAATCAGGCGGTGTTTCTGAATAACGTGCATCACGAGAAAGTGACCCACAGCGGCACGCTGTACGAGAACGAATCGGTGTTCGGGCAGCTCGGCGAACCGCATCTTTACCCGGAAGTGTCGCAGATGCGCGAGTCCCTGCGTAACTGGCGCTTTTATCATGAGTTTTCCGTCTCATCAGGCTCGGCGATGCGTGCCCCGCAGGTCGGGTTCCGTTCCCCGGTGCTGGCCAGCGACGGTGCCAACCTGGCGGCGGCGTTTCAGACCATCGTGGAGATTGGCGACGAACTGCTCCTGATGCGCATCCTCGACCAGGCCTTCCCCGGCTGCGTGTTTTACAGCGACAACACCGGCGGACGTTTTCGCATGATGATGCAGCGCGAGGGGCTGAGCCGCCCGCTGGAACCGGCGGAGTTCTCCGACGGCACCCTGCGCTTTCTGTGCCTGGCGGTGGCGCTGTTAAGCCCGCGCCCACCGGCGTTTATCGCGTTGAACGAACCGGAAAACAGCCTGCATCCGCAGATGCTCCCCGCGCTGGCGAGCTTAATCGCCGAGGCCAGCCGCTACTCGCAGATCTGGCTCACCAGCCACTCGCCGGAGCTGGCGAAGTTGATTGAGAAACAGCGATCGTTTTCGCTGTACCAGCTGTCGATGGCGGAGGGGGAGACGAAGGTGGAGAGGCTGGGGTAGGCCTTCTATCTCGCAATACATTTTCCAATTTATTGTTGCCAGTTTCTGCTGGCAGGATAATCTGTAAGTGTTGGTTATCAGATGAGAAATTTAAATGGATATTGCACTTTTCCCTGGCCAGAACGCCCGTGCGTGGGCTGAAACCATGATAAATCTTGAAGCCCGGAAGCTTATCAATACTGCGAATATAGTCGGCGGACAACATCTCAGCGACGGACTTGCACGGATTAAATTTATGGATGATATCCGGCAGTTTGTGATGCAACAATTTAGTGCAACCCGGGCAGCCAGAAGTGATGAGGAGTGCATGGAATGCCTGAAAAACATCCGGGCTGAGAACGAAAGCCTTCTTGAGCAAAGTGGAATGATTCGCTCCCGTACAGCTCAGCTTTTTGCTCAGATCGAACTGGTTAAAGAAAATAATAAAGTCGTCGGTTACGTTATCTCGTCGATTAAGGTTGTTCTTTCAGGGTTACAGATTGTTGCAGGTGTAGGTGCAATGATGACAATGAATCCAGTAGGTGCGCTTGCAGGAGCGATTCTGGTGATGGATGGGGCAAATGGCATTTCAAAAGAAATTAACAGAACGCTTCAACATCAACCAAACTCCGAAGGGATGCTGGCAGATGGTGTCATGGATATCGCTCAGTTTATGGGATTTAAACGTGAATCAGCTCTGGGAGTATTCAACAGCGTAAACCTGGCAGCAAGCGTCTATACGGTATTTGGCGCTATACGAAAACCCGAATCATGGCGTCTGTTTCGCTATCTCCCCCTGGATTTCTACCGCAAAGTCGACGGAATGAATCGCGCAGCGCTCACGATGAAAATTGTTGGCTGGGGTGTCTCTGCAAAAGTCTCGTTTGATTTAATTTCTAATGCATCTGGCCAGAACTAATGTATTTCTTTCTGTAGCGCCAGGCTTTGTAGGTAATGACCGGGGGTTGAAAAAACCAGACGATAATCAATACGATGAAAAGAGAAATGCCCCCGGAAACAACATTGTAATGCTCAGCGAAAAAAAGAAGCGCCAGGAAAATCAGAGCCACGGCCGCAGTAATACACAAGACCATGAGAAATCGCTTACCTAACTCAAGCACGACCTCTAGCAAGGATGAACCATAACGGTTAATGTTCCGGTTCAAATACGCTAATTCTTTTGCGGTAAAGCCTGATTCAAGTAACTGCGTTTCAATATTGTTCATGCCACTACCTTTTCTTCTGGAAAGTAACGAGGAATATCTTAACCGGAAGAGAGGCGTCTTGTAACCAGTCTGACGTATCTGCATCAAACAGCAAAAAAAATCAGGATCACGCTAAAAAGACACTGGCGGCCATAGTAGAAAACTAAACCTACGGGGTTTAAGTCACGCTCGTTAGAATCGTTTGTAAACATCAGCCAGAAGATGTCACCCACTCCTTTTTATTTCGCGCAAAGGAATTATGAAGACGGGTGAATGCGAAACGTCTTTCGCCACTCCGCAGGACTTACCCCAAAACGCGCCTTAAACTGCTGTCGCCAGGTGACGGCAGAATTAAATCCCACCAGCTCGGCTACGCGTTCAATCGGCATATTTCCGGCTTCAAGCAGGATCTGGCTACGCCGCAGGCGTTCGGCGGTAAGCCAGTCGGCGACGCTCATTCCCGTGGCTTTAATAAAGTGACGGGTCAGCGTGCGGCGGCTCATCGAAACCACCTCCGCCAGCGAGTCCAGGCTATGCGGTTCGGTGATGTGCTGCTGTAGATAGTCGATCAGGCAATTGATACGTGCATCGCGGGTGTCATTCGGAACAGGCTGAGCAATAAACTGCGCCTGACCGCCCTCGCGGTGCGGCGGCACAATCATCCGCCGGGCAATCTGGTTGGCGACCACGCTGCCAAAGCGCTGACGAATGATATACAGGCAGCAGTCCAGCGCAGCCGCGGTTCCGGCAGAGGTGATGATATTGCCGTCATCCACGTAGAGGGCGTTGATATCCAGCTGGACGTGCGGAAAGAGCGACTGGAACTGATTTTCGAACTCCCAGTGGGTGGCTGCGCGCTTGCCGTCGAGAATGCCCGCATAGCCCAGCACAAACGACCCCAGACACAGCCCGACGATTTCCGCGCCGTTGTCTCTCGCCTGCACCAGGCTGTCGAGCAGCGTCTGAGGCGGGCGTTCGAGGACGTGCTGCCAGTAGGGAACAACGACTATATCGGCCCGACCAATGGCGGTGTAGTCCTGCGTGGCGTTGAGGGCGAACCCGTCTTTTGAGGTGAGGAACCCCGGCGTTTCGGCGCAAATCGTCACGTTAAAGCGCTTTTCGCCGGAGACGGAATCGCCAAACAGAATGCAGGGAACGGAGTAGTGGAACGGGCTGAACCCGTCTACCGCGACAATCGCGACGTTGATTAGCGACATCTGTCTCTCCTTTCCCTTTAACGCACTCAGAATATAACGGTTTCGCCATCCTGGGGAATGGTCACTGCGTCACTCACCTGATTGGCTTCAACGTACTCACGCAGCGCGCTGCGGGTCAGCAGGCAGTGGTTGATGGCTTCCATATGGCTCGCCACTATTTTGGCCTGTGGGAGCAGGAAATGAACGTTGAGCACATCCTCCTGCCCCATAATAATGGGGCCAAAACCAATGACGTGTGCATAGCCTGCGTTCAGTACCACCACGTCCGGCTGGTGCTTTTGCAGATCGGCCGCCACCGCGTCACGCCAGACGGTATCCCCGGCAAGATAAAGCGTCTTCTCATCAGGATGACGCAGCACCACGCCACAGGCCTCGCCCAGACGCTCCGCCAGCTCCGGCACGGCGTAAGCCCGGTCGGTACCGTGTTGGCCGCCGTGGGTTTTAGCAATCTGAATCCCGTCGAAGGTGGTCGCGTCAGTCATGACCGTCAGGTTGTTAAACCCCTGGCTGCGCAGCAGCGCGGCGTCACGATCGTTTTGCACGTAGATCGGTTTGTCTTTGGCGATCAGCTCCGCCGCGGTGCGATCCCAGTGATCGTCATGGGTATGGGTGACGATCACCGCGTCGGCGTTCAGCAGCGTGTTGACGTCAACAGGGAGTTCGACCGTCGGGTTACGGCGTTCGGCATGCGCCGTGCCGGGAAAGCCCGGATAAGCATCTTTCGGGGCCAGCATCGGGTCGATTAAAAGACGTTTCCCGGCGTAGGTAATCAGCAGGGTGGCGTTGCGAATTTGGGTAATGTTCATGGGCTATCCTCCGGTTGGTGTGATAAGGAGGATAGCCCGACGTCGCAGGCCACGCTGTGGGTTAAAGGGCGATTACCGATGGAATCGGGCCAATTTAAACTCCGCGTTTTCAGGCAGAATTTACCAGCCCGGTACCGCTCCGCCGTTAAAGATCGTCTCAGCCGCTTTCGCCACTTCCGGTGACTGATACGACTGGATAAATTCCTTCACGTTCTCCGCGTCTTTGTTGTCTTCGCGTGCCACCACGATGTTCACGTACGGCGAATTTTTATCTTCTATAAAGACGCTGTCATGCACTGGCGACAGCCCGGTTTGCTGAAGATAGGTGGTGCTGATGATGGCGACATCCACTTTGGGATCGTCCAGCACGCGCGGCAGCTGCGCCCCTTCCAGCTCCATGATGTTCAGATGTTTAGGGTTAGCGGTAATATCCAGCGCCGTCGGCAGCAGGCCGGTGTCTGGCTTCAGGGTAATGAGCTTCTCTTTTTGCAGCAGCAACAGCGCACGACCAAGGTTGGTTGGGTCGTTTGGAATGGCAATGGTCGCACCGTTCTTCAGGTCCGAAACGGATTTGATTTTGCGTGAATAACCGGCCATCGGGAACACGAAGGTATTCGCCACGGCAACCAGCTTGTAGCCATGCGCCTTGTTATCTTCTGCAAGGAACGGACGGTGCTGAAAGACATTGGCATCCAGCTCCCCCTGGTTGGTAGCATCGTTAGGCAATAGCGAGCCGCTGAAGCCGACCAGCTCCACGTCCAGGCCATATTTCTCTTTCGCCACCTTTTTGGCGACTTCCGCCACGTCCTGCTCGGCGCCGTTGATGACGCCTACTTTAATGTGTCTGGCATCGCTGCCGTTTTGATCGCACCCTGCCAGCAGCAGGCCAGCGAGGACCAGCGCACCCAATCGACGTTTCACGAGACAGTTCCTTTTGCTGAATGTTTCAATGACTATATCGACAACGAGGCGGGGAAATAAAAAACGAAAAAGAATCAATAAGAAGGATAAGTTATATGCGGGTATCGCCGGGTGGCTCTGCGCTTCCCCGGCCCGCAGAATCAGAATTTAAAGCGCTTTCGTCAGGTAATGACGCTGCATACCCGGGTATGGGTAATCCTGCAAAGACATCTGCAGCTGGTAGCCCTGTTTTTCATAGAACGGGCGCGCCTGGAAGCTAACGGTATCCACCAGCGCGTGCTTGCAGCCTTTACGCCTGGCTTCATTTTCCGCCGTGTTGATAAGCTGGCTGCCCACACCGCTGCCCCGCACGGTATCGCTCACCCAGAGATAGTCGATATTCAGCCAGTCGCCTTTACGTACGCCAATTAAGCCGCCCAGCATGACGCCCTTTTCGTCTCGAACGTAAACGCCTATGTCACCGCTAAAGTTCGTCAAATCGAGGAACCGTCCGTTATAGGCTCTCAGACCCACAAGTAGCTCTTCTTTTTCCTGCGGCGTGACGGCGTCAGTAATGCTCAAGTGCATATTTTCTCTCCTTGTTTTTAGTGCCGTCTCACTATCGCACACCGGTGGCGTGGAGAAAATTCATACTTTCGACTGGCGTCGCTACACTGAATGTAACGATATATTTCATGGGAAGCATGTGACTTCTAAAGGGGGTTTTGATGAAAGCTGCGCACCTGGTCTGCCTGCTGGTTTGTCTGCTCTTCGCCGCGTTTGTCCATGCTCAGGAAAAGGATGACCCCGCGAAAGAGGCGCAAATAAAGCAGCAGGTTCTTAAAGATATTAAGAAAACCTGTACGCCACAGAGAAAGCAGAGCGATAAAGCCTGGCAGGAGATGATTTTGTCGTCCGAGGCCAATCAGTTGCTGATCAAAAATGCCGTTACCGCCGTCAAGCGCGACAATCTGGATGCTTACTGGGCGGCGATTGGTCAGGTGGACTGTATGGAAGATTATTGAGGGCTGGAAACGTGCTTCTCGCCGGGTGGCGGCTGCGCCTTACCCGGCCTACACAACATTTTTAACGCTTACGCACATCCGGAATAATTAAATCCCCGCGCAGCACATACGAACCCAGCATCTGCGTTTTCTCC
The DNA here is from genome assembly GCF_049238025.1 of Enterobacter cloacae complex sp. IR5458. Lineage (NCBI taxonomy): Bacteria > Pseudomonadati > Pseudomonadota > Gammaproteobacteria > Enterobacterales > Enterobacteriaceae > Enterobacter > Enterobacter cloacae complex sp. IR5458. Next base: position 135,070 of record NZ_JBMKIF010000008.1, read on the forward strand.
GTCAGCCAGCTCACGATACGCGCCGCCATGGCATCCATGGAATATTCAATGGCCGGGATCACCGGAATACCCGGCAGGTGCAGGGATCCAGCAAGGCTGAAGACCATAATGTCTTCCGGCACGGATTTATTAAACGCCTGCAGCTGTGGGATCACTCGCTGGGCTTCTTGCTCGTCCGCCACCAGTAATGCGTTGAAATTCAGCGTGCTGGCGTTGTTAAGCAGCTCCTGTAGCGCAACGGACGAGGAGGTCGCGTCCATAAAGACGAGGTTGCGATTAAAGGGCAGGAAATTTTTCTCCAGCGCATGTTTGTAGCCGAGCAGCACCTGATCGGCAAAACCGCTGCCGTGCGGGTGGATCAGGGCAATCTGGCGACGACCCTGGCTGGTCAGGTAGTTACAGGCGGTTTCAGCGGCAAAGGCGTGATCGAACTGGATGCTATTGGAATTATCGGACTCCATACAGTCCACGAGGATGACGTTGTCCATATCCACGTCCAGCGGGAAACGCGCGCCGATGACGAGGATGTCATCACACAAACCGCAGGAGAGCTCTTCGAGCGCATTCATTACTTCGGCTTTGCTATGCGCGAAGCGCAGCAGCAGGTGTTTTTGATGCTGGCTGAGATGTTTTTCCAGCGCGTACAAATAACCGGTGGTCTGGTTAATATTTTCCTGTGCGCAAATGACGCCGATACATCCCGTCGACTGGCTCAGCAGCGACTGGGCAATCACATTAGGCCGGTAGTTAAGCTCATCCACTGCCTTCAGAACGGCCTGACGGCTGGCTTCCTTTACGCCACGCGACCCACTCAACACTCGCGATACCGTGGCTTTAGATACCCCGGCAAGACGTGATACATCATTGATTGTCGACATCTCTTTCCCCTGACAGGCTTACCTCGCGCCTGCAAATTCCATGACCGCTTCGGCTCATATTATAGCCAGAACGGAGTATATCCGTTTCCGTTTTCCATGGAAACCGATTTTCCGTTTCCACTCAAAATGATGTCAAAACAGCCAAATTATGTGACATGCATCCGGTTAATTAGCCTCATAAGTAAGGGATCTTGATGGTTGTCACACTTCTGTCTTTTATGAATGGAAACCGGTTTCCCTATAATGTCCAATCATTCCCGCAATAACTTTTTACATTTAGAGGATGGTTGTCGATGTTCAAGATTATGCTGTGCTGCTCTGCCGGGATGTCCACCAGCCTGTTGGTCAGCAAAATGGTCGATGTCGCGAAAGAACGTGGTTTGCCGGTGAAAATAGATGCGTACGGTGTTTCCGAATTTGATACGCAGTTTCCGCAATACCAGGTGGTGCTTCTCGGACCACAAGTGAAATACATGTTACAGACACTCTCAGACAAGGCGGCTACGAAAGGCATTCCGGTCCAGCCCATCGACATGATGGACTACGGCATGCAGCGTGGCGATAAAGTACTGGACTATGCTCTGTCGCTCATCGAAGCGGCACACTAAAAGGTGTTCACATGAGTTCGTTATATCAATCCATGGTCGCGGTGATTGAGCAGTCAATTACCCCGCTGGCCGCCAAACTTGGTCAGCAAAAGTATGTGATTGCTATCCGCGACGGCTTTACCGCCGCGCTGCCGTTCATGATCATCGGCTCGTTTATGCTGGTGTTCATCTTCCCGCCGTTTTCGGCGGATACTACCAATAGCTTTGCGCGCGGCTGGCTGGATTTCTCCCAGACTTACCGCGAACAGCTGATGCTGCCGTTTAACCTCAGCATGGGCGTGATGACCTTCTTCATCTCGGTGGGGATTGGGGCGAGCCTGGGGCGCCAGTTTAACCTCGACCCGGTGATGTCCGGCCTGCTGGCATTTATGGCCTTCCTGCTGGTCGCCGCGCCGTATGCCGACGGTAAAATCTCGACCCAGTATCTCTCCGGCCAGGGCATTTTTACCGCGCTGATCACCGCCATCTACGCCACCCGCGTTTATGCGTGGCTGAAGCAGAACAACGTCACCATCCGCCTGCCGAAAGAAGTACCGACCGGCGTGGCGCGTTCGTTTGAGATCCTGATCCCGGTGATGGTGGTGATCGGTACCCTGCATCCGTTGAATCTGTTCATCGAAGCGCAAACCGGCATGATTATCCCGCAGGCGATCATGCACCTGCTGGAGCCGCTGGTCTCTGCCTCCGACTCCCTGCCCGCTATTCTGCTCTCCGTGCTGCTGTGCCAGATCTTCTGGTTCGCCGGTATCCACGGCTCGCTGATTGTCACCGGCATCATGAACCCGTTCTGGATGGCGAACCTCTCGGCAAACCAGGCGGCACTGGCGGCCGGCGCGGCGCTGCCGCACGTATACCTGCAGGGCTTCTGGGATCACTACCTGCTGATTGGCGGCGTAGGCTCCACGTTACCCCTGGCGTTCCTGCTGCTGCGCAGCCGCGTGACCCATCTGCGCACCATCGGCAAAATGGGCGTGGTGCCCAGCTTCTTTAACATCAACGAACCGATTCTGTTCGGCGCGCCGATCATCATGAACCCGATGCTGTTCATTCCGTTCGTGTGCGTTCCGCTGATCAACGCCTGTCTGGCGTATGCGGCAACCAAACTCGGCTGGCTGGCGCAGGTCGTCTCGTTAACCCCGTGGACCACCCCGGCACCGATTGGCGCCTCGTGGGCGGCGAACTGGGCGCTGAGCCCGGTGGTGATGTGCCTTGTGTGTATGGTGATGTCCGCGCTGATGTATCTGCCTTTCCTGCGTGCCTATGAGCGTACGCTGATGAAAAACGAAGAGCAGAAAGCGCAGGCGACCGTCGGTGCTGCCGAAACCGCAAGCAATTAAGTCAAAGAGGAAAGGTCATGAAATACGCATTTCCCGATAACTTCTGGTGGGGCAGCGCAAGCTCCGCTCTCCAGACGGAAGGGGCAAGAGAGGGCGAAACCACGTGGGATTACTGGTTTGCCCGCGAGCCAAACCGTTTTCACAACGGCGTGGGGCCGCAGCAGACCTCCACGTTTTATCAGCACTGGAAAACGGACATTCAGCTGTTAAAGAAGCTGAACCACAACAGCTTTCGTACCTCGATTAGCTGGGCGCGCCTGATCCCTGACGGTATCGGTGAAGTGAACCCGGAAGCGGTCGATTTTTATCATCAGGTCATTGATGAGTTGAATGAACAGGGTATCACGCCGTTTATTACCCTGTTCCATTTCGACATGCCGATGGCGATGCAAGCGATCGGTGGCTGGGAAAACCGAGAAGTCGTGGACGCATACGCCCGCTATGCGCAGATTTGCTTCGAGCTGTTTGGCGATCGCGTGCTGCACTGGTTTACCTTCAACGAGCCGATCGTCCCGGTGGAAGGCGGCTATCTGTACGACTTCCACTACCCGAACGTGGTGGATTTTCGTCGGGCAGCCACCGTGGCGTATCACACCGTGCTGGCCCACGCAAAGGCGGTTCAGGCCTACCGCGCCGGTCACTACGCGGGGGAAATCGGCATCGTATTAAACCTGACGCCGTCCTATCCGCGCTCGCAAAACCCGGCGGACGTGAAGGCGGCACACATTGCGGATCTGATGTTTAACCGCAGCTTCCTCGACCCGGTCCTGCGCGGCGAATACCCGGCGGACCTGGTTGCGCTGCTGAAGGCATACGATCAGCTGCCTGCCTGTAAGCCGGAAGATAGCGCCCTGATCGCGGAAGGGAAAATCGACCTGCTCGGCGTGAACTACTATCAGCCGCGCCGCGTTAAGTGTCGTGACAGCGCGGTGAACCCACAGGCGCCGTTTATGCCGGAGTGGTTCTTTGATAACTACGAAATGCCGGGCCGCAAGATGAACCCGTACCGCGGCTGGGAAATCTACGCGCCGGGTATTTACGATATTCTGGTTAACCTGCGTGATAATTACGGCAACCCGCGCTGCTTTATTTCGGAAAACGGCATGGGTGTCGAAAATGAACAGCGTTTTATTGAAAATGGCCAGATTAACGATAAATACCGCATCGAGTTTATTTCTGAGCATTTAACGTGGCTGCATAAAGGGATTAGCGAGGGCTGCAATTGTCTTGGCTACCATATGTGGACGTTTATTGATAACTGGTCATGGTGTAATGCGTATAAAAATCGCTACGGGTTTATTCAGCTCGATGTAGAGACGCAGCAGCGCACCATTAAGAAAAGCGGAGAGTGGTTTGCCGCCACCGCCTTAAATAATAGTTTTGAACAAGAGTAATGATGATGATCGCACTAGAAGAAGCCGTAATGGAAATTATCGTCAATGCCGGACAGTCCCGCAGCCTGTGCTTTGAAGCCCTGCACGCTGCACGTCAGGGCAACATTGACGAGGCCAAAAGTCTGCTGCGCGAAGCCGATGGCTACGCGCGCCAGGCGCACAAGATGCAAACCAAACTGATTGAGCAGGATGCTGGCGAAGGCCGCCAGCCGATGACCTTAATTATGGTTCATGCCCAGGATCATTTAATGAACTCCTTATTAGCGCGTGAATTATCCGAAGAAATTATTCATTTATATCAGAGATAGTCTATGGCGAAATAATTAATGTAATACCTCTGTACCCTAAATAGAGATCCACTTGTTCTGATGATAGCGACATACTCTGTCAGATCGGAGCGGGATGGTTATTGTCTGAATAAAATTAAACTATATTGAGATAACCATGAATACGATTAAAAAACTTCCATTAACCATGGCGGTTATCGCCGCGCTTTGCCCAATTTCTGTACTCGCACAAGAATTTACGCAGGAGCAAATCGACGCCATTGTGGCTAAAGCGGTGGACAAAGCGCTGGCCGAGCGGCAGGCCAAAATGGATGCGGCGGTCGCGAAAAAGGCAGACGTGGTGACCGAGCCGCAAAGCGCGGCGCAATCCCCGGATATGGCGATCCCGTTCGGGGTGAAATTTACCGGTTACGCCCGCTACGGCGCGCACTTCCAGGCCGCCGATCAGAAATACGTGGCGGTGGACGGTTCCTACAACGGCGCCTCCGCGATTGGTCGTCTGGGTAACGAGGGCAACGGTGGGGAATTCCAGCTCTCTAAAGCCTTCAAGGGTGATAACGGCGCCATTTGGGACATCAACGTGATGATCGACCACTGGGGCGACGAAGTTAACCTGAAAAAAGCCTACGCGGGCGTGACCAACATTATGGCCTCCAACCCGAACGCCTATTTCTGGGCGGGTCGTGACTTCCATCAGCGTCCACAGCAGGGCATTAACGATTACTTCTGGATGAACCACGACGGCCAGGGTGCCGGTGTGAAAAACTTCGATATCGGCGGCGTGCAGTTTGACGTCGCTGCCGTGGCGGCGGTGGAATCCTGTAGCCCGGAAGTGATGGAGGATGAAGCCAACCCATCGCGCATCACCTGTACCGGCGGTTCCGGCACGGGCGACAAAGGCAACTACGCCGCGACGTCAAAAATTCATGGCATGAAGCTCGGCCCGATCGACATGGAGCTGTACGCTAACTACGGCTTTGACTCCAAAGCGGTTGAAAGCGACGAGCGCCTGAACGCCTGGCAGGGCGGCGTGGTGCTGAGCCACACCAACGACAGCGGCGTGAACAAGGTGATCGCGCGTTACTCCGATAATGCGGACAACAGCGTGTTCAACAAAACCGAGGATCTGACCACGGTTTACGCCAGCTTCGAAGGGTTATACAAATTCACCCAGGCCACGCAGGTAGAGTACATCCTCGCCTTCCACGACTACGACAACAGTCGTGATAAGACCGACAACCGTAAGAACTACAACGCCATCGTGCGCCCAATGCACTGGTGGAACGACGTTCACTCCACCTGGCTCGAAGCGGGCTGGCAGCACGTTGATTATGACAACGGCGGCGATAACAAGGGCTGGAAGCTGACCCTGTCGCAGAACATGTCTATCGCCATGGGTCCGGAGTTCCGTCCAATGCTGCGCTTCTACGTGACCGGCGGCAAAGTGGATAACGAACGCACCGCCCGCGTGAATAATACCAAAGACGAAACGCTGGACGACTTCAACGTCGGCGCGATGTGGGAGGCGTGGTTCTAGCAAGGTAAACGCAAAACGGCAACGCAACGTTGCCGTTTTTAGTGTTTTCTCCCTCTCCCCGTGGGAGAGGGCTGGGGTGAGGGCATCAGGCCGCACACAACCCGGCAAGATCCCATGTTATGCTACAAAAAAATCAACATAGCAGGGGAGAACATGGGTTCCACACGCAAAGGGATGTTAAACGTCCTGATCGCCGCCGTTTTATGGGGAAGTTCAGGGGTTTGCGCGCAGTACATCATGGAGAAAAGCCACATTTCTTCGCCTTACCTGACTATGGTTCGCCTGCTGTTTACCGGCGTGATCCTGCTGACGCTTTCTTTCGTTCACGGCGACAAGATTTTCTCGGTCATCAAGCATCGCAAAGATGCCCTCAGCCTGCTGTTCTTCTCTCTGGTTGGCGCGCTTACTGTGCAGCTCACCTTCCTGCTGACGATTGAAAAATCCAACGCGGCGACCGCCACCGTGCTGCAGTTTCTGTCACCGACCATTATCGTGGCCTGGTTTGCGCTGGCGCGAAAAAAGCGTCCCGGCGTGTTTGTCCTGTCAGCGATTTTTACGTCGTTGATAGGTACTTTCCTGCTGGTGACTCACGGCGACCCGACCTCGCTCTCCATCTCCCCTGCCGCGCTGTTCTTCGGTATCGCCTCGGCCTTTGCCGCCGCGTTTTACACCACGTATCCCTCAACACTTATTGCCCGCTACGGCACGCTGCCGATTGTCGGCTGGAGTATGTTGATTGCCGGGCTCATGCTGACGCCGTTCTACGCCGGACGCGGGACCACCTTTGTGATTGACGGCGGCCTGCTGCTGGCCTTCTTCTACCTGGTGGTAATCGGTACGGCGCTAACATTTAGCCTGTATCTGAAAGGCGCACAGATGATTGGCGGGCCGAAGGCAAGCATTCTGAGCTGCGCCGAGCCGCTGAGCAGCGCATTACTGTCGGTGGTTTTGCTGGGTGTGGCGTTCACCCTGCCGGACTGGCTGGGGACGCTGTTGATTGTGTCGTCGGTGGTGTTGATTTCGATGGATTCGCGTAGAAGGGTTAAGGCATCGGTGTAGCCTGATGTCCCCTCTCCCCATAGGGGAGAGGGGACATTTGGTTTACTTCGCCTTAACCTTCCCGGCCACCAGCAGCGCTGTCAGCAACATCAGCGTACCGGAAATCACCAGCGGTGACGTCAGTCCCAGATGGTCCAGTGCAACGCCGCCCACCGCCGCGCCGCAGGTGTTTGCCAGTTGGATCACGGCCACCTGAATCGACCCGGCTTTCTCCGCCTGATCGGCCAACGAGCGAGTAATCCACGTCGACCAGCCCACCGGCACCAGCGCAAAAGCAAAGCCCCAGATAACCGCAATCGCCGAGGCGACCCACTTATCGCTGCCCCACAGCACCAGCACCGTGGCACTCACTGCCAGTACCAGCGGCGCGCCAGCCAGCGCCACTTTCAGGGAACGTTTCAGGAACTGTGACGACAGCGACGTACCGACAAAGCTGGCGATACCAAAGCTCAGCAACACCAGGGTCAGACCATCCACGTCAAAGCCCGCCATGGTCATATACACCGGACGGATATAGGTGAAGAAGGCAAACTGCCCGGCAAAGGCCATAAAGATGGCGGTCATCCCCGCCAGCACACCCGGGCGCTTGAGGAGGCTGAACATATTCTGTTTGTGATGCGCCGCTTCGCCCGGCAGGGACGGCAATGCCTTCCATACCCAGATAATACAGAGCACGCCCATCACCGCCGCCGCGTTGAAGACGTTACGCCAGCCGATGATCCCGCCGAGGAAGCTGCCCAGCGGCGCGGCAATCACCAGCGCGATGGAGACCGCGCCGAAGATGACGGACAGCGCTTTCGGCACCGTACGCGCGGGTACCAGGCGCATGGTGAGCGAGGCGGACATCGCCCAGAAACCGCCAAGCCCCAGTCCCAGACAGGCGCGCCCCAGCAGCAACAGGGTGAAGCTCTCCGCGAAAGAGACCAGCAGACAAGAGAGTGTCAGGAGCACGCTGAAGAGAATGACCACTTTGCGGCGGTCAATGGCGCCAATCACCTGCGTAATAAACAGACTGGCGAACATCGCCACAAAGGCGGTCACGGTAACGGACTGCCCCGCCACGCCCTCGGAAATGCCGAGATCCTGCGCCATCGGCGTCAACAGGCTGACCGGCAGAAACTCGACGGTGATCAGGCAGGCAACGCAGAACGCCACGGAGAAAACCGCCGACCAGTTGGGGCGTGAAACCTCTTTGGTCTGCGGTCTGGTCGAGGGCTGGATATGTTCTGTCATGGCGTCACCTGAAGATAAAAACGTGCGGAAAAGTCGCGCAGTTTATCATCAAAAGTGTGACGGATTTAACGTTTAGACAACTTTTGTGGTTTTTAGAGGGAATTAATGCAGGTAAAACACGCCCTCTTCCGGCAGGAAAAGCTGGTTATAGCGTAGCTGAAAGGCATTAAGCTCCTGCGGGTCGGGCTCCATCTCGCGCATAAAGCCGAGCGCCAGACGAATTTGCGCATCGGTGATCGGCGCCCCCAGGCGGGCTTTACGCAGCAGACGGTGCCACGTATGCAGGTTCTCTTCACTGCCGTCGACAATGCAGACCTGCCAGATCAGCAATACCTGCGCCGCGTTTTGCAGATGCGCCTCGTCCGGGCGTTCAAGATAACGGATAAACTCATTCCCGGCTGTTTTACCGAACTGATCGATCATCGACTCAACCGGCATTGGGGTAATCCCCAGCCGTTCGCTTAAACGTTTGATGGCGCGGCGGGAATCTGAGGTCAGGACACGAAATCCCACCACAAACACCACGGCAAGCGTTGCCAGCATTATCCAGACCATGCGTTCTCCTCAGACTAGCCGCTTATCATAGCGGGAAACGCAAGGCCTCGACAGCGGGCAAAATGCTATTAGTGTAGTGAAAAGGGGTGGAAAATCATTCTGAAAGCGGATCGCCGCGCTGAAGCCCCTTTTGCAGTGCCTCGTGGAAGCGCGCAGGATCCTGCATCTGCGGCGCATGACCCATATCGTTAAATTCCACCAGCGTCGCTTGCGGAATGCGTTTTGCCGTCTCTTTGCCCAGCACCGCATAGTTGCCGAGCGTCTTGCGGACCTCCGGCGGGGCGAGGTCTTTCCCGATGGCGGTGTTGTCCTTCGTGCCGATCATCAATAATACCGGCATCTTCAGTTCACTAAATTCGTAGATCACCGGCTGGGTGTAGATCATGTCGTAGAGCAGCGCCGAGTTCCAGGCCACGCGCGCTTTGCCCGGCCCGTTGTTCAGCCCGGCGAGCATGGTCACCCAACGCTCGTATTCCGGCTTCCACTCCCCAGCGTAGTAGGTGTTTTTCTCGTACTGACGAATGCCGTCGGCGCTGACCTTCAGTTCGCGCTGGTACCACTGGTCGACGGTAATATGCGGCACACCGCGCGCTTTCCAGTCTTCCAGCCCAATCGGATTGATCATCACCAACTGTTCCACCTGCTGCGGCCACATTAGCGCGTAGCGCGTCGCCAGCATGCCGCCGGTCGAATGCCCGATAACCGTCACGCGATCGACACCCAGGGATGCGAGCAGCGCATGGGTATTGTCCGCCAGTTGCTGGAAGGTGTACTGATACCGCTCCGGCTTGGTGGATTTACAGAAACCGATCTGGTCGGGTGCCACCACGCGATAACCCCTGGCCGAGAGCGCGTGGATCGTGCCGTCCCAGGTTCCAGCGCAGAAGTTTTTGCCGTGCATCAATACCACGGTGCGACCGTTGGGTTTTTCCGGCTTAACGTCCAGATAAGCCATATCCAGAGACTGGTTTTGCGAGGTAAAGGTAAAGTGTTTTACCGGCCAGCCGTAATCGAAACCTTCCAGCTTTTCGCCGTAGGAAGGGGTATCCGCGGCCATTGCGGGTGACGCCAGCGCCATCAGCAGCGTCAGACAGGATAATCGTCGGGTTAACATGCAGGCTCTCCGTTCTAAGGCTGCACAAAAGGCGGCAGCAAAAATACTGTAGAGTATACAGGGGAGGGAGAGTGTAAAGCGGGGTAAAGGCAGGACGTACAAAACAAAAAAGCCCGGCAAAACGCACCGGGCAAAGAAGTTACCTGCACACTCAGGCTGTTTTCAATTTCTGCACTCGCCTTTCGCGACGAATTTTACGTTCTTCCAGCACCGCAACCATCGCCATCAGAACGATACAGCCAATGGCTGCCGCATCCAGCGCCGCAAAGGTGCCTGCCCAGCCGGTGAGGCCGAAAATTGGCGTACCGTCGGCAATCATCCCCAGCCCCAGCTTGGCGAAGCTGTCGCCGATCAGATAAGCGAAGGTGCCTTTAATCCCATCGGCTGCGCCGATCGCTTTTTTCGGTACAAACCCGACCGCCGCCACGCCAATCAGCAGCTGTGGACCAAATACCAGGAAGCCGAGCGCAAACAGGGACGCCAGGTAAACGTACTGGTTGCTGGCATGCTGATAGACGCCGAGCGTGGCGATAATCAGCGCCAGCGCGACGCAGGCCACCAGCGCGCGGCGGCCATTGGCGAGATCCGAGAGCCAGCCCCACAGCAGCGTACCGACCAGCGCGCCCACTTCAAACAGGGTGAAGCCCTGAATCGCGACTTCTTTAGAAAGCTTCAGCTCCTGGAAGGCATACACCGTCGACCACTGGTCGATGCCGATACGCACCACGTACAGGAAGATGTTTGAGAAGCACAGCAGCCAGATCACTTTGTTTTTCAGCACGTACTCAACAAAGATCTGCCATTTGGTCATCTCGTTTTCTTCGGTCTCTTTGTCCTCTTCGCTGATCTCCTCGCCGAACAACTCTTCGGCTTTGCCGAGGCCGTAAGATTCCGGGGAATCGCTGCCGAAGCGCAGGCCGATAAAGCCGACAATCAGGGCGATAATCGACGGGAAGATAAACATGCCGATCACGTGGCCGTCGAACAGATAGTTCGCGCCGAACAGCGCCACGCCTGCCGCGCCCGCACCGCCGAGGTTATGCGAGATGTTCCACATGCCGAGGTACGAACCACGCTTGCGGCGCGGGGTCCATTTGGTGATGGTGGAGTAGCTGCACGATCCGCCGGTACTCTGGAAGAAACCACTCAGGGCATAGAAAGCGATCATCAGGAACAGGCTCACGGAGCCTGCGCCCATGCTGGCGCTGAAGCCGAGCATACAGATGGCGGAGAGAATCAGCATAAACGGCAGGAACTGCTTGGTATTTTTACCGTCCGCATAGTAGGAAACCACCGTTTTCCCCACCCCGTAGGTGATGGAGAATCCCAGGCCAATCATCCCCAGCTGCGTCATGCTCAGCCCGTAGGTCGAGATCATGTCGTTCTGCGCGATGTTAAAGTTTTTGCGGATCAGGTACATGGTCAGGTAGCCGATGAAGACCACCAGATACGACTGCATGAACGGTTTGAACCACATTTTGCGCCGCACGTCGAGCGGCAGATCCAGGGTCGGCTTGCGCACCTGATTGAGGAAGGCCAGCATGGTTTGCTCCTGAGCTGATTTTTACCTGCGAATGGCAGGCATTGTAAAAATCAGCCGGGAGAGATGCCTGAGACAGCGTCCAGGTAAAACCGGGAAAATTTCTTAGTTTTGCGCCACTCGGCAGTAAAAGGTGAAGTGTGTCACGCTTCGCGCGGGGCCTGCGCGTGCAGGAAGGGCAGCAGCAGCAGGGCAGAGATCCCCGCCGCGATGGCGATGACCGCGAAGAAACCGCTCCAGTGCCAGGTGTCGATCACCCGCGCCAGGGGCCAGCCGGAGAGCGATGCGCCAAGATAGGCAAACAGCCCGACAAACCCCGTCGCCGCACCCGCCGCCTCTTTGTGCGAGCACTCCGCCGCGGCCATGCCGATCAGCATCTGCGGGCCAAACACGAAGAAGCCGATGGTGAAGAAGCATGCCGCCTGCATCACGTAACTGGCGAACGGCATCAGCCACAGCGAGCCGACGGAGAGCAATATCCCGGCGGCGAAGATCAGGTTCATCGGGCCTCGGTTGCCGTTAAACAGCTTGTCCGAGCCCCAGCCTGCCACCAGCGCGCCGATAAATCCGCCCAGCTCGAACATCGTGACCGCCGAGTTGGCGGTGACCAGATCCACCCCGAGCGTCTCCGACATGTACAGATTGCCCCAGTCGTTGATCGCCGCACGTACCACGTAAACCAGCACGTAACAGAGCGAGAGTAGCCAGATGTAGGGATTTTTCAGCACGTATTTGGTCAGAATCTCTTTGCGGGTCAGCCCCGCCCCTTCCTGCTGTTGGGCAATCTCCATCTCGTCGTGCCGCCAGTCGCCCACCGCAGGCAGTCCAACGGTTTGCGGCCTGTCGCGCAGGCGCCAGCAGAGGAACAGCCCGGCAACAATCGCCAGGCCCCCGGCAATCATCATCCCTGCGCGCCAGCCGTAGTGCAGCGCCGCCGCACCGACCACCATCGGGATCAGCGCCCCGCCGACGTTATGCGCGGTGTTCCAGATTGCCCACCAGCCGCCGCGCTCGTTGCGCGAGTACCAGGCGGTGAGCAGGCGGGCACAAACCGGCGCTCCCCAGCCCTGGAAAAAAGCGTTCAGTGCCCACAGCAGGGCAAAGGCCCACAGCGAGGTGGAGAAGCCGAACAGGATATTTACCACGCCGGTGGCAATCAGCCCGACGCCCATAAAGTAGCGCGCGTTGGAGCGGTCGCTGACGATGCCGGAGAAGAACTTCGACAGGCCGTAGGTGATGTAAAACAGCGTCGCCAGCAGGCCGATATCGGTACGCGTCATCACGCCGCTGGCGAGGATTTCCGGCGCGGCGGCGTTAAAGCTTTTGCGGGTAAAGTAAAACAGCGCATAGCCAAGCCAGATGGTCATCAGGATATGGCGACGCCAGTAGCGGTAGCGCGCGTCAATTTCCGCTTTGTCGCCTAGCGGTGAGGCGTTGGCAGGCATTTTAAACATGGTGGTTCCTTAGCGGCAGGCTGACGCTAACGCGCGTCCCGTGGGTACAGGAGATAGCCAGCGTGCCACCCAGCGCCTTCACGCGCTCGCGCATGCCCGCCAGGCCAAAACCCTGCTGGCCGGAGCCCGGCGGCAGGCCGCAGCCGTCGTCTTCAATCACCAGCGTCAGGCGATCGTTCTGCTGGCCGCCCTGAATGGTGACCGCGCTGGCATTGGCGTGTTTGACGATATTATTCAGCCCTTCCTGACAGACGCGGAACAGCGTCACGCGCTGGCCTTCACTCAGCGCAGATTCATTAATTCGCCAGTCGAGATGGCTGACAATGCCGCGGCTTTCCAGCTCCATCTCGCGCATCAGGGAGCGTATCGCCTGCTCAAGTGACAGGTCGTCAAGCTGGCGTGGACGCAGCCGTCCCAGCAAGCGGCGAACGGCGTCATAAACCCCCAGCGAAAGCTGTTCGATATGCGCCCCGCCCTGCTTCACACCGGCATTTTCCGCCGCCAGACGCTGGACAATGCCCGCCTGGGTGCGGATGGCGGTGATGGTCTGGCCGATGTCATCATGCAGCTCACGGGCGACCTCCTGCCGCACGCTCTCTTCCGTCTCCAGCAGACGCTCCGCCAGACGGCGATTACGCGCCAGCTCGTTTTGCAGAGACTGGTTCAGCTCGCGCAAACGCTGGATCCCCGCCCCCAGCAGCAGCCCGGTCAGGCTTTGAGCCAGCAGGGAAAGCAGCAGGTCCACCGGATGGTCGTGCCAGGTCTGGCTGGCAATGAGCGCGATGGCGTTCATCAGCGTGGCAATTAAGGCGCCCTGCCAGCCGTAGTGCCAGGCGAGGGCGATGATCGGCAGCGCCAGACAAAACGGTGTGAAGCGTGAAAGCTCTGCGGGCAGGCCGAGCTGTAGCCACAGGCTCACCACAAACAGCAGCAGATACCAGATGAGATGCCGGGCGCGCCAGTTGACGGGCTGGGAGACCAGCGCAGGCCCCAGCGGCTGCCAGACGGTGCTGGTGAGGTAGTGCCAGAAAACCAGACAGGTCGGCGCAAGGGTCAGCCCGCCGGTGAGGGTCAGCAGCAGGGCGTTGAGCATCTCCTTGTCGCCAGCCCACGGCAGCGATTGCAGCAGCGCGGCGGCAATCAGCGCCGCCCCCTGACGCAGCAGCGTGCGCCAGTCACGCTGGTGACGATAACGGGAAATGAGCGCAACCGGGATAAGCGTGAGCAGGCTTCCGGTCATCAATAATGGCAGCTGCGTGAGCGCAACTTCCTGCGCCAGCCAGACCAGCATCAGCCACTCTGCGCCCAGCAAAACGGGCCAGTAGCCGCGCGGACATTGCAGCATCAACCCCAGACGCAGGCCGAAGGGGAACAGCAATACCGCCAGCTCGGGTCGCTCCACCAGATGCAGGCTGATGCTCCACAGGCAGAACCATGCGGCAGAAAAGATAAAAAAGCTGGCGACGACGGCGATCAGCCGCGAAAACAGCGGGTTCATTGCCAGCTATCAAACATGCGGCGCGCCAGCTCGACATCGTTGCTGACGTTGAGTTTTTCCATCAGATTGGCGCGGTGAACGTGGACGGTTTTTGGCGACAGGTCCAGCTCGGCCGCAATCTCTTTCACCGACATTCCCTGTGCGAGTTTCTCTGCAACCTGACGTTCGCGTTTAGTGAGCGGATCCTGACGTCCGGCCGCCAGCTTAATGGCGATATCCGGTGTTAAATAGCAGCCGCCGGTGGAGACGGTACGCACGGCGGCGATCAGCTCGTCCGGGCTACAGCGTTTTGAGAGGAACCCGCGTGCGCCCGCGTTGAGCGCCTGCTCGACCAGCGCCGGGCTGTCGTGGACCGAGAGCATGATCGTCGCCATCCCTTTCGGCAGCTGGCTTAACAGCTCTAGACCGGAGAGATCCGGCATTGAGATATCGCAGATACAGACCTGCACTCCGCGCCCCGGCAGGCCCGCCAGCGCCTCACGACCGGAGCCAAACTCGGCCACGACCTGAAAATCGGGTTCGAGGTTGAGAAGCTGGGCAAAGCCGGAGCGGACGATAAGGTGGTCGTCGATAAGCGCGATGGTGGTCATGTTTGATCCTGCGGTCTGAAAACGCCGGATGGCGCTGCGCTTATCCGGCCTACAAGAGCGAAAGACGCTTACCTTAAGCGATCTACTCGAAAAACACCGCAATTTTGTTAAACATGGTGGGATCGGACTGGTTGCGCGCCACTTTGGTGACATCTTCCAGCTTGTCGATCTGCGCCATCATCTGCTCCAGACGCTGGTCATCGTTGACCAGTAGCCAGATGCGGCTGTGCTCGCTGCCCTGAATCGGCAGACAGAGAATGCCTTCCACGTTAAACGCCCGGCGGGCAAACAGCCCGCAGACGTGGGTCATGACGCCAGGGTGGTTGCGGACGGTGAGTTCCAGAATGACGTTATCATGTTGTTTCTGCATGGCTTATTCCCCCACCATCTCAGTATTTGCCGCACCCGGCGGCACCATCGGATACACTTTTTGTTCAGGATCGATACGCACGTGGATCAGCGCCGGGCCGGGGCGCGAAATCGCCGCTTGCAGCGCCGCGTGGGCATCCTCTTCGGCGTTCAGATCGCAGGTGTGAAGGCCAAAACCGGCAGCAATCTGCATAAAGTTAATCATTCCCGGATAGGTCGCGGCAAATACGCCCTGCTTGTAGAACAGGCTCTGCTGCTGGTGTACCAGCCCCAGCGCCTCGTTGTTCATCAGAATGATTTTGACGTCTAACTGGTTTTCGGCCGCGGTCGCCATTTCCTGAATGTTCATCATCAGGCTGCCGTCACCGGAGAAGCAGATGACTTTACGGTCCGGATTCGCCAGCGCCGCGCCCACGGCAGCAGGCAGGCCAAAGCCCATGGTGCCGAGGCCACCGGAGGTCAGCCACTGGCGCGGACGGTTCAGCGGGTAGGCCTGGGCGGTCCACATCTGATGCTGGCCCACGTCGGTGGTAATAATCGCGCTGTCGTCCACGCAGGCGGCCACAGCGTTGATAAGACCATAGTGGCTCAGCGGATCGCCCTCGGTCGGGATAGCGCCCGGGAACTCTTTTTGCAAATCGGCGACCAGCTGACGCCAGTCGGCGCGGTCGGCTGCGTCCGTCTGCGGGATCAGCTGCGCCAGCACTTCAGCCACGTCGCCCTGAATGGCCACGTGCGGCTGCTTAATTTTACCCAGCTCGGCGCGGTCGATGTCCACATGGATGATTTTGGCGTTCGGGCAGAACTGCTCGGTTTTGCCAATCGCCCGGTCATCAAAACGCGCGCCCATTACAATCAGCAAATCCGCTTCTTGCAGGATGTAGTTGGTGCTGCGCGCGCCGTGCATGCCCAGCATGCCAAGAGAGAGCGGGTGCGCTTTAGGCAGCATGCCGAGCGCCATCAGGGTCATGGTGGTGGGCAGGCTGGCTTTTTCAGCGAACTGGCGGATTTCATTCGCGGCGTTAACCGCCCCACCGCCCAGATAGAGCACCGGGCGTTTGGCGGCATTAATCATCGCCGCGGCGTCACGCACGCTCTCAGCACTGAATTCCGGCGCGGGGGCACGGTCGCCCGGCTCTGGCAGCACGTCAATCTCGATCTCTGCGGTCTGGACATCCTTAGGAATGTCTATCCACACCGGGCCCGGGCGGCCAGACTGCGCAATGCGAAACGCATCGCTGATAACCTGAGGAAGCTCGCTGATATCGCGAACTAAATAGTTATGTTTGGTGATGGGGATAGAGATGCCGTAGGTATCCACTTCCTGGAACGCATCGGTACCAATCATCGAAGACGGCACCTGGCCGGTAATGCAGATCAGCGGAATGGAGTCGAGGCGCGCGTCGGCGATGGCCGTTACCAGGTTGGTTGCCCCCGGCCCGCTACACGCCATACAAACCGCCGGTTTCCCCTGGGTACGCGCCATGCCCTGCGCGATAAAGCCCGCGCCCTGCTCGTGGCGAGCCAGCACGTGGCGGATTTTTGTGCTTTGGCTTAACGCATCGTACAGCGGCAGCACCGTGCCGCCCGGGATGCCCGCAACCGTGGTGATGCCCTGTCGTTCCAGCAAATGAACGATCAGCTGCGCGCCCGTAAAACGCGTCTTAGTAGATGTTGTGCCCGAACTTGCCATGCTCCAGTCCTTTTCTTCTGAGCCAGCCTTCCGGGGAGGGTCCTAAACGAAAAACCCCGCCCGGTTTGCGCCGGCGGGGTTTTGGATTCGTGTGTTGATCCAGTCCCTACGGCGCATTGCCGACGACCACCACCACACGCACGACGACCACTGCGGCTGGTTGCGCAGTTTTTAGTAGGGTCGAGGTGAACAGAGATGGAGTCATTAGGAACCTGTGTTTGGAATCATTGATTGAATTTATACAAACACAGGTTTTCTGGCGTGACAATGGAAATATTTTCATCTGCGCAAAAATGCGTCAGGGATCACGTTTCGTTTGTTGGGTGATGAAAACAGTAGTCGGACGTGAGTATTTCATTCAATGAACAGCGCAGGCGATACCCCAAAGCGAGCAGCCAGTTTTTTTATATGGTTCAACGTCAGCTGACGTTGACCGTTCAACACCCTTGAAACCATTGATTTACTGCCAATTTCATCCTGAAAATCCGAAATAGTCAGTTTGTATTGATCCATAAGGGTTCTTAAAACGGCAATGCCCACTGGGACAGATTCCATCTCCTGGCGTAAGGCGACAATTTCGGGCCGATTGGCTTCGTAACGACGAATTCTTGCACATACGATATCCAGCAAAGGGCTGCCAGGTTCGTTCATCAGTAAATACTCAACCAGCTCAAGTGCGTCCTGGTAATCTTTCTCGTTTGGATGTTCACCCAATAAAGGAACCGCCGCGACAAGGGCATGCGTTGCTTTCATTGCATCAGCTACGATCATCATTTCTTCCCCTTAGTGCGATGTTTCTCCGTAAAACGGTCATATTCCTTATGAGTAAAAACATGGCGCACATAAAACTTTTGGCTTTCAAAGAATATGAGAGCCACTACTCTGAGGTTGTTGTTAGCAATATCAATAACATAATGCTTATCGAGATACTTCAAATTATCTAGCGTTGGAAAGATTTTTCTTAGCGCAACAGGCGTCGTGCAATGGCTCTTTTCGATGGTTCGCCCCAGAAAAAGAAGCTCCTCTCTGTGTTGCGGAAACTGGATCACCGCATCCAAAATTGCCTTCATTGAGATTAAATGCATACTGCATACCTGCCGCGTCCGTTGCCATTATGGCAACAATATCACGGATTGCCAATTAGTCAACGGAAGGCCTGCTTAGGACGGACCCAGAAAACAAAAAACCCCGCCGGAGCGAGGTTTTTATCAGGGTTTTGCGGTTGGTCGCCGCAGAACACACTGTGTTACGTCAACGCAAAAAGTATACGCGATCGAGGACGAACGCGCAATTCCGGCACGGATTTTGACGTTTTTGAGTATGGATCGCCTTTCGATTTTTGTCCAAAAAATACTGTTCATACATACAGTATTTATCTATACTGAGGGTGTTCGCAGTGAGCGAGGGGGCCGCAGTTCTACCGGCGCAATGAAGTCCTGGCTGAAACGGGTGGTGCCGTCAGTGCCTTAACCCCTGAAGTGAGCACACTGTGTTACGTCAATCCAGGTGCTGGCAACAGGCGGCGGAAAGGTACGCCAGCATCGTGCTCCTTTTTACCAAAAGGAGACGCGTATGGGCATCGTGGATATGGTGATACTTATCCTCAAACTCATTGTTGCAGTATTGCAACTGCTTGATGCTGTCCTGAAATACGTTCGGTAAGTCAGGTTCAAGTCGCACCTGAGAGGGGCGGGCAACCGCCCCTCTTTAATAACGAGGGAATGCTATGTCGCGTCTGTTAATTGAGCCTGTTACGCCTGATGAACCGGGCTATATCGCCCTGAAGGCGGAAAGTATCGCATTGAATTTCAACATGCTGCGCAGGCTGGAAGAAAACTGGCTGCGGGGTGAAAACCGCTTTAACGCGCCGGGCGAAAAGCTGCTGGGGGCGTTTCTTAACGGCAAGCTGGTAGGCGTATGCGGTCTCAACCGCGATCCCTTCAGCCAGCAACCGCGCGCCGGGCGCATTCGCCATCTCTATGTTAGCGAGAAGTGTCGCGGGTTGGGCATCGGCAAACAGCTTTTAACCGTGGTGATGGCCGATGCCAGCATCTGGTTTGATTTCCTGAATACCCACGCGCCGGATACCGCGTATGGGTTCTACCGCCGGGCGGGTTTCACGCTGGTCTCGGATGAGCCGCGGGTGACGCACCGCCTGTTTTGTGCGGTGTAACCGGCTGGCAGCATCAGGACGTGAATGTTACAGTTGAGTGACAATTCACCACCCGATACGCCATGACCATCACCGTATTCTGCATTTTGCTGTTTGCCGCGCTGCTGCATGCCAGCTGGAACGCTATCGTTAAGGCCGGAACGGACAAGCTCTATTCTGCGATAAGCGTCAGCGGCTCCGCTACGCTTATTGCGCTGGTGTTGCTCCCCTTCTCTCCACAGCCTTCTGCTGCAAGCTGGCCGTTTTTAATCGTCTCCTGCGCCTTACAGGTGGTGTACACCGTGCTGGTGGCGAAGACCTATCAGGTCTCGGATATGAGCCAGACCTACCCGCTGATGCGCGGCACCGCCCCACTGCTGGTGGCGCTGATCAGCGTCCTGGCACTTGGCGATCGTCTCTCCTGGCTGGCCTGGTCCGGCATCGGAGTGATCTGCCTGTCGATTCTGGCGATGGCGATGAACGGGCGCATGCAGTCCCGAAAAGGGATCTGGCTGGCGCTACTGAACGCCTGTTTTATCGCCGGATATACGCTGGTGGACGGCACCGGGGTGCGGCTCTCGGACACTGCGCTGGGCTACACGCTGTGGACCTTCTTTATGAACGGTTTTTGCCTGCTGAGCTGGGCGATGGTGGCGCGTCGGCATGAAGCCTTTGGCTACCTGCGTCTGCACTGGAAAAAGGGGCTGCTCGGCGGCGTCGGTACCATGGGCTCGTATGGCCTGGCACTGTGGGCGATGACGCAGGCACCGCTGGCCGTAGTCGCGGCGCTGCGTGAAACCTCGATTCTTTTCGGGGCGCTGATTGCCTTTGTGCTTTTAAAAGAGAAGGTTGCGGGCCTGCGCATCGCTGCGGCGCTGGGTATTGCTGGCGGCGCTATTCTCCTGCGCCTCGCATAAATCACTGGCAACATTAGTTGCCGTTTTTGTTTACAAATCCTGCCTTTTTACGTTCTTCCATTCACCATCACAATGATTAAATTGTCATCTCACTGTGGTAGATTCCTCGCGCATTTGTGGGAATGCGCAGTCACTTATTCTTAATTTTTCTCTTTTGGCAAAAGTATTCAGCGACATGAAAAAACAAAGGAACGTTAACTTATTGTTGATGCTGGTGTTACTGGTGGCCGTCGGTCAGATGGCGCAAACCATCTACATTCCGGCGATCGCCGACATGGCAAAGGAATTAAACGTCCGCGAGGGCGCGGTACAAAGCGTAATGGCCGCCTACCTGCTAACCTACGGCGTTTCACAACTCTTCTATGGCCCGCTGTCCGACCGCGTCGGGCGTCGCCCGGTGATCCTGGTCGGCATGAGCATATTCATGGTGGCGACGGTGATTGCCATCAGCACCCATAGCCTGACCGTATTGATTGCCGCCAGCGCCCTGCAAGGCGTCGGAACCGGCGTCGGCGGGGTGATGGCGCGAACCTTACCGCGCGATATGTACCAGGGCACCCAGCTCCGCCATGCCAACAGCCTGTTGAATATGGGGATTCTGGTCAGCCCGCTGCTGGCACCGCTGATTGGCGGCCTGCTGGACACAATGTGGTCCTGGCGCGCCTGTTACGCCTTCCTGCTGGCGCTCTGCGTGATAGTGACCTTCAGCATGGCACGGTGGATGCCGGAAACGCGCCCGCAGGACGCGCCGCGCACGAAGCTTATCGCCAGCTACAAAACGCTGTTCGGCAACGGTGCGTTTACCTGTTACCTGCTAATGCTGATCGGCGGCCTGGCAGGCATAGCGGTGTTCGAAGCCTGCTCCGGCGTGCTGCTGGGCGCTGGGCTTGGCCTGAGCAGCATGGTGGTGAGTATTCTGTTTATTCTGCCTATCCCGGCGGCGTTCTTCGGCGCCTGGTTTGCCGGACGTCAGAACAAGCGTTTCTCCACCCTGATGTGGCAGGCAGTGATTAGCTGTCTGCTGGCGGGACTGATGATGTGGATCCCGGGGCTGTTTGGCGTGATGACCGTCTGGACGCTGCTGATCCCGGCGGCGCTGTTCTTCTTCGGCGCGGGGATGCTGTTCCCTCTCGCCACCAGCGGCGCGATGGAGCCGTTCCCGTTCCTCGCGGGCACGGCGGGCGCGCTGGTGGGCGGTTTGCAAAACATCGGCTCCGGCGCGCTGGCCTGGCTCTCGGCCATGATGCCGCAGACCGGGCAGGCTAGTTTGGGTTTGCTGATGACGCTGATGGGGCTGCTGATTTTACTGTGCTGGCTGCCGCTGGCGTCGCGTGTCCCGCATCACGAGCAGCCGGTTTAACCGCATGATGGCCCGGCTTGTCGCCGGGCTTTTCACAGACGGGAGCAATCATCGCCTGTAATAACGGCTCTGGCGCAGGTCGCCAGGCGCCCTCTTCCCCGTCGTAAAACTGGAAATCCGCGTTAAGCGCATACGGAATTTTCGCCTTTTGCAGCTCGCAGGCCATAAAGGTGGCGAAGGCCATTTGCGAAGCGGTTGGCGTGAGGTGGTTTGACTCCCCCACGCCCCAGCCTCCGACCCAGCTGACGTGCCCGGTTTTTTGCTGCCAGCGCAGCGCGGTATTGATGCGATTATGGATAGCCGCTTTCTCTGCCGCCGTGCCGGACGTCCACGGGTATTTACCGTTATTTTTCAGCGGCCCCCACGGGAAAATATGCCACTCCGCCAGCAGGAAGTTCTGGCTGTGCGCAGGCAGCTTCAGGCTGGTTAAATCCTCCGGCGCGGCGCGCAGGCGCGGTGCGATGAAAATCATGCGCTGCGGGTCAATGTCATGGATCGCTTTTATGGTTTTTTCATACACGCGATTTAACGACGCGAGGTTGTGGTTGAGCTTGTCGGCGGGCTCGTAAATCAGGTCAAAACCCAACTGCGGGTAGCTCTGGCCGAAATAGTGGGCGACGGCAATCCACCAGTTGATTGTCTCTTTCTCATTATCGGCTTTCGGGTCGTTTTTATATTCATCTGCCTGATAAGCAATAATCGGGATGACACCATACTGCTCGCAGGCTTCCACCAGCTTGCGCAGATGGATGAGCCGCGCTTCCGTCGGCTCATCGGCGACGCGGATGCGCACATGGCTAATGCCTTTTGCACGAAAATCGCGTACCACCAGCGGGTCAAATTCACGTATACCGCGCTCGGTACGCGCCCAGTCTACATCCATCCCCACACCCAGCTGCTGAGCATAGCGGGCAGCCGTCATCGCCGGCTCAGCGGCAATCGCCCAGCCGGAAGAGATCAGTAACGCAGAGGCAATAAAAGGCTTTAACACGGTTTACCCTGGATAAATCGAAAGCATTACCTGTATTTAGCACGCTTTTTCACATTTGGTGTAGCGTCAAAGCGTAATAATTCTTCACCCTGCCCGTTCTCTCAGCCAGCTAATAAAGGCGTCAATTTTCGGCCACTGGCGGCCCGGAAGCGTTGAGATATAGTAATGCTGATGGCATTTGAGGGTCTTTTCACCAAACGGTGCAATCAACTCTCCCTTCTCGAGCCGTTTCTGCACCAGCCGCTTTCTGCCCATCGCCACCCCTACATCATTGATGGCCGCAATAATCGCTAAATCAGAACGATCAAAACCAATCCCCGACGATGACGGCATATTTACCGCAAAATGCTGCGCCCAGCTTTGCCATTCATCCGTACCGGAATCATTGCTCCAGGCCTGACGGTCATGCAGCAACGTACAGTGGCTGAGGTTATGGGGGTTTTTAACCAGTTGATGTTCGCGGGCGTACGCGGGCGAACAAACGGGCAAAATCTCCTCATCCATCAGGAAGTGATGGGAAAGGTGGATTGCCGGCGTATCGTCGAAATAGAGCGCCAGATCGATGCCCGTTCGCTGCATATTGACGTAATCATTTCCGGTCAGGACGGTGAGTGAAATCGACGGATAGCGGCGGGTAAAATCTCCCAGCATGGGAACCAGCCAGCACTGCGCAATCGATGGCCGGGAGTACACCGTTAGCGTACCGGAGAGCGCCTGGTTTTTGATGTCCAGGATCTCCTGATTCAGGGTATCGAGGGAGGATTTAAGGGTCCAGTAAACGCGCTTCCCCTCCTGCGTCAGCTCAACCTTACGGTGCGAGCGCACGAACAGCTGAATACCCAGCTCCTCTTCCAGCAGATTGATGCGATGGCTCACCGCGCTGGGACTGAGCGAGAGCTCCTCCGCGGCCAGCGCGAAGGACTCATGCCGGGCGGCCACTTCAAAGGTGTACATTTTCGACAGCTGCCAGCCGTTTAACAGCCGGTTTCTGGCTTCATTCGCATCGGTCATCACAATTCTCACGCGTGGTTTCTGCGCTCAGCATACCGTTTAAGGGTGAATTTATGTGAACCTAATGCAAGTTAAGTGCGTTTTTTAGAGCGTAGTCACTCAGTTGATCCAATCTGGCTCACCTGAATGCCAATTTATATCGTTTGTCAGCCCCCGCCGTTTTTTCGTCCAATACCCACAGATGACATAAGGGTGAGGTGAGATATGGGATCTCAGGTCTGGGTTGTGGCAACGCTGCTGGTCAGCATTGTGTTAATTGTTTTAACCATCGTTAAGCTGAAGTTTCACCCGTTCCTCGCGCTGCTGCTGGCGAGCTTTTTCGTCGGTGCGATGATGGGAATGAGCCCACTGGATATGGTGAACGCCATTGAGAGCGGGATTGGCGGTACGCTGGGCTTCCTGGCGGCGGTGATTGGTCTGGGCACCATTCTCGGCAAAATGATGGAAGTCTCCGGCGCGGCAGAGCGCATCGGGATCACGCTGCAGCGCTGCCGCTGGCTGTCAGCAGACGTGATTATGGTGCTGGTGGGCCTGATCTGCGGCATTACGTTGTTCGTGGAAGTGGGCGTGGTACTGCTGATCCCGCTGGCGTTTTCCATCGCCAAAAAGACCAACACGTCGCTGCTCAAGCTGGCCATTCCGCTCTGTACTGCGCTGATGGCGGTCCACTGCGTGGTGCCTCCGCATCCAGCCGCGCTGTTTGTGACCAATAAGTTAGGCGCGGATGTCGGAACGGTAATTGTTTATGGTTTGATGGTAGGACTGGTGGCGTCTCTGGTCGGTGGCCCGCTGTTCCTGAAACTGCTCGGCAATCGTCTGCCGTTTAAACCGGTTCCGGCAGAATTTTCAGACCTCAAGGTGCGGGAAGAACACACCCTCCCGTCGCTGGGCGCCACGCTGTTTACGGTTCTGCTGCCAATTGGCCTCATGCTGGTGAAGACCATTGCCGAGCTGAATATGGCAAAAGAAGGTTCGCTGTATACGCTCCTCGAATTTATCGGCAACCCGATCACCGCGATGTTTATCGCCGTGTTTGTCGCCTACTACCTGCTGGGGATCCGCCAGCATATGAGCATGGGGGCGATGCTGACGCACACCGAGCACGGTTTTGGCTCTATCGCCAATATTTTGCTGATTATCGGCGCGGGCGGCGCGTTCAACGCCATCCTCAAAACCAGCGGACTGGCGGACTCACTGGCGCATATTCTCTCGAATCTGCACATGCATCCTATCCTGCTCGCCTGGCTGGTGGCGCTGGTGCTGCATGCCGCCGTAGGCTCCGCCACGGTCGCGATGATGGGCGCCACGGCGATAGTCGCGCCGATGCTGCCGCTCTATCCGAACGTGGGTCCGGAGATCATCACCATTGCCATCGGTTCCGGCGCCATTGGCTGCACGATCGTCACCGATTCTCTCTTCTGGCTGGTGAAGCAATACTGCGGCGCAACCCTGAATGAGACCTTCAAATACTATACGACGGCGACGTTTATCGCCTCGGTGCTTGCACTTGGCGGCACATTCCTGCTTTCTTTCATTATCTGAGCGCGAAGAGACGTACTATGGAAAACGCAACTATCACTACTTTAACCGCACAGTTTCCTCTGGTTGAGGATCTGATTGCCCTGAAAGAAACCACCTGGCTTAACCCACGTACCGCCACGCTGGCGGAAGGATTGCCTTACGTCGGGCTGTCCAAAGCCGACGTGGACGACGCGCACGCGCGCCTTAACCGCTTCGCGCCGTATCTGGCGAAAGCCTTTCCGGAAACGGCCGTCACGAAGGGGATTATTGAATCCGAACTGGTCGCCATTCCGGCCATGCAGGCGCGACTGGGGAAAGAATATGACAAGACCATTCCCGGCACCCTGCTGCTGAAAAAAGACAGTCATCTTCCGATTTCCGGCTCGATTAAAGCACGCGGCGGCATCTACGAGGTGTTGACCCACGCGGAGAAACTGGCGCTGGACGCCGGCTTGCTGAGCATCGAAGACGACTACAGCGTCCTGCTGGAGCCGCGCTTTAAGGACTTCTTCAGCCAGTACAGCATTGCGGTGGGCTCAACCGGCAACCTGGGGATGTCCATCGGCATTATGAGCGCACGCATCGGCTTTAAGGTGACGGTGCACATGTCCGCCGATGCCCGCGAGTGGAAGAAAGCCAAGCTCCGCAGTCATGGCGTCATCGTCGTGGAGTATGAGCAGGATTACGGCGTGGCGGTGGAACAGGGGCGCAAAGCGGCAGAAAGCGATCCGAACTGCTTCTTCATTGATGATGAAAACTCCCGCACCTTGTTCCTGGGCTACGCGGTGGCAGGCGAGCGGCTGAAGGCGCAGTTTGCCGAACAGGGCCGCGTGGTGGATGCGGCGCATCCCCTGTACGTCTACCTGCCCTGCGGTGTCGGCGGCGGCCCTGGCGGCGTGGCGTTTGGCCTGAAGCTGGCCTTCGGTGATAACGTCCACTGCTTCTTTGCGGAACCCACGCACTCGCCGTGCATGCTGCTCGGCGTTTACACCGGCCTGCACGACGAGATTGCGGTGCAGGACCTGGGTATCGACAACGTGACGGCGGCAGACGGCCTGGCGGTCGGGCGCGCGTCCGGCTTCGTGGGCCGCGCGATGGAGCGCCTGCTGGACGGGTTCTACACGCTTTCCGATCAAAGCATGTATGACATGCTCGGCTGGCTGGCGCAGGAGGAAGACATTCGTCTGGAACCGTCCGCGCTGGCGGGCATGGCCGGGCCGCTGCGTGTGCATTCAGATGCCAACGTCACCCACCTGGTATGGGCAACCGGGGGCGGCATGGTGCCGGAAGACGAGATGGCGAAGTATTTAGCAAAAAGCCGTTAATCGTAGGCCCGGTAAGGCGTAGCCGCCACCGGGCTTATAAGCTCACCATTTGCTGAATATGTGTAACGGCAAAGAGTAAAGACAGAGACAGCACAGCGAGCGCGATCAGGAACTTATCCCGCACCGCTTTCGGCTGCACAAAATCATCCTGCGCCACGTCCATCAGGTTACGGCTGCGGGTATAGCGCCACAAAATGAAGGCTACCAGCGCCAGCACAACAATCGAGATCCAGAATGGCACCCCGGTCCGGTGCCAGTTGTGCTTGATCGCCAGAGCAATCAGCGCGCCATACCCCAGCAACGTGCGCAGCCATGCGAGCGACGTCCGCTCCGGCTGCAGGCCAGGGTCCGCTTCGCGTCGCGCTTTGCGGCTATCCGCCATAGAACACCAGCACCATCACCACGCCCGCCACCGTCAGCAGGATCGCGCTGATGATGAGTAGCCCGCGCGTATAGGGTAAATCCTGCTTCAGACGCATCGCCTTCTCATTGCGCAACCAGCGCAGATAGCCGTAAATCGCCAGCACGCCTGCGAACAGGCACAGAAGCAGCGCCAGTACTTCGCGGATCAGCGGCGTGGCGAAATCAGGTGCGAGCTGATCGAGGCCGACACCTGCAGCCAGAAAGCCCAGCGCCGTGCGGATCCACGCTAAGAACGTGCGTTCATTAGCCAGAGAGAAGCGATAATCCGGCGCTTCACCGAGGCGGGAAATTTTCATGGAGGTTCCTTGTCGAGCTACGGGCAGGCTTCAGCATAGCGTAAATCGACCAGGACAAGGAGACCGGCATCGGGGGATGCCGGTCAGGAAGGTTAGTGCAGTTCCGGCCAGTACTCTTTGTTGGCTTCGATCAGGTCATCCAGAATCGCTTTCGCGACTGACGCGCTCGGCACGGTTTTCGACAGGGTAATCGCCTGCCAGAGTTTCTGATACGAACGCTGCTCCCAGGCATCCACCACCAGTTTTTCCACCGCCACCTGCTGGCTCATCAACCCTTTCTGGAAGTGTGGAATATCGCCAACCGTGAGCGGCTCCGGTCCGTTATGGCCCACCAGACACGGAATTTCCACCATCGCATCGGCATCAAAGTTATGAATAGCACCGTTGTTTGGCACAATCAGCAACATGCGTTCCTGGGTGTTAAAGGCA
Source organism: Enterobacter cloacae complex sp. IR5458 (assembly GCF_049238025.1). Lineage (NCBI taxonomy): Bacteria > Pseudomonadati > Pseudomonadota > Gammaproteobacteria > Enterobacterales > Enterobacteriaceae > Enterobacter > Enterobacter cloacae complex sp. IR5458. The sequence continues at coordinate 162,641 of NZ_JBMKIF010000008.1, forward strand.
ATCGCGGTCGCCAGATCGACGATGTACGACGCATGTTCGTCGATTTCCAGCTCCCCGGCGGCGGAATTACCCGCTTCGATGATCGCCCGACAGGAGCTGAACACATGTTTCTCGCGGTGATCCATGACTTCATTGGCGCGGGTCCGTTCCGGGTTAGAGTGCGCAACAACGTAGTCCGGGAACAGATAGTATTTCAGATAGGTGTTCGGCATGGTGTCCGGATCCAGCGCCTGCACATCTTTTGCTTTGGCAAAGGTATCGTTCCAGCTTGCTTCGGTATGCGCATCTTCAGAAGGCGGAACATAGCCGTTTTTCGCCACGTATTCGCGCAGTTTCGGCATTAAATCGTTACCGTTGAGATCTTCAATCGAGGTCCACCAGCCGAAGTGGTTCAGACCGTAGTAGCGCACGCGCATCTCTTTGCGGTCTTTCAGGCCAACGATCTGCGCCATGCGTCCTTCGATGCCAATCGGCATATCGCAGATGTTGAGGATTTTGGCATTCGGACGCAGGCGGCGCGTGGCTTCCGCGACAATCGCCGCCGGGTTGGAGTAGTTCAGCATCCACGCATTTGGGGAGTACTGCTCCATGTAATCTACCAGCTCCAGCACGCCGCCGATCGAGCGCATGCCGTAGGAAATCCCACCTGGCCCGCAGGTTTCCTGGCCCAGCACGCCATGGCGCAGCGGGATTTTCTCATCTTTTTCACGCATCGGGTATTTGCCGACGCGGATATGCGCCATCACGAAATCCACATCGGTAAACGCCGCTTTAGGATCGGTGGTGTAGCTAAACTCAATCTCCGGCGCCTGCTCTCTAAGGATGATTTTGCACGCTTCGGCGATGGTCTCCTGACGTGCGCCGTCGTTATCATAAAACTTCAGGGCGCGCAGCGGGAAACGGTCACGGTTGGCTAACAGCATCAGGACGATACCAGGCGTAAAGGTGCTGCCGCCGCCTGCAATGACAACTGAGAATTTTTTCATGATATAGCCTCTGTCAGGGTGGTTTGTTCATTCGTTAAAGGGGTTTTCATCAGCGATTCCAGTTGGTCACGCACCTGAGGAACGTGCAGACCGACAATCACCTGAATGCCGTTGCCGCGTCGCACCACACCGTGTGCGCCCAGGGCTTTGAAGACGTCGTCGCTTTGGGTTTTCGCCATATCCACCAGCGCGATACGCAAGCGGGTGGCACAGTTGTTGATGCTTTCGATATTGGCCGCACCGCCGAGCGCCTGCAGGAATCCGGCGGCCTGTCCGACCTGCTGGCTGGCCGCCGCCGGGGCAGTGGTTTGCCCGCGTGCCGCCTTATAGTCGGCCTTGCTGTACAGTTTGATTTCGCTCTCTTCCCGGCCCGGCGTTTTGAGGTTCAGACGCACAATCAGCGTTTTGAAGACCATGAAGTAGAGGCCGGTAAAGCAGACGCCGATGCCGATTTGCGTGAAGACCGTTGAGGCGTGGTTATGGAACATCGGGATCCAGTTTTGCGGCAGGAACTGGTCCAGCAGGCCGCCGCCCATGTTGCCGACCACCCCAAAGGTGTACATCACCGTTGCCATGGTGGCCGCCAGCACAGCGTGAACGGCAAACAGCAGCGGCGAGATAAACAGGAAGGTGAATTCGAGTGGTTCAGTAATGCCCACCAGCACGGCAGTGAGCGTGGCCGGGACCAGCAGCCCCGCCACCTTGACGCGGTTTTCCGCTGAGGCGGTGTACCAGATCGCCAGCGCAATCCCGACCGAGCCAAACACTTTTGAATTGCCGTGGAGCGCGAACCCGCCTTCGGGGAAGAGGGTTTTCAGCGGCAGGGTACTCTGGCTGAATTCCTGCAGATGCTGCGCCCAGTAGACCTGAATACCGCCTTCCACCGCCGCCGGGCCGAAGATGAACGGGCCATAGACGAAGTGGTGCAGTCCGGTTGGAATCAGAATGCGTTCCAGGAAGGTGTACACCCACACGCCCAGCGCACCGGCTGAGCGCAGGAACGCCTGTAGGGACTCAATGCCCATCTGCACTTTCGGCCAGCCCAGCAATGTCAGCCAGGCGCAGGGTATCATGACGAAAAACGCGAGGATAACGACAAACGAACTGCCCTGGAAAATCCCCAGGAAAACCGGCAGCGGCTTGTCGAAATAGCGGTTGTGGATAGCGGTCACGATGCCAGAAATCACAATGGCACCGATGATGCTGGTATCGAGCGTTTTGATCCCGGCAATCATCGCCAGCCCGCTTCCCGCCGTGGGTTCGGCGGAGAAATCGACGCCGAAGAAGTGACCCCAGGTCATCCCCATCGCGTTGATGAAGTAGTTCCAGGTCAGGAAGCTAATCAGCACCGCCAGACAGGCGCGGCCCTGCGCCTGCTTTGCCAGGCCAATCGGTAAACCGACGGCGAAAATCAGCGGCATATTGCGAAATACCGCCCAGCCGCCCTCTTCAATAATGTGAACGATCTGCGCGAAAAGATTATCAGGGGCCGTTAAGGCTTCGCCGACAAACAGCGGGTTGCGAAGCATAATGGCGATTCCCACCACGATCCCGGCAAACGGAAACAGCAATACCGGGGTAAACATGGCACCGCCAAAACGTTGTATTTGACTGAGCATTTTTAAATCCTCACGTAACAACCTGTAGGGGGTAGAGGCCGTTATGGTTTTTTGCTGGCCTGAGGTGAGCATAAGAACTTACTGATACGCGAACATGGCGTGCCGTTGCGATTCGTGATCGCATTCATGGTTTTATTTTGACCAGTGAGGTCTACTTTTCGTTGTAAATATGGACATGTGAAGACGTAACCGACGCCATAATGCGGGCAGAGAGGTCTACTGGTGATCTACAAATCTATTGCCGACAGATTGCGGCTGCGGCTGAATTCGTCGGACTACAACATCGGCAGCCCGCTACCGGGTGAGAAAGCGCTGGCGCAGGAGTTCGGCGTGGCGCGCATGACCATCCGCAAGGCGCTGGATCTGCTGGTGAGCTGGGGGCTGGTTGAGCGACGGCACGGCAGCGGCACGTTTGTCTCGCGTAAGGACGTTCACCACGAAACCACGAATCTGACCGGGCTGGTGGAGGTGCTGCGTCAGCAGGGAAAAGAGGTGCAGAGTAAAGTGTTGCAGTTTGAAGTGATGCCTGCGCCACCCGCCATCGCCAGCCAGCTGCGGATTCAGGTCGATGAGCGGATCTACTTTTCCCGGCGGGTACGCTACGTGGACGGGAAGCCGCTGATGCTGGAGGACAGCTTTATGCCGGTGAAGCTGTTTCGCAACCTCTCGCTGGCGCATCTGGAAGGGTCAAAGTTTGATTACATCGAGAAAGAGTGCGGGATCACCATCAGCGGCAACTATGAGAGCCTGACGCCGGTGCTGGCAGATAAACAGCTGGCCGGTTACCTGAACCTGCCGGAACAGACGCCGCTGCTGCGAATCACGTCACTTTCCTACAGCGACAGCGGCGAGTTCCTCAATTATTCCGTGATGTTCCGTAATACCAGTGATTACCAGGTGGACTACCATCTGCGGCGCATCCACCCGGAAGTGCTGCTAGCTCATCCCCCAGAACAGCACCGCGAGTAGCTGCGGCGTGATGATGCGCAGGAACATTACCAGCGGGTAGACGGTGGCATAGGAGAGTGCCGCTGCACCGCTGGTGGCATGCAGGTTATTGGCAAACGCGAGCGCAGGGGGATCGGTCATGGAGCCCGCCAGCATGCCGCACAGCGTCAGGTAGTTCATTTTGGCGAACATCCGCGCCAGAATGCCTACCGTCAGCAGCGGGATTGCCGTGATAAATATGCCGTAACCGACCCAGCTCATCCCTTCGCCCTTGATCAGGGTATCGACAAAATCCCCGCCGGATTTCAGCCCGACCACTGCCAGAAACAGCACGATGCCCAGCTCGCGCAGCGCCAGGTTGGCACTCGGCGGCATAAACCAGTAGAGCTTACCAATACAGCCGATGCGCCCGAGGATCAGCGCCATAATCAGCGGCCCGCCTGCCAGGCCCAGCTTAAGCGCCACCGGGAAGCCCGGCACGTACAGTGGAATGGAGCCCAGCAGCACGCCCAGGCCGATGCCGATAAACACCGGCAGCATCTGTACCTGCTGCAGTTTTTGCTGGGCGTTACCCACCATATCCGCCACCGCGTCAATTGACGACGGGCGACCAACCAGGTTGAGGATATCCCCGAACTGCAGGCTGGCTTCCGGGCTGGCGACCAGTTCAACACCCGCGCGATTCAGACGGGAGATAACCACGTCATAGCGTTCTTTTACCTGCAGATCGCGTATTTTTTTGCCGAGAACATGCTCATTGGTCACCACAACGCGTTCCACCCGCATATCGGTGCCGCGCGTGGAGAGCGAGGTGTCCACCTCCTGACCGATGACCAGCCGCGCATTGTTTAAATCCCCGGGCTGGCCGACCAGATGTAGCAGATCGCCTTGCTGAATAACGGTGCCGGGCGCGGGCACCATCAGCATATCGTCACGCTTAAGGCGGGAGCAGATGATATTGGCGCTGTTCAGGATCGGCACGTCCTGAATCGCCATATTATTCAGGTTGGGATTATCGACGCGAATGTTGATGGTTTTGATGGGCATATGGCCGTTGGTCAGCGTGGTTTCGTGATCTTTGGCCTCTGATTCGACGTTAACGCGAAACAGTACGCGTACCAGCCACATGGAGAGCAGAATGCCACAGATGCCAAACGGATAGGCCATGGCGTAGCTCATCCCCATCTGGTCGACAATGCCGGGTTGAATCCCCAGATCGCGCAGGATTTGCTGGCCCGCACCGAGCGCCGGGGTGTTGGTGACCGCGCCGGAGAAAATGCCCAGTACCACAGGAAGGGGAATATCAAAGATTTTGTGCAGAATCGCGGTGACCAGCCCGCCCATGACCACAATGCCGAACGCAAAAAGATTGAGCCGTAGTCCGGAGACACGCAGGGAGGCGAAAAAACCAGGGCCTACCTGAATCCCGATGGTATAAACGAACAGGATCAGGCCGAACTCCTGAACAAAGTGGAGCATTTCAGCGCTCAGAGCCAGCCCGAGCCGATCGGCAAAATGCCCGACAAAAATGCCGCCAAACAGCACGCCACCAATGCCAAACCCGACGCCGCGGATTTTGATATTGCCTATCCATAGTCCCACAACAGCGACCAGGGCCAACACGCTAACGGTTAACGCGATATCACTCATGATCCACTCCCTGCCCATAACCTTAGTTATATCAGGGATTCTCTCAGAGCCGTGGGGCGTTGTATGGGCGATGGCGCACAAAAAAGCCCTGCCGGGGCAGGGCCTTATGCGGTCTGTGAGCGGTGTCGGGTGGCGGCTACGCCTTACCCGACCTACAGGTTCGGCGGGCTTGTTAACTGTTCAACGCCGGCCGCTCGCTAATGGCGATACGCTGCGGCGCGATGGCTTCCGGCACGTTACGGGTCAGATCGATATGCAGTAGCCCGTTGGTAAAGGTCGCACCGGACACGTCCATATGGTCTGCCAGGGTAAAGCTCAGGCTAAACGGCTGATTAACCAGCCCCTGATGCAGCCATTGAGTCTCGGTCTCCTGTTTTTCCGGCGTCCCTTTCACGGTCAGACGGGTACCTTCAAGCTGGATGTCCAGATCCTCCTGGCGGAAACCGGCCAGCGCAAGGGTGATGCGATAGTGGTTATCGTCACTTTTTTCAATGTTATACGGCGGAAACGTCTGGTGCTCAGTCGTGCTTTGCAGGGCGTTAGCCAGTTTGTCAAAACCAATCCACTGACGCAGCAGAGGGGATAAATCATAGTTACGCATACTAAATCTCCTTCTAAGAAGCGAGTTCGGCACAGTTTAATTTTGTGCGCAGTTGTTCCTGCAAATCCTGATGGATTCGCATATGCTCCCGTTACGGCAAGCAAGTCTGTGTGGGCCGCGCTTGCGACCCCCGTGATTAGTTAATTTCGATACGGCGCGGTTTTTTCTCTTCCGGAATCACGCGTTCCAGTTCGATAAACAGCAGGCCGTTAACCAGGTTCGCGCCCTTGACGTGAATGTTCTCGGCTAACTGGAACTTGCGTTCAAAGTTACGCTCGGCGATGCCCTGGTAGAGGTAGGTACGTTCTTTCTGCTCGGCCGTATGGGAACCTTTCACCACCAGCAGGTTGTCCTGCGCGGTGATCTCCAGTTCGTTTTCTGCAAAACCGGCAACGGCAATCGCGATGCGGTAGTGGTTTTCGTCAACCAGCTCGACATTGTATGGAGGGTAGCCATTGCTCTGGCTTTGGTTATTTTCTAAATGGTTAAACAGGCGGTCAAAACCAATTGCAGAACGGTATAGCGGAGAAAGATCGAAGTTACGCATAAATAAAACTCCTGAAATCAGCGAGAAATTATAGCCTTCCACCATGGACAGGCCTTTGTGCCCCCGAACGCCCATCAGGCGCGTTCGTTATCGGGTCACATTCTTAAAATGGGTCTGGAACCGGGCTTTTCAAGACTATTTATGTGAGATTTTTTTGCACTTTGCTGGTTGTCGCATAGACTCTGGGACAACAGCACAAAGGGTTAAATTGCGATGACTGCCACAGTGCGGGATTATCGAGCTATCCATTTCGGATAAGGCTCGCTATAACCCTGAGTTGCAGGTCTATGCAGTAACATTAACGATGACTGAGTGATGATGAAAAATGTTCTGATAAAGCTGACGACGTTCAGCGGGGTAGTTTTACTTTGCGGGTGTTCGAGCGTGATGTCTCACACCGGCGGTAAAGAAGGAACATATCCGGGGACGCGCGCCAGCGCGGCGATGATCTCCGATGACGATACCAACTGGGGCACCAAATCCCTGGTTATCCTGGATATGCCGTTTACGGCAGTAGCGGATACGCTTCTGCTGCCGTGGGATGTATTCCGTAAGGATGACTCCGTGCGTTCACGGGTAGAGAAAAGCGAGCAGGAAAACCTGGCGACCAACGCCGTCATTCCGCCCGCCGAGATGCCTCCGCGCTAGTTCTGTGCGGTTTCCGTTATCCAAAGCTGACGGAAACCGCCCGTCTCTTCCATCCATGCAATAACGCGCCCGTTCGGAGAAAACACGACGGCATCCGCAGAAGGTGGATTGCCGTGATCGGACGTCAAAAACGTCACCTCTCCGGTCTGTGCGTCGCAGCACGCAATCCGATTTTCGAGCACAAATCCCAGCATCTTCCCGGACGGGTGCCAGTTGAACGCAGACTGGATATCGCGCTCAGCGTGGGTGAGCTGGCGCGGCTCGCCGCCCTCAGGCGAGATCAGCCACAGCTGCACAACGCCGTTATCATCACGCATCAGAAACGCGATTTGTGTCGCCTGCGGGTTACTGCGCACCCAGTGGCGCGGCACGTTCACCAGACCCGGATAGCGGTTGTGGTGCGTGAAGGTTAACCGACGCTGCATCACGCCCGCTGGCGGCGCAGGCAGCGTTTCTGGCGTTCCCTGCAGCGGCGCATCGCCCGCACGTTTCCAGCCCTGTTCATCTTCTGGCAGGTTAACAATGAACAGTTCAGGCACTTTTTCGCCCTGTGCTGAGAGGGTATCGCCGATAAACGCCAGCCTGTCGTTGCCCACCCAGCCCTCTTCGTAGGCGCGATTGATTTCGTCGCTGCCCGGTTGTGGGTTAGGCGTCGTGCGGCTGACCAGCACGCTCCAGAAGGTTCCCGGATATTCACGCGGATGGTTCCCCTGTGGATTCACCGGGCCGAAAGGCGCCGCCACGCCAACGTTGCGTAAATCGAGCTTCGGATCGCGCATATGCATGACATGGTCGTTATAGGTAAAGCTGACCAACTGCCCGTTCGGGCTGAAGACATGTACGTGGCTGCCACCGCGCAGCGCGCCTGGAGTATAGGGCGCGGTGATATCCATCGCATCCAGATTGCTTACCTGACCGTGATGCGCAATCACCCCCTGGCGATGATGAAAATCGTAGCGCCAGTCCGCATCCGGGTGTTTCGGGCCGTGGATAAAGACGTATTCATCCTGTGCAGGATGAACGGTCACCACGCCAACGTGCGCGCCGTCCGTCGCGCGATAAATCACCTCGACCTCGCCCGTGCCTACATTAACTCGTTCGATGGTTTCACCGGTGAACGACGCGCCTGACGGACGCACGTCATAGACCAGCCACTGGCTGTCCGGCGTCCAGGTATTGATATTAGTAAGCTGGTGGTTGCGGGAAGCGAAGGTGATTTGTTTCATGAGGATACCCTGATGCGCAGTTATCGCATCAGGGTAAAACATCCGTGTGGATTAGCCTACTCGTTTCACATCACCTACCAGCAGTATGTAAGAAAGCGCGCCAATCAACGCCACGGCGGAGATGTAAACCAGCGCCGGGCCAAAACCGTAATCCTGGGCCAGATAACCGATGACCAGCGGCACGGTAATTCCACCCAGCCCGCCAACGAAGTTGAACACACCGCCGGTCAGACCGATCAGCCGCATCGGTGCCAGGGACGACACCAGCGACCAGGTAATCGATGCGAAACCATTACCAAAGAACGCCACTGCCATCAGGGTCATTATCCACACCGGATCGTTGGTATAGTTGGCACCCATGATGCAGGTGGAGATCAGCAATCCGCAGATAATCGGTGTTTTACGCGCTACCCCCAATGAGAACCCTTTTTTTACCAACTTATCCGCCAGCCAGCCCGAGAGCAGGACACCGAAGAACGCGGCTAGGAACGGTACGGTGGTCATAAAGCCCGCCTTCAGCGCGGTGATCCCCTTCTCCTGCGTCAGGTAGTTTGGGAACCACGTCAGGAAGAACCACAGCGTGGACGTCACCGCAAATTGCCCCAGGTAAACCCCCACCAGCTTACGGTGGAAGACCAGCTTCCAGTCGGCTTTGGTCAGCGGCTGGCGCGCCTCTTTTTTCACGGGCGCATCACCATCCACCAGGCCGCCGCCGTCGCGGATATAGTCCAGCTCTGCTTTGCTGATGCTTTTGGTCAGGCGCGGCGGCTGATAGACCTTAATCCAGATAAACGACCAGATGATGCCGATCCCACCGGTAACAATAAACACCCAGTGCCAACTCAGCAGTTCCTGGATCCAGATTAACAATGGCGTCAGGAATGCCAGACCAACAAACTGCCCGGAGGTGTAAAAGCCCACCGCGGAGGCACGTTCGTGTTCCGGGAACCAGCTGGTCACCATGCGGTTATTGGTCGGGAACGCGGGTGCTTCAAATATCCCGGTGATGGCACGCAAACCGATCAGCGACATTAGTCCGGTCGCGAAGCCCTGGAACAAGGTCGCCACGGACCAGCCAAAAATAGCGATAAAATAAGTCAGACGTGAACCCACGCGGTCAAGGAACCAGCCGCCCGGGATCTGGCAAAGCGTATAGAGCCAGGCAAACGCCGAGAAGACATAACCCATTTCCGCTTTAGTGATACCAAACTCTTCCTGAATATGGGCCGATGCCACGGCAAGGTTGGCGCGGTCAACATAACAAATGACCACGGTAATAAAGATCATCAACAGCGTCAGGTAACGGCGACGCCCGGTTTTTGCAGCAGTAACTGGAATATCCATCGCAATCTGTCTCCAGATTTTGGGCATAGCGAAGCCGCTCACCATGCCCTGTAGTTTCAGAGGGTGTTATTATTTTTTTATTTAAAAACGTAGCCAGAATGCGCTAAATAATTCGTGCTGGGGGAAGGCGGCAAGTTTTCGCATCCCCGGGAGCATACAAAAGTATGTGACCGGGGTAAGAAAGCGCAGCCAACGCCTCACCAGCGCGAAGTATGACGCGCATTTACCACTCGGCGACTGAACCGTCTTCATGCCGCCATAACGGGTTACGCCAGTCCGGCGCATGTTTACTCAGCTCAATAACTTTGGCTTCGTCAATTTCAACGCCCAGACCCGGTTTCGTTAACGGTTTAAAGAATCCGCCTTCCATGCTGAAGTCTTCTTTGTTTTTCACAAAATCGAGCAGCTCCGCGCCTTTGTTATAGTGAATCCCCATGCTTTGTTCCTGGAACACGGCATTGCGGGAGACAAAATCGACATGCAGGCAGGCCGCCAGCGCGATTGGTCCGAGCGGACAGTGCGGAGCCAGCGCCACGTCGTAGGCTTCTGCCATGCCGGCAATTTTGTAGCATTCGGTGATACCGCCCGCGTGGGAGAGATCCGGCTGCAGGATCGCAATGCCGCCCGCTTCGAGCACCCGTTTAAATTCAAAGCGTGAGAACATCCGTTCGCCCGCCGCGATAGGAATGTGCGTCTGTTCAGCCAGCTTCGGATAGTATTCGGCCTGCTCGGCCAGCACCGGCTCTTCGATAAACAGCGGGCGATATGGTTCCAGTTCTTTAATGAGCACCTTCGCCATCGGCGCGCTGACACGCCCATGAAAATCCAGACCGAACTCAATCTCGTTGCCGAAGGCTTCACGGATTTGCGCCACGGTATTTACCGCCCGGTCTACCGCGCGCGAGTTGTCGATGACGCCCATCTCTTCGCAGCCGTTGAGCTTGAAGGTGTCAAAACCGATGTTGCGCAGCTGTGTAATGCCGTCGATCACTTCCGCAGGGCGGTCGCCTCCGACCCAGCTATAGGCTTTGATTTTGTCGCGCACCAGGCCACCCATCAGTTGCCAGACCGGGGCGTTCAGCACTTTACCTTTGATATCCCATAGCGCCTGGTCGATACCGGCGATAGCGCTCATGAGAATCGGACCACCGCGGTAGAAACCCGCGCGATACATCACCTGCCAGAGGTCGTTAATGCGTGCCGGATCCTGCCCAATCAGATATTCCCCCAGCTCATGCACTGCAGCTTCAACGGTGCGGGCTCGCCCTTCAATCACCGGCTCGCCCCAGCCCACAACACCTTCGTCGGTTTCGATTTTCAGGAACATCCAGCGCGGGGGTAAACGGTACGTGGTGAGTTTGGTTATTTTCATTTCACTGCCTCTCGATACGCTTTCACAAATGCTGCCGCCTGCTGTGCGGTACGTTCAACGGGCTGTCCGGCGCGATAAAGATCGCTGCCCAGCCCCGCGCCCACACAGCCAGCGCTTATCCACTGGCCCAGGTTTTCTGGCGTAACGCCACCCACGGCAAAGACCGGCACGCTGGCGGGCAATACCGCCTTCAGCGCTTTGATGTAATCCGGACCAAAAGCCGAGGACGGGAAAATTTTCAGCGATTGCGCGCCCGCGTCGAGGGCAGTAAACGCTTCTGTGGCCGTCGCGCATCCCGGACAAACGGTCATGCCGTAACCCACCGCACGGCGGATCACCTCAGGATGGATGTTCGGGGTGACGATGAGCTTGCAGCCCATCTTTGCCAGCTGGTCCACCTGCTCCGGTTGTAAGACGGTCCCCGCGCCAATCAGCGCTTTATCACCAAACGCATCCACCACGGCCGGAATGCTCTTTTCCCATTGTGGGGAGTTGAGCGGAATCTCCACCGCGTCGAACCCGGCGTCTATAACTGCGCCGACGTGCGCTAACGCCTCATCGGGCGTGATACCGCGCAAAATCGCGATAAGGGGAAGGTCAGTTTGCCACTGCATGAGCGATGCTCCTTATTCCTGCCTGAAATGCCGTGTCGCCGGGTACCGTTGAAACGGTAAGCCCAACAGCGCGGAACGCCTGTTCGTAGCGTGACGTTAGCGATGCGCCTGCGACAATCGTGATGGCCTGCTCGTGCGCGATGAAATCACGCATGCTGGCGACCTCAGCGCCAATCAGCAGGCCCGAGAGAAATTCACTGACCTGCTCGCGCGGGAGATCGCCCAGCACGTGCGAGGCGCGAACCTCAAAAAGTTGCGGCAAAACGACAGGACAGGCGATCCCACGCGCCAGACCAGCAGCAAACGCCTCTTGCGAGGATTTTTGCTCCGGCAAACCCGCCCCCACCAGCGAATGGTTGAGCAGCAAATGATGCAGCTCGCCGGTCATCACGGTGCGAAAGTCGTGGATTTGCTCAGCATCCGCCTGGACCCACTTGCAGTGCGTTCCGGGCATAACGTAGACAGAAGAAGGAGATAGCGTGCGCGCGCCAAGGAGCTGCGTCTCTTCGCCGCGCATCACGTTGTGGTTATCGTCGCGAGAAACGCACAAACCGGGGATAATCCAGATATTGTCGCCTACGGACGTTAAACGATCGCCAATAGCAGAGAAATGGGCGGGAACAGGCAAATAAGGCGCGGTTTTCCAGCCTACGTTACTGCCTACCATACCCGCCATGACTACCGGCGTGGCGCTATCGCGCCAGTTTTGCGTCACTTCTGCTAACACCGCCTCAGGGGATTTACCGTTCAGGCGCGTTACGCCTGCTTCTGATTGCCTGCTCTCCAGGCACTGCTCGTCCTGGTACAGCCAGGCGCGCAGATTGGTCGAACCCCAGTCAATTGCGATGTAGCGAGATGTCATGTGATTTCCTTCAACCTTCGTGTCGAGCTGGCAATCATGGTAAGTGCCGCCTGCTCTGCCGCATCGCCATCCTGATGCCGTATCGCATCAAACAGCGCTTTATGTTCCTGGAGCGTTTTTGGCATGTTGGCCTCATCGCCCATCCAGGTACGTTCAAATACTGCTCGCTGTAGCGAGCTGATCGCCACGCTAAGCTGCTGTAATACCGGGTTATGTACCGACTGCAACACCGCTTCGTGATAGCGAATATCAGCCTCATTGAACGCTTCCCGGTTCTGGTTATTGGCAATCATGTCGTTTAAAGCCGACTCGATTTGTGCCAGGTCGCCGGACGTTGCCCGTTCCGCTGCCCAACGTGCGATTGCCGGTTCCACCAGATTTCGGACTTCACTCATCGCGCCGATAAGCCGCGGGTCGTAATCGTTTTCCAGTACCCACTGCAATACGTCGGTATCGAGGTAGTTCCACTGGTTGCGCGGGGCAACAAACGCGCCGCGATACCGTTTCATTTCAATCAGACGCTTCGCCATCAGCGAGCGGAACACTTCCCGGATGATGTTGCGCGAAGTTTCAAATTCCTCACACAGTTCAGCCTCTGCTGGCAGTGGCGAACCAGGAACGTATTTCCCGCCGACAATCTGGGTGCCCAGCGTAATGACGATGCGATCGGTTTTATTGAGAGTCATGGAGAGTCCTTGTGCTCTTTGTGTACATGACTACTTTACCGCGACCGCCGAATTTCACCTCACTTTTGCAGTACAAACGTGAGGGAGTTCGTCTTTGCCATGGCTGTAATGTAGTACAATCACTCAATGTTGTACTACAATCAAGATCACAAAAAGAACAATTCAATAAATTCAGCGCAAAAAAAAGCCCCGGTTGATAACCGAGGCCGATGAATGCAAACAGGCGTTACTGCAGCACAAACTTCTCGATGGCGTACGCCACACCGTCTTCCAGATTGGATTTGGTGACGAAGTTAGCCACGTCTTTCACCGACGGGATCGCGTTATCCATCGCGACGCCCATCCCCGCAAATTCAATCATCGCGATGTCGTTTTCCTGGTCGCCCAGCGCCATGATTTCCTCAGGTTTAATACCCAGCGCGTCAGCCAGTGATTTTACGCCCGTGCCTTTATTGACGCGTTTATCGAGAATTTCGAGGAAGTACGGCGCGCTTTTCAACACGGTGTACTTCTCTTTGACCTCTGCCGGAATACGCGCGATGGCTTTATCCAGGATCTCCGGCTCATCGATCATCATCACTTTCAGGAACTGCGTCGCCGGGTCCATTTTCTCGGCTTCACAGAAGACCAGCGGAATGGTCGCAACGTAAGATTCATGCACCGTGTAGTAGCTGATATCGCGGTTGGCGGTGTAGAGCGTATTGCGATCGAGCGCGTGAAAGTGAGAGCCCACTTCACGGGAAAGTTTTTCCAGGAACAGATAGTCGTCGTAGCTCAGTGCCGTTTGCGCAACCGTGCTGCCATCTGCGGCTTTCTGCACCAGCGCGCCGTTATAGGTGATGCAGTAATCGCCCGGCTGGTTCATGTGCAGCTCTTTCAGGTAACTATGCACACCCGCATACGGACGCCCGGTGGTCAGTACCACATTCACGCCCTTCGCGCGTGCGGCAGCGATCGCGTTTTTAACGGCAGGAGAGATAGTGTGGTCTGGCAGCAGCAGCGTGCCATCCATGTCGATTGCAATGAGTTTGATAGCCATGAGTTCCCCGGGATAAATGAGTGCTGTCTCATGCTAACGCGATTAAGCACACAAAAATAGAGCTACATTGCGCAACAGAAGTGCCCCTTTTACCCGCATCCCGGGGAATAATGCCTTACTCGCGGGTCAGGACAATTTTGCCAAACGCACCGCGATCCAGGTGTTTAAGCGCCTGTTCGAGTTCATCAAAGCGGTAGCGATGCTCGATCACAGGTTTCAGTCCCGTCACATCCACAGCGCGGACGAAATCTTCCAGCGCCCGGCGATGTCCGACGCCAATCCCCTGAATGACCGGAGATTTCAGCAACAGTTCGCCAGCGGACAGCGAAATCTCACTTCCGGCCAGCACGCCAATAACAGAAATACGCCCGTGAACGGCAACGGCACGCAGGGAATGCTTCAGGTTCTCTCCCCCCACGGTTTCGATAATATGGTCGATGCCGCGATCCTCCGTGAGCGCCAGGGTATTTTCAGCCCAGTCGCCTTTCAGCCGGTTGATGCCCTGGCTGGCGCCCAGTTTTTTGGCCAGCGCCAGTTTTTCATCGCTCCCCGAGGTGACAAACACCTCTGCGCCGTGCGCTTTTGCGATCTGCAGGGCGAATATCGCCACGCCGCCCGTCCCCTGCACCAGTACCGATTGCCCGGCACGTAACTGACCGCGCTCCACCAGCGCGAACCAGGCGGTAAGCCCTGCGCAGGGCAGCGTGCTGGCTTCTGCATCATCCAGAGTGTCCGGGGCGGCCACCAGCGCGTCTTCCTTCACAATCACATACTCGGCCAGCATTCCCTGGAAATAGCCGCCGGAGGTTTTATAGGGCAAATTGCGCGCGTCCGCCTGCGGCCTGCCGTCGATCCACTCCGGGAAGAAAGTGGAAATGACGCGAGCGCCGGGTTTGAAACGTGTTACGCCTTCACCCGTGCTGTCCACCACGCCCGCCATGTCAGACGCAGGGGTAAACGGGAAGGCAAGCGGAATCGGCATCGTGCCTTCAATAACCATTTTATCGCGATAGTTAAGTGCAACGGCATTTACCCGTACGCGCACTTCACCCGGGCCAGGCGTTTGAACAGGTTCCGGAATGAGTCTGAGGTTCTCGCGCCCGAGGGCATTCATGGACCAGCGTTGCATTGTCTCTGTCATAATTTACTCCTGCCATGTATTAAGCTTCAGTTCTGACAGTCTACCGTTGACTTAATCTCTCCAGTGGCGATAAATTTTCTCTTTATTGACGCCACAAAAGATACAATTCATGAGCGATACGCTGAAGGATATCCCTGTTTTTGTCGCCGCCGTGGAGGCGGGAAGTTTTGCTCAGGCCGCCATCCGTCTGCATTTGTCACGCTCGGCGGTAGGAAAAAGCATCGCTCGCCTTGAACAGCGTCTTGGCGTTCGTCTGTTTCAGCGAACCACCCGTAGCCTGAAGCTGACCGATAACGGCGCACTTTTTTATGAACGCTGCCTGCGCGCGCTGGAGGAGATTCGGGGCGCAGAATCGTTGCTTGAGTCCGGAAAACAGCAGATCCGTGGCCGCCTGCGCGTCGCCATGCCGGTTCTGTTTGGCCGTCAGTGCGTTGCCCCTTTGCTGATAGAACTGGCGCAGGAGCACCCCGGTCTTGAACTGGAAATGTCGTTCAGCGACCGCGTGGTGGATCTCGTGGAGGAAGGATTCGATATGGCGGTACGTAACGGCACGCTTCAGGACAGTAGCATGCTGGTCGCCAGAAGGCTGGGGGAGCACCGGATGGTGCTGTGCGCCGCGCCGGATTACCTGCTGGAGAGGGGCCAGCCACAAAGCGTTGCGGATTTAGCACACCATACAGCCATTAACTATCTGCGCGCAGGCAGAGTCTTGCCCTGGGAGCTGATGGATAACGAAGGGACGTCGCACACCTTTACTCCCCGCTCCTCACTCAACATGGACGACTTGCAGGCTATCTGCGATGCGGCGCTGGCCGGACACGGCATTGCGTGGCTGCCCTGCTGGATGGCCAGCAGAGAAATTCATCAGGGAAAACTCATCCCGCTGTTAAAGCAGGCACCGGAAGTGCGCTTCGACGTTCATGCAGTCTGGCAAAAGACGCCACATCTGCCACTGAGAGTCAGAATTGCCGTCGATATGCTCGCCAGCCGTTTACCGTCAGTGCTGTCGCTGGATTTGTCTGCGCCCATAAAAAAGCCGCGCTAAATGCGCGGCCTCAGTAAAGCAATCTCACTACGATTAAATATCGATATTCGCCGCTTTCAGCGCGTTCTCTTCGATGAAGGCACGGCGTGGTTCAACCGCATCGCCCATCAACGTCGTGAACAGCTGGTCGGCTGCAATCGCATCTTTCACGGTGACGCGCAGCATACGACGGCTTTCTGGATCCATGGTGGTTTCCCACAGCTGATCCGGGTTCATTTCACCCAGACCTTTATAACGCTGAATAGAAAGACCGCGACGGGACTCTTTCACCAGCCAGTCCAGCGCCTGCTCGAAGCTGGCTACCGGCTGACGACGTTCGCCACGTTCGATAAACGCATCGTCTTCGATCAGACCGCGCAGCTTCTCGCCGAGGGTGCAGATACGACGGTATTCCGGACCGGTCACGAATTCATGCTCGAGCGGGTAGTCGGTGTCGACGCCGTGGGTGCGCACGCGAACAATCGGCTCGAACTGCTGGGCCGCGTTCTGCTGAACGTCAAATTTCCACTGGCTACCGTGCTGCTCTTTCTCGTTCAGCTCGCTCACCAGGGTGTTCACCCAGCGGGTAACTGCCTGTTCGTCGCTCAGTTCGGCTTCGGTCAGGGTTGGCTGATAGATCAGCTCCTTCAGCAGCGCTTTTGGATAACGACGCTCCATACGACCAATCATTTTCTGAGTGGCGTTGAACTCAGAAACCAGACGCTCCAGCGGCTCGCCGGCCAGTGCAGGGGCATGAGAGTTCGCGTGCAGGGTTGCACCGTCAAGCGCGATCGCGATTTGGTACTGATCCATCGCATCGTCATCTTTAATGTACTGTTCCTGCTTGCCTTTCTTCACTTTGTACAGCGGTGGCTGTGCAATGTAGACGTGGCCACGTTCAACGATTTCCGGCATCTGACGATAGAAGAAGGTCAACAGCAGCGTACGGATGTGCGAGCCGTCGACGTCCGCATCGGTCATGATGATGATGCTGTGATAACGCAGTTTGTCCGGGTTGTACTCGTCACGCCCAATGCCGCAGCCCAGCGCGGTGATAAGCGTCGCTACTTCCTGAGAAGAGAGCATTTTGTCGAAGCGCGCCTTCTCAACGTTGAGGATTTTACCCTTCAACGGCAGGATTGCCTGGTTCTTACGGTTACGGCCCTGCTTCGCAGAACCGCCCGCGGAGTCCCCTTCCACAAGGTACAGTTCAGAGAGCGCCGGGTCACGTTCCTGGCAGTCAGCCAGCTTGCCTGGCAGACCCGCTAAGTCCAGAGCGCCTTTACGACGGGTCATTTCACGGGCTTTACGCGCCGCTTCACGAGCACGTGCCGCGTCAATAATTTTGCCGACAACGATTTTCGCGTCAGACGGGTTTTCCAGCAGGTATTCGCTCAGCAGTTCGTTCATCTGCTGTTCAACCGCCGATTTCACCTCAGAAGAGACCAGCTTATCTTTGGTCTGTGATGAGAACTTCGGATCCGGCACCTTCACGGAGACAACGGCAATCAAACCTTCACGGGCATCGTCGCCGGTGGCGCTGACTTTCGCTTTTTTGCTGTAGCCTTCTTTGTCCATGTAGGCGTTCAGGGTACGGGTCATCGCCGCGCGGAAGCCCGCCAGGTGCGTACCGCCGTCACGCTGTGGAATGTTGTTGGTGAAGCAGTAGATGTTTTCCTGGAAACCATCGTTCCACTGCAACGCCACTTCAACGCCGATATCGTCTTTTTCTGTGGAGAAGTAGAAGATATTCGGGTGAATTGGCGTTTTATTCTTATTCAGATACTCAACGAACGCCTTGATCCCGCCTTCGTAGTGGAAGTGGTCTTCTTTGTTGTCACGCTTGTCGCGCAGACGAATCGACACACCGGAGTTCAGGAACGACAGTTCACGCAGGCGTTTCGCCAGGATGTCATACTCGAATTCGGTGACGTTGGTGAAGGTTTCGAGGCTCGGCCAGAAACGCACCATGGTACCGGTTTTGTCGGTGTCGCCAGTGACGGCCAGCGGTGCCTGCGGCACGCCGTGCGTATAAAGCTGACGGTGAATTTTGCCTTCACGCTGGATAACCAGCTCCAGCTTCTGCGACAGGGCGTTAACCACGGAGACGCCTACGCCGTGCAGGCCGCCGGAAACTTTATAGGAGTTATCGTCAAACTTACCGCCTGCGTGCAGAACGGTCATGATCACTTCCGCAGCAGAGACGCCCTCTTCCGGGTGAATACCGGTTGGGATGCCACGGCCATCATCAGTGACGGAGACGGAGTTGTCCGCATGGATGGTGACCACGATGTCTTTACAGTGACCCGCGAGCGCTTCGTCGATAGCGTTATCTACCACCTCGAATACCATGTGGTGCAGACCGGTGCCGTCATCCGTGTCGCCGATATACATACCCGGGCGCTTACGCACCGCATCCAGCCCTTTCAGGACTTTGATACTGGAGGAGTCATAAGAATTCGACATCAACGTTTCTCGCTCATTTCAACTTGGGTTAATCCGTTATTTTACCCTTTTCCACGGTAAACATCTTCGAATTTTCGTCCGACATGTCCATAACGTGTTCAGCGCTAATCGCGCTGACGAAAACCTGCGACTGCGTGGCTTTTAAGCGGCTGGCAAGCAGCCCGCGCCGCGCGTCGTCAAGTTCCGAGGCAAAATCATCTATCAGGTACAGGCAGCGTCGCCCGCTCTCGCGAGTGAGGAACTCTCCCTGCGCCAGGCGCAGTGCGCACATCAGGAGCTTGAGTTGCCCGCGCGACAATGTGTCTTCCACCGGCGCACCGTCGGCACGAATGCGGAAATCCGCCTTGTGCGGGCCGTGCGCGGTGTAGGTCAGCATGCGGTCGCGCTCGAAGTTTCTCTCTAACACCTCGGCATAATCCGTCTCTTTTTCCCAGCCGCGCTGGAAGGAGAAGGTGAGAGAGAACTCGGGTAAAAACTGTTTGCAGGTGTCGGCCATGTCTTCGGCAATACCTGCGCTGTATTCGGCACGCCAGCGGCTGATCTGTTCCGCGAGAGGGATAAGCTCCAAATCCCACGGGCGCAGCTGGGCGTAACGGGTGACCTGGCGCAACGCGGCGTTACGCTGCTTGAGCAGGCGCTTCAGGTTGCTCCAGGCGTTAAAGAAACCGGCTTCGTTGTGAAAGCATCCCCAGTCGAGGAATGCTCTTCTGTATTTGGGGCCGCCGTTGAGTAAAGTAAACCCCTCGGGCGTAATCAGCTGCATCGGCATGAGCAGCGCCAGCTCCGCCACCTTGTGGCCGTCGGTGCCGTCGATGCGTACCTTGCTGTCGCCCTGCTTGTCTTTGGTCAGGCCAATGGCGGTTTCTCGCTCCGCCCCCTGCAAACGCCCATGCAGAACAAAAGATTCCTGCTCGTGGCGAATGACGCGGCCAATCTGCAAACTGCGAAACGCCCGACCATGGCCGAGCGTATAGATGGCTTCCAGCACGCTGGTTTTGCCACTGCCGTTTGCGCCAACCAGGAAGTTAAAGCCAGGGGAGAGAGCGAGATCCGCGCTTTCGATGTTGCGAAAGTCGCGGATCAACAGACGGGTGAGCGACATTACAGTCTCATTGGCATGACAACATAAGCCGCGCTTTGGCTGGCAGCATCTTCAATCTGTACGCTCGATACGGAGTCGGTCAGCAGAATGCGCACGTTCTCGCATTTCAGCGCGTTCAACACGTCCAGCACATAGCTGACGTTGAAGCCGATTTCCATCTCGGTTCCGGCGTAGGTGACGTCCAGAATCTCTTCTGCCTCTTCCTGCTCCGGGTTATTGGCGGTGATTTTGATCTGGTTTTCACTCACGTAAAGACGCACGCCGCGGAATTTCTCGTTAGAGAGAATTGCGGCACGGGCAAACGCCTGCTTGAGGCTATCGCAGCCCGCTTCCAGTGTCTTGTCCGGGTTCTTCGGCAATACGCGGCGATAATCCGGGAAACGGCCGTCAACCAGCTTCGAAGTGAAGACAAAATCGCCCACATGCGCGCGGATGTTGTTGCTGCCGATCTGCACGCGCAGCGGCGTGTCGCCACCGTCGAGCATACGCATCAGCTCAATCACCCCTTTACGCGGCACGATCACCGAATGGTTTGGCAGCGAGTCGCCAATCGGCATAGAACAGACCGCCAGACGGTGGCCGTCGGTCGCTACGGTACGCAGCTCTTCGCCTTCGGTTTCGAACAGCATGCCGTTTAAGTAGTAACGAACGTCCTGATGCGCCATGGAGAACTGCGTGGCTTCAATCAAACGCTTCATCGTCGCCTGCGGCAGGGTGAATTCAACTTCACTCTGCCAGTCGTCCAGGTTCGGGAAGTCTGCAGCAGGCAGCGTGGAGAGTGAAAAACGGCTGCGGCCAGAGCGCACCAGCATACGATCGCCTTCCAGCTGCACGGCAATTTCAGCACCTTCCGGCAGCCCACGGCAGATATCAAAGAATTTACGTGCCGGAACCGTGGTCGCGCCCGCGTCGTGCGGCTGCGTCAGCGTAACGCGCGCGATCATTTCCATTTCCAGATCTGTACCGGTCAGCGACAGCGTACCGTCCGCGACCTGAAGCAGCAGGTTTCCGAGAATAGGCAGCGTTGGGCGGCCACCTAATGGGCCACTCACCTGTTGCAGCGGTTTTAATAAATGTTCACGTTCAACGGTAAATTTCATAGCGTCACGATGATAGTGTTCTGATTAAATTGGAGAAATCTTCTTTTATGTCGTGGCTTTCTTCGCGTAACTGCTCAATCTTGCGGCACGCATGCAGCACGGTCGTATGGTCACGGCCACCAAACGCATCGCCGATTTCCGGCAGACTGTGGTTGGTTAACTCCTTTGCCAGCGCCATCGCCATCTGACGCGGACGCGCCACCGAGCGGGAACGACGTTTAGACAGTAAATCTGCCACTTTGATCTTGTAGTACTCGGCCACCGTCTTTTGAATATTGTCGATAGTGACCAGTTTTTCCTGCAATGCCAGCAGATCACGCAGCGCTTCTCGCACAAAATCGATGGTGATCGCACGACCGGTAAAGTTGGCATTGGCGATCACGCGGTTCAGTGCTCCTTCCAGCTCACGCACATTGGAACGAAGACGCTTGGCAATAAAGAACGCCACTTCACCCGGCAGGCGAATGTCGTTCTCATCGGCTTTTTTCATCAGGATCGCGACGCGGGTTTCCAGCTCCGGCGGCTCGATCGCCACGGTCAGGCCCCAGCCGAAGCGGGATTTCAGACGATCTTCAACGCCGTTGATCTCTTTAGGATAACGATCCGAGGTCAGAATGATCTGCTGATTACCTTCCAGCAGGGCGTTGAAGGTATGGAAAAATTCTTCCTGCGATCGTTCTTTATTGGCAAAGAACTGGATGTCATCGATCAGCAGCGCATCAACGGAACGGTAGTAGCGTTTAAACTCTTCGATCGCATTGTTTTGCAGGGCTTTTACCATGTCCTGAACGAAGCGCTCGGAGTGCATATACACCACTTTCGCATTCGGCTTGCGGGCCATAATGCCGTTACCCACCGCGTGCAGCAGGTGCGTTTTACCCAGACCCGTGCCGCCATACAGGAACAGTGGGTTGTAGGCGCCACCGGGGTTATCAGCAACCTGACGAGCCGCCGCGCGCGCCAGCTGGTTCGACTTACCTTCAACGAAGTTATCGAACGTGTGCTTCACGTTAACGTTGGAGCGGTAGGTTGGCTCTGCCGGTGCAGGCACGTTATCCCAGCCCTGACGAGCAGGTGCAACGCGAGGGGCTGGCGCAGGAGCGGCCTGAGCTGGCGCTGCGACATTCACGGTTTCACGAACGGTTTGGGTGACGGGCCTGGTGCCCACTTCAAAACGCAGCTGCGGGACATCTGACCCGCAGAAATCGTTCAGCAGGCCATTGATGTTATTAAGGTACTTGTCTCTTACCCAATCGAGCACAAAACGGTTTGGCGCATACAAAGCCAGCGTGTTATCGCTCAGCTCCGCCTGCAACGGGCGGATCCACATACTGAATTCTGTGGCTGGTAACTCATCCTGCAATCGGGCAAGACACTGCTGCCAAAGCGAAAGTGACACGGCGGACTCCACTCGAACAATAAAAGAAAACTATTGAATATTCATGATTGTTGGCGCACATCGACATGACCCTGTGCAAAGGGTGACGTGCGAATTGCTATCTGCAATTTAATCCTGACCAGGATCCTGGGATCCCGATCGGGACCGCGGATCATAGCCTAAACTGAGCCAGAGATCTTCTGTTTCTCACAGATTCTTCCCGATTTATCCACAGGAAGATCCGAAACCGGGTAAGTGTAAACGATCCTGGCGCGAGTGCCTCGCGATTTAGCCCGCATATTGGAAAATTTAATGAGCAACGACAATTTATTGCTTAAATGATCTAACGAAGATCCGGGACGATCCTTGCGCTTTGTTGCCGAGCCCGTATAATCCTCGACCCGGCGCGTGATGCTCATCTTCCTGCGTCGTCCGTTGCTCATTTTCCACGCGAAATCGTGCGGAAATACGCGGGAAATAAGGAAAGAGAATTGACTCCGGAGTGTACAATTATTACAATCCGGCCTCTTTAATCACCCACGCTGAGGCGTTAGTCGTTCGAAACTCGTTCGGGTATACGCAAAAGTCAGTGAATTTATTCAAGTTTAGGTAGAAATCGCCATGAAACGCACTTTTCAACCGTCTGTACTGAAGCGCAACCGTTCTCACGGCTTCCGTGCTCGTATGGCTACTAAAAATGGTCGTCAGGTTCTGGCACGTCGTCGTGCTAAAGGCCGCGCTCGTCTGACCGTTTCCAAGTAATAAAGCTAACCCCTGAGTGGTTAAGCTCGCATTTCCCAGGGAGTTACGTTTGTTAACTCCCACTCATTTCACTTTCGTCTTCCAGCAGCCACAACGGGCTGGCACGCCGCAAATCACCATCCTCGGCCGCCAAAATTCGCTGGGGCATCCCCGCATCGGTCTCACAGTCGCCAAGAAAAACGTTAAGCGCGCGCATGAACGCAATCGGATTAAACGTCTGACGCGTGAAAGCTTCCGTTTACGTCAGCACGAACTGCCTTCTATGGATTTCGTGGTGGTGGCTAAAAAGGGGGTTGCCGACCTCGATAACCGTGCTCTCTCGGAAGCGTTGGAAAAATTATGGCGCCGCCACTGTCGCCTGGCTCACGGGTCCTGATAGCCCTCATTCGGGTCTATCAACGCCTGATTAGTCCGCTACTCGGGCCGCACTGCCGTTTCACACCAACATGCTCAAGCTACGGAATTGAGGCATTGCGCAGGTTTGGAGTGATAAAAGGCAGTTGGTTGACGGTGAAACGCGTATTAAAATGCCACCCTTTACACCCCGGTGGAGACGACCCCGTCCCCCCAGGACCTTTTGATACCAGAGAACACTAACGATGGATTCGCAACGCAATCTTCTTATCATCGCTTTGTTGTTCGTGTCTTTCATGATCTGGCAGGCATGGGAGCAGGATAAAAATCCTCAACCCCAGCAGCAGACCACGCAGACTACGACCACCGCAGCGGGTAGCGCCGCCGACCAGGGCGTACCGGCCAGTGGCCAGGGGAAACAGATTACGGTTAAGACCGATGTGCTTGAGCTGACTATCAACACCCGTGGTGGTGATGTTGAGCAGGCGCTGCTGTTGACCTACCCGAAAGAGCTGAAGTCTACCGAACCGTTCCAGTTACTGGAAACCACGCCAGAGTTTATCTACCAGGCGCAGAGCGGCCTGACCGGTCGTGATGGCCCGGATAACCCGGCTAACGGTGCGCGTCCACTGTATAACGTCGAGAGCGACACCTTTGCGCTGGCTGATGGCCAGAACGAACTCGTTATCCCGATGACCTATACCGACGCGGCAGGCAACACGTTCACCAAAACCTTCACCCTGAAACGCGGTGAATATGCGGTAAACGTGGGCTACAGCGTACAGAACACCGGTGCGAAACCGCTGGAACTGTCTACCTTCGGTCAGCTGAAGCAGTCCATCAATCTGCCGTCTCACCGTGACACCGGAAGCAGCAACTTCGCGCTGCACACCTTCCGTGGCGCGGCATACTCCACGCCTGACGCGAAGTATGAGAAATACAAGTTCGACACCATTGCCGATAACGAAAACCTGAACGTCAGTGCTAAAGGCGGTTGGGTGGCAATGCTGCAGCAGTATTTCGCGACTGCATGGGTGCCAAATAACGACGGTACCAATAACTTCTACACCGCGAACCTGGGCAACGGTATTGCAGCCATCGGCTACAAATCTCAGCCAGTTCTGGTTCAGCCGGGTCAAACCGGTAAGCTGGCAAGCACCCTGTGGGTCGGCCCGGAAATCCAGGACAAAATGGCTGCTGTTGCGCCGCACCTGGATCTGACCGTCGATTATGGTTGGTTGTGGTTCATCTCGCAGCCGCTGTTTAAGCTGCTGAAGTTTATCCACAGCTTCCTGGGTAACTGGGGCTTCTCCATCATCGTTATCACCTTTATCGTTCGTGGCATCATGTACCCGCTGACTAAAGCGCAGTACACCTCCATGGCGAAGATGCGTATGCTGCAGCCGAAGATTCAGGCAATGCGTGAGCGTCTGGGCGATGACAAACAGCGTCAGAGTCAGGAAATGATGGCCCTGTATAAAGCAGAGAAAGTGAACCCGCTGGGTGGTTGCTTCCCGCTGCTGATTCAGATGCCAATCTTCCTTGCGCTGTACTACATGCTGATGGGTTCCGTTGAGCTGCGCCATGCGCCGTTCGCCCTGTGGATCCATGACCTGTCTGCACAGGACCCGTACTACATCCTGCCGATCCTGATGGGCGTGACGATGTTCTTCATCCAGAAGATGTCGCCGACCACCGTGACCGACCCGATGCAGCAGAAGATCATGACCTTTATGCCGGTCATCTTCACCGTGTTCTTCCTGTGGTTCCCGTCAGGTCTGGTGCTGTACTATATCGTCAGCAACCTGGTGACCATCATCCAGCAGCAGCTGATTTACCGTGGTCTGGAAAAACGTGGCCTGCATAGCCGCGAAAAGAAAAAGTCCTGATCCGATAAGTTAACGCTAAAATAAGGGCGGTCGATTGACCGCCTTTTTTATTTGTATTGAACGAGAGCAACCATGAGCCATAACGACACTATCGTCGCCCAGGCAACCCCACCGGGACGCGGTGGTGTAGGTATTCTGCGCATCTCCGGCCTGAAGGCGCGCGAGGTGGCCGAAGCGGTGCTGGGTAAACTGCCAAAACCGCGCTACGCGGATTACCTGCCGTTTAAAGACAGCGACGGTACGCCACTGGACCAGGGCATTGCGCTGTGGTTCCCCGGCCCGAACTCCTTTACCGGCGAAGACGTGCTGGAGCTGCAGGGCCACGGCGGCCCGGTGATCCTCGACCTGCTGTTAAAACGTATTCTGACCCTGCCGGGCCTGCGAATTGCGAAGCCGGGCGAGTTCTCCGAGCGTGCTTTTCTGAACGATAAGCTTGACCTGGCCCAGGCCGAGGCGATTGCCGACCTGATCGACGCCAGTTCTGAACAGGCGGCTCGCTCCGCCCTGAACTCGCTTCAGGGGGCATTTTCTGCCCGCGTGAATCACCTGGTGGAAGCACTTACTCACCTTCGGATCTACGTGGAAGCAGCTATCGACTTCCCTGACGAGGAGATCGACTTCCTCTCTGACGGAAAAATCGAAGCCCAGCTCAACCAGGTGATGAGCGACCTCGACGCGGTGCGCGCCGAGGCGCGTCAGGGCAGCCTGCTGCGCGAAGGGATGAAGGTGGTCATTGCCGGGCGCCCGAACGCCGGGAAATCGAGCCTGTTGAACGCCCTAGCGGGCCGTGAAGCGGCCATTGTGACCGACATTGCCGGTACCACCCGCGACGTGCTGCGCGAGCATATCCACATCGACGGGATGCCGCTGCACATTATCGATACCGCCGGTCTGCGCGATGCCAGCGATGAAGTTGAGCGTATCGGTATTGAACGCGCCTGGCAGGAGATCGAGCAGGCTGACCGCGTGCTGTTTATGGTGGACGGCACCACCAC
Organism: Enterobacter cloacae complex sp. IR5458; assembly: GCF_049238025.1. Taxonomy (NCBI): domain Bacteria; kingdom Pseudomonadati; phylum Pseudomonadota; class Gammaproteobacteria; order Enterobacterales; family Enterobacteriaceae; genus Enterobacter; species Enterobacter cloacae complex sp. IR5458. The sequence continues at coordinate 188,994 of NZ_JBMKIF010000008.1, forward strand.
CGACGCCGTTGACCCGGCTGAGATCTGGCCAGATTTTATCGCCCGCCTGCCGGCTAAGCTGCCGATCACCGTGGTGCGCAACAAAGCAGACGTGACCGGTGAAACGCTGGGTATCAGCGATGTGAATGGTCACTCTCTCATTCGCCTGTCGGCGCGCACCGGTGAGGGCGTGGACGACCTGCGTAACCATCTCAAGCAGAGCATGGGCTTTGACACCAGCATGGAGGGCGGCTTCCTTGCGCGCCGTCGTCATCTGCAGGCGCTGGAAGAGGCGGCCCGTCATCTCGACCAGGGCAAAGCACAGCTGATCGGCGCCTGGGCGGGTGAACTGCTGGCGGAAGAGCTGCGTCTGGCGCAGCAGAATCTGAGTGAGATCACCGGGGAGTTTACCTCGGACGATCTGCTGGGAAGGATTTTCTCGAGCTTCTGTATTGGAAAATAACACTCGCTAATCCATGGTGATTTCCTCCCAGGAAATCACCATTGTCCAAATGGCAACTCGCCTAATCCCTCTTCTCCCCCTATTCTGCTTGCCTGCATCCATGGGGGGTTTATGGCTCGTTTTCTGTTTTGTAGTTTTGCGCTCGTTCTGCTTTATCCGTCTGGCATTGATATGTATCTGGTGGGATTACCGCACATCGCCCGCGATCTGGGTGCCAGCGAAGCGCAACTGCATATTGCGTTTTCGGCCTACCTCGCGGGGATGGCGTCGTCGATGGTGTTTGCGGGAAAAATTGCGGATAAGGCCGGTCGTCAGCCTGTCGCGATTACCGGTGCGATTGTGTTCGCCCTGGCATCGATACTGTGTTCCGTCGCCCAGGAAAGCACCCTGTTCCTGACAGGACGTTTTATTCAGGGCATTGGGGCGGGTGGCTGCTATGTGGTGGCCTTTGCGATCCTGCGCGATACCTTAAGCGCCCAGCGTCGCGCGAAGGTGCTCTCCATGCTGAACGGCATAACCTGCATCATCCCGGTGCTGGCTCCCGTCGTAGGCTATCTGATCATGCTGAAACTCCCGTGGCAAAGCCTGTTCTGGACCATGGCAGCCATGGGTGCGCTGGTGTTTGTCCTGTCGATTGCCGTGCTGAAAGAGACCCACCCGGGTTCGCAGAATAGCGGTCATACCGCAAGCATTCACCCGGCCGAGAAACTCATCAACCGCTTTTTCCTCAGTCGCCTGGCCGTCACTACGCTCAGCGTGGCGGTGATCCTGACCTATGTAAACGTTTCACCTGTATTGCTGATGGAGACCATGGGCTTCGATCGCGGAGAATATTCAACGGTGATGGCCTTAACCGCCATGGTCAGTATGGCCGTCTCCTTCTCCACTCCTTTTGCACTCAATATTTTCAGCCAGCGCATGCTGATGCTGACCTCGCAGGTGCTGTTCCTCGCTGCAGGTCTGATCCTGGCGACGGCAAGCTCACACGCGGTGATGCTGGTGGGCATTACCCTCATTTGCGCCGGATTCTCGGTTGGTTTTGGCGTCGCGATGAGTCAGGCGCTCGGCCCATTCTCGCTGCGGGCAGGCGTGGCAAGCTCGGTGCTGGGGATCGCGCAGGTCTGCGGTTCATCGCTGTGGATTTGGCTGGCGGCGGTCATCGGACTTAACGCGCTCAATATGCTGATCGGGATTCTGATTGGCTGTAGCATGGTCTGCATCACTTTACTTTTGGTTATCCAGCCTGCGGCAAACTATGAAGAAGCCCATCAGCAATCTCGATCTTAACCTTTTGCTTTGTCTGCAGCTTTTGCTGCAGGAGCGCAGCGTCACCAAAGCCGCAAAGCGGATGAACGTCACGCCGTCAGCGGTAAGTAAATCACTGGGCAAGCTGCGCGACTGGTTCGACGACCCGCTGTTTGTCAAAACGCCGTTAGGGCTACTGCCCACGCCGCTAACGGTCAGCCTGGAGCAGGACCTGGCGGACTGGATGCAAATCGGCAACCAGATCCTCGACAAATTCCATCATGATTCGCCGGGCGGGCTAACGTTCATGCTGGCTGCAGAAACGCCGTTGATGCTGATCCGCTTTAATGACCTGCTGGAACAGGTGAACCAGCGCTATCCGCAGGCAACGGTGAAGATGCGTCACTGGGATTACGATTCGCTGGACGCCATTACGCGCGGGGAAGTGGATGTGGGCTTCACCGGCCGCGAAACGCACCCGCGCTCGCGGGAACTGCTGAAACTGATGCCGTGGTTTATCGACTACGAAATCCTGTTTAGCGACCGTCCGTGCGTCTATCTGCGCGAGGACCATCCGGCACTTCAGGAAGAGTGGGATCTGGAGACCTTCCTGCGCTACCCCCATATCAGCATCTTCTGGGAACGCAGCGACACCTGGGCGCTTGATGAAGTTCTCAAGGAGATGGGACGTGAGCGCACCATCGCCATGAGCCTGCCGGGCTTCGAACAGGCGATGTTTATGGCGGCTCAGCCCGGTCATAACTATATAGCCACCGCTCCGCACTACTGCCATCACTATAATCACCTCCACCAGCGGAAGCTGATCGCGCTTCCCATTCCCATTGACGAAGCGCAGGCTGAAAAGCTGACCGTTCCCTTCACGCTGATCTGGCATAAACGGAACAGCCATAATCCGAAAATCCTCTGGCTACGGGAGACCATCAAGGCCTTATACGGTGCCAACAGTCCGATTTTTGCCTAAGAAAATGTAAAGTTCGGTCCTAAGGCTTCTCTTACGCCCATTTACTGATTAAAACAGGAGGCAAGTTGAGCGATAATCATGTAACCGTTTAACCGAATACGACCATTATCAAGGAGCGAAAAATGGCAACGCACTTTGCAAGAGGGATACTCACAGAAGGACGTCTCGTATCGGCCAGAATCTCTTCCGCCTGTCACAGTGAGGCGCTCAAACTCCCCGAACACCGCAGAACGCGTTTTTTAGCGTCCAGAGCGCTGCTCGCAGAACTGATGTTCATGCTGTATGGCACCAGCGAACTGCCTGAGATCATCACCCAACCCGAAGGCCGCCCGGTCTTTGCCGACCCGGATCTCCCCCGTTTTTCTATTGCCTACACGGGGAATATCATTGGTGTAGCGCTAACCACCGAGGGGGATTGCGGGCTGGATATGGAGCTTCAGCGTGCAACGCGAGGATTCCACGGTGCAAGCCCGCACGATGACTACCCGCTCTCAAGTAATGAAAAACTCTGGGTGCGCAACCAAACCGATCCCGTCGAGGCCAGAGCTCAGCTCATCACCCTGCGCCAGAGCATCCGCAAGCTCTGCGGTTGTGCCTCAGATGATGCCCGTCAGTTGCAGCTGTTACCAGGCTCCGGACGCCTGCGTGCCGCTCAGGCAACGCTTGTAGAAGCGCTCAGCGATGCAGAAGATGTGTTGATATGGTCCGTTGCCGTCAGCCCCGCCATCGAACGGCTAAAGGTTTGGGCATTTGACAGTAAAGAGGGATGGCGTACTCTTCCGGATGTGCCCGAGCGAGCCAACGAACCCGCCGCACGTCTGATGCGATTAACCAGCTTACCGGCAGAAAAAGCATACATCCTTAACTGATCCATTCAGGGTCATCATGATGAAACAGGAGTAATCATGTCTGATACGTTGAAAGTTGTTACGTTACTGGGAAGCCTGCGCAAAGGTTCATTTAACGGGATGGTTGCCCGCACGCTGCCACAGCTGGCACCGGCAGGTATGGAGATTAGCGCCCTGCCGTCTATTGGTGACATCCCGCTGTATGATGCAGATGTCCAGCAGGAAGAAGGGTTCCCGCAGAGCGTTGAGGCGCTGGCAGATCAGATCCGCCAGGCCGACGGCGTGGTCATTGTCACCCCGGAGTATAACTACTCGGTTCCGGGTGGCCTGAAGAATGCCATCGACTGGCTGTCCCGTTTACCTGAGCAGCCGCTGGCGGGTAAACCGGTACTCATCCAGACCAGTTCTATGGGTGCCATTGGTGGCGCACGCTGCCAGTACCACCTGCGCCAGATCCTGGTATTCCTGGATGCGATGGTGATGAACAAGCCGGAGTTTATGGGTGGCGTGATTCAGAACAAGGTCGACCCACAGACGGGTGACGTGGTGGACCAGAGCACGCGTGACCATCTGTCTGGTCAGCTGACGGCGTTTGGGGATTATATTAAGCGGGTTAAAGCCTGATAAAAAAGCCCGGTAGCGCTAGCGCTTACCGGGCCTACACTCTTCAGTAGGTCAGGTAAGCGAAGCGCCACCTGACACCACAAACCGCACCTTAGTGCGCATCGATAAACACAATCTTCAGCACAAACAGCAGCGCAACAACAATCACGCACGGGCTGAGATCGCGGAAGCGGCCGGTACCGATCTTCATCACGCAGTACGAGATAAAGCCCAGCGCGATACCTTCGGTGATCGAGAAGCTGAATGGCATCATCACGGCGGTAATAAACGCCGGCACCGCTTCGGTTAAATCATCCCACTTCACGCGTGACAGGCTGGAGGTCATCAGCACCCCCACGTAAATCAGCGCGCCAGCTGCCGCATACGGAGGAACCATACCCGCCAGCGGAGAGAGGAAGATCACCAGCAGGAACAAAATACCCACCACCACTGCCGTCAGGCCGGTACGACCGCCCACGGACACGCCGGAAGAGGATTCAATGTAAGCGGTAACAGACGAGGTGCCGATGAAAGAGCCCGCGACGGAAGAGATGCTATCCACAAACAGCGCCTGCTTCATGCGTGGGAATTTCCCTTTCTCATCCGCCAGACCTGCTTTATCCGTCACGCCAATCAGCGTACCGGATGAGTCAAACAGGTTGACCAGCATGAAGGAGAAAATCACACCCGCCAGGCCCAGGTTCAGGGAACCCGCCAGGTCAACGTGACCAATCACGGTTGAAACGCTCGGTGGCGCAGAGACGATACCGTTATAGTGAACGTCACCCAGCATCCAGCCCAGTAAGGTCGTGACCACGATGGACACCAGCACCGCCGCATGAATATTGCGGGAGGCCAGGATCGCAATGATGAAGAAGCCCAGCACGCCCAGCAGCACGTTATGCGAGGTCAGATGACCAATGCTCACCAGCGTTTCCGGGTTCGCGACGATCACACCGGCGTTTTTCAGCCCCATCATACCGATGAACAGACCAATACCGCTGGTAATACCCACGCGCAGGCTCACCGGAATGTTCGCGATCATCCAGTAACGTACGCGGAAAATGGTCAGCAGCAGCAGACCAATAGCGCCCCAGAAAATCGCGCCCATGCCTACCTGCCACGGCAGCCCCATCGCCTGAACCACCACGAACGCGAAGAAGGCGTTCAGACCCATAGCGGGAGCCAGCGCAACCGGCAGGTTAGCGAACACGCCCATCAGGATGCTGCCAAGCGCCGCAATCAGACAGGTCGTCACAAAGACGGCGCTGGTATCCATGCCAGCAACGCCCAGAATTTGAGGGTTCACAAAAACGATGTAGACCATCGTCAGGAAGGTGGTGAAACCGGCGATCACTTCGGTGCGTGCCGTTGTGCCGTGCTCGCGCAGTTTAAACACGCGCTCAAGCAGACCCTGACCAGATGTCTGGGTAGTGTGTTGTTGACTCATCATCAATTTCCGAACAAGGAGGGAAAATTCGTCGCTATCCTATACCAAAATGCGACAATAGTGGCAGTTACGTGATACTTTTTTCATTGATTTTGCTTATACGGCAACGATTGCGTCCCGGCGAACTGCCGTACGAAAACGTTAAACTTGTTAAAAGGGAAAGGCATGTCCGGAATTGAAGCGGTATTTTTTGACTGCGACGGTACGCTGGTCGACAGTGAGGTCATTTGTTCCCGCGCGTATGTCACCATGTTCCAGGAATTTGGCATTACGCTGGAGCTCGAAGAGGTGTTTAAGCGCTTTAAGGGCGTGAAGCTCTACGAGATTATCGACATCATTAACAAAGAACACGGTGTCTTTCTGGCAAAAGCGGATCTGGAGCCGGTGTATCGCGCCGAGGTTGCACGCCTGTTCGACTCAGAGCTGGAAGTCATATCAGGCGCAAACGCGCTGCTGGATGCGATGACGGTGCCGATCTGCGTGGTCTCTAACGGTCCGGTCAGCAAAATGCAGCACTCGCTCGGCAAGCTTGAAATGTTGCACCATTTCCCGGAAAAACTGTTCAGCGGCTACGATATCCAGCGCTGGAAGCCCGACCCGGCGCTGATGTTCCATGCGGCCAAAGCGATGAACGTCAACGTCGAGAACTGCATTCTGGTGGATGACTCGTCTGCGGGTGCGCAGTCCGGCATTGATGCAGGGATGGAGGTGTTTTACTTCTGTGCCGATCCGCACAACAAGCCGATCGTTCATCCAAACGTGACGACCTTTACCGATCTGGCGCAGTTGCCGGAGCTGTGGAAAGCGCGCGGGTGGGATATTACTCGGTAGTGTTTCCCCTCACCCCGGCCCTCTCCCAAAGCGAGAGGGAGAAAACCAGTTAGTGCGTAGGGCGGGTAAGCGCTAGCGCCACCCGCCACAAAAATCACTCTTTCGGGTCTTTACCCGCCAGCAGCTTGTCCAGCTCGTCGCCGCCGACGTGACGGAAGTCCTGACCCTTCACGAAGTAGAAAATGTATTCGCAAATGTTCTGGCAGCGGTCGCCGATACGCTCGATGGAGCGCGCGCAGAACAGGGCGGTCAGCACGCTTGGGATGGTACGGGAGTCTTCCATCATGTAGGTCATCAGCTGACGCACGATGCCTTCATACTCCTGGTCGACCTTCTTGTCTTCCCGGTAGATACGCACCGCTTCGTCCAGATCCATACGCGCAAAAGCATCCAGCACGTCGTGCAGCATCTGCACGGTGTGCCGACCCAGTGACTCCAGGCTCACCAGCAGCGGCTGGTGCTGCTGCGAGAATTTCTCCAGCGCGGTGCGGCAGATTTTGTCGGCCACGTCACCAATACGCTCCAGCTCGGCGATGGTTTTGATGATGGCCATCACCAGACGCAGATCGCTCGCCGTCGGCTGACGTTTCGCGATAATGCGCACGCACGCTTCGTCGATGGCGACTTCCATCATGTTGACGTTCTTGTCGCCTTCAATGACGCGCTTCGCCAGCTCGCTGTCCTGGTTGTGCATAGCCGTAATCGCATCGGAAAGCTGCTGTTCAACCATGCCACCCATGGTCATCACCTGCGTGCGAATACTCTCCAGCTCTGCGTTGAACTGGCCGGAAATGTGTTTGTTAAGATTGAGGTTGTCCATGATTCACTCCAAATCAACCGTAGCGGCCAGTAATGTAATCTTCGGTTTGTTTCTTCGCAGGTCTGGTGAACAGCGCGTCCGTATCGCTGAACTCGATCAGCTCGCCCAGGTACATAAACGCGGTGTGATCGGAGCAACGTGCCGCCTGCTGCATGTTGTGGGTCACGATAACCACGGTGTAATCCTGCTTCAGCTCGGTGATCAGCTCTTCAATACGGCCAGTTGAGATCGGATCCAGCGCTGAACACGGCTCATCAAGCAGCAACACTTCCGGGCGAATAGCAATGCCGCGCGCAATGCACAGACGCTGCTGCTGACCACCGGACAGAGAGTACCCGCTCTGGTGAAGTTTATCTTTGGTTTCGTTCCATAATGCGGCCTTGGTCAATGCCCACTGCACGCGCTCGTCCATATCGGCACGGGAAAGCTTTTCAAACAGACGAACGCCAAAGGCGATGTTGTCATAAATGGACATCGGGAACGGCGTCGGTTTCTGGAACACCATCCCCACTTTGGCGCGCAGCAGGGCGATATCCTGCGCCTGGGTCAGAATGTTTTCACCGTCCAGGATGATTTCACCTTCAGCACGCTGCTCCGGATAGAGCGAATACATTTTGTTAAAGGTACGCAGCAGCGTGGATTTACCACAGCCAGACGGACCGATAAATGCCGTGACCTGGTTCTTCGCGATATCCAGGTTGATGTTCTTCAGGGCATGGAATTTGCCGTAGTAGAAGTTCAAATCACGAACCTGAATCTTACCCGGGGCAGTATCAACCATACTCATTGACTCTTTTCCTCATTCGGCGCCGCGAGCTGCCGCGCCGTAAAAAATTAACCGTGTTTCTTCTTCGCGAAAATGACGCGCGCCAGAATGTTCAGCAACAGTACGCAAAGGGTGATGATCAGCACCCCGGCCCAGGCCAGCTGCTGCCATTCCGCGAATGGGCTCATCGCAAATTTAAAGATCGTCACCGGCAGGTTGGCGATCGGCTGCATCATGTCCGTGCTCCAGAACTGGTTGGAGAGGGCAGTAAACAGCAGCGGAGCCGTTTCACCGGCAATACGGGCGATAGCCAGCAGAATCCCGGTCATGATCCCGGAGACCGACGCTTTCAGCGTAATCGCAGAGATCATTTTCCACTTCGGCGTACCCAGCGCATAAGCCGCTTCACGCAGGCTGTCCGGCACCAGTTTCAGCATGTTCTCGGTGGTACGAATCACAATAGGCACCTGCAGCAGCGCCAGCGCAATCACACCCGCCCAGCCGGAGAAGTGTTCCATTTGCGCAACCACGATGGTGTAAACAAACAGACCCACGACAATCGACGGAGCAGAAAGCAGGATGTCGTTAATGAAGCGAATCACCTCAGCCAGCCAGGATTTACGCCCGTACTCTGCCAGGTAGATACCCGCCATAATGCCCAGCGGCGTACCGAACACGGTCGCCCACAGGATCAGTAATCCACTCCCCGCCAGGGCGTTCGCCAGACCACCACCCGCCGTGTTTGGCGGCGGCGTCATTTCGGTGAATAGCGCCAGCGACATGCCATCAATACCACGGGTGATGGTGGACATCAGGATCCAGATCAGCCAGAACAGGCCGAACGCCATCGTCGCCATGGAAAGCGTCAGCGCAATGCGGTTTTTAAAACGACGCTTTGCCTGCATTTTGCGGCGGGATTCCGCCAGCTGAGCGGTGCTTTGCATTTCGAGAGTCGCCATCAGCGTGCCCCCTCATTTTTCGCGAGACGCAGGATCATCAGCTTGGAAATCGCCAGAACAATGAAGGTGATAACGAACAGAATCAGACCCAGTTCCATCAGCGCCGCGACGTGCAGCCCGGATTCCGCTTCGGCAAACTCGTTCGCCAGTGCTGAGGTAATACTGTTACCCGGCATATACAGAGAGACGCTGTCGAGCTGGTAGGTGTTACCGATGATAAAGGTGACCGCCATGGTTTCACCCAACGCACGACCTAATCCCAGCATGACGCCGCCGATCACCCCATTTTTGGTGAACGGAAGGACAATGCGCCAGATGACTTCCCAGGTGGTGCAGCCGATGCCGTAGGCCGACTCTTTCATCATCACCGGTGTTTGTTCAAAGACATCGCGCATAACCGCCGCAATGTACGGAATAATCATGATGGCGAGGATCACCCCTGCCGCAAGAATACCAATACCGAATGCCGGGCCAGAGAAGAGGGCGCCCACAAACGGAATGGCAGAAAGAACATTTCCCACCGGCTCCTGGAAGTATGTGGCAAACAGCGGCGCAAAGATAAACAGGCCCCACATGCCGTACACAATACTTGGAATGGCCGCCAGCAGTTCAATGGCGATGCCCAGCGGGCGACGCAGCCAGCCTGGCGCCAGCTCCGTCAGGAACAGGGCAATACCGAAGCTTACTGGAACCGCAATCAGCAGAGCGATGAACGAGGTCACCAGCGTGCCGTAAATGGGCACCAGCGCACCGTAAACGTCGTTCGGCGCATCCCACTCTTTGGTCCACAGGAAGGAGAAACCGAATTTCTGAATGCTCGGCCAGGAGGAGAAAATCAGAGACACGATAATGCCGCCCAGCAGCAATAGCACAATCAGCGCAGCCAGTTTGACCAGCGCGCTGAAAATCATGTCACCTTTTTTACCCGGAGGGTTAAATGCAGGCTTGGTTGCAGCCATAAATCACTCTTCTGTTAAACGCGTTTACGAAATCGGCGGGTAAGCGCAAGCGCCACCCGCCATTTTCGTCAGAATGCTAAATTAATACAATGCTTTACCGCTGCTGTCTTTCACGTTGGTTTTCCATGCAGCACGAATCTGCTCAACCACGCTGTCTGGCAGGCTGGCGTAGTCCAGGTCGTTAGCCTGTTTAGCGCCGTTTTTGTATGCCCAGTCGAAGAACTTCAGCACTTCAGCGCCCTGCTCAGGTTTCTTCTGCTCTTTGTGAACCAGAATGAAGGTGGTGGAGGTGATTGGCCACGCACCTTCGCCTTTCTGGTTCGTCAGATCCTGCGCGAAGGATTTGCTCCAGTCAGCGCCTTTTGCAGCGTTAGCAAAGTTCTCTTCGGTCGGGCTTACAGGTTTGCCATCAGCAGACACCAGTTTGGTGTAGGACAGGTTGTTCTGCTTCGCGTACGCGTATTCTACGTAGCCAATTGAGCCAGGCAGACGCTGTACGAACGCAGCGATACCGTCGTTACCTTTACCGCCCAGACCAGTTGGCCAGTTAACGGTAGAGCCGGAACCGACTTTCGATTTCCACTCTTCGTTCACTTTTGCCAGGTAGCTGGTGAAGACGAAGGAGGTACCAGAACCATCCGCGCGGCGAACCACGGCGATGTTCTGAGCAGGCAGCTTCAGGCCTGGGTTGAGCTTAGCGATCGCTTCGTCATCCCATTTTTTGATTTTACCCAGGTAGATGTCACCCAGGGTTTTGCCATCCAGCACCAGCTCACCAGACTTCACGCCCGGCAGGTTGATAGCCAGAACCACACCACCGATCACGGTCGGGAACTGGAACAGACCTTCCTGATTCAGTTTATCGTCAGACAACGGCGCGTCTGATGCACCGAAATCAACGGTGTTAGCGGTAATTTGTTTTACGCCACCGGAGGAGCCGATACCCTGATAGTTAACCTTATTACCGGTTTCTTTCTGGTAGGTATCCGCCCATTTGGCATACACCGGCGCAGGGAAGGTTGCACCAGCGCCAGTCAGGCTTGCTTCTGCAAATACAGAGAACGCGCTCAGAGATAAGGTCGCGGCGACAACAGTTGCGACAGTGGTACGCATAACTTTCATAATGTCTCCTGCAAGGATTTCGTAAATCATTGTTTAAGTGGCTACGATGAGCAAAATAGGACAAACAGGTGACAGATAAATGTACGAAATATGACAGTTTTATGACAAACACAAAGGAAGGTGTAACCACATGAAAAATATAGCACTTAATTCATCAGGCATTCATTTTTTTGTCATTTTTATTTTAAAGATCGCCGTTTTGTCCGTGAAATATGACAACGGCTGTCATAAACAGCCGTTAAAGGATTAGTGTCCGATTTCAATCGTCAGGGTAGCCGTACCGTTGAACGGACCTGGCGCGGGTCTGGACCCGGTTGCGCTAGCCGGAGCGCTTGAAAACGTGAGTGTCCCCAGCGTCTCGCCTTCCAGAGTCACGGGCATTTTCGTCGTTTCCGCCTCAAGTTCACCGCCGTTCACATTAATTTCCCTGTTATGTTTATCGTAAATCTTAATCCCCACGTCAGGATTATCGGTAGCCACCATCGTACTGTCGGCTGTCGCGGCAGAGGCGTGGAAGGTTGCACCCAGCGTGTCGGTAAACATCATATTTGAACATTTGATATTGACCTGCCGGGTAATCTTGCGTGAAGACACCGCCTGGCCCCGGTTAGCTGAGAATTCCGATGCCAGAATAGACTTGAAATCAATCATTATCGCCTGGCCTTCATCTATCTCGCAGGTTTGCGGGACCGTGACCGATCCCTGCACAATCACATCCGAGATGATTTCGTTCGAGATGGTACGGGGATCGATAGTGGCATAGATATTTGCCATGACCATCGACGGTATGGTGATCGTGCCGGTAAATTGTTTTTTGACATACAGATAAATAAAGCCCGACCCGCCGCTGTAAAACGTGGTTTGCGAACTGACGCCATTATGACACCGTGATGTAGCCCCCTGAAACACCAGACAGTAGCTGTATCTCCAGATAAGAGATAGGCTT
>NZ_JBMKIF010000009.1:0-180097 GCF_049238025.1 Enterobacter cloacae complex sp. IR5458
GCGGGCATCGTTAACTTAAGATACAAAAGCTGTCCGGAAATGGCGGGTCAAGATCACTGGAACTCTTTTAGCTTCGGCATCTCCACGGAGTAGGCCAGGCCTAAAGATGAATAATAAGGTAGCGAAGGAATGACCGTAAGAAAATGGACTTTAGCTGTGTTAAGTGCGGTATGAGCCTGAACGAAAGGAATCACCATATGCGTCAGGCTATCTTCGGAAATATCAATTGGAACCAAAATTGAATTGTACATGTGTCCCTCCTGAGTGTTTTTTACACAATTCAGGTTAGACCGTTAATTCCAGGAAAACAGAGAGCAGGTTGTCATAACGGAGACAAATTTCGGTTCTGTGATAGCTATACAGGCGAACGTTCCCGGCATGGGGTCAATGACGCGTTCAGCCTGTCGTGACGATGAACATCCTGGCCTGCTGGGCCTGGGCAAAGCCACCGCTTCTTTATGACGCGATCTGCACGACAATCCGTACCTGCAACGCGACGTATCAAACCGCGCAATGCCGGGTATACTACGTTTTAATTTTTTCAGGCGACCCTTTGTAAAGGCAGGCAGTATGTCTCTTCGTTCGCTTCGGGCGTTATGCCTGACCAGTTTTTTCATTGCGGATGTCCGCGATGGCCTCGGCCCTTTTCTCGGTATTTTTCTCACCGAACGTCACTGGACGCCTGATGATATTGGTTTTCTGATGACGGCGGGTGGGCTGGCGGGTTTACTGGCCACGCTCCCGGCGGGATTCATCACCGACACCTCCCGAAACAAACGCGCTGTACTCGCGCTGCTTTGCCTGTTGATCACCCTGAGCACGCTTCTGCTCTGGTTTAGCCAGCAGAGCGGCGTTGTCGCCGTTTCACAAATTATCACCGGCATCTGTGCGGCGTTTGTGGGGCCATTGATCACCGGAATTACCTTAGGGCTGACCGGCCAGAGTGGGTTCAGCGCGCAGATGGGCAAAAATGAGGCGTTTAATCATGCGGGCAATTTTATGACCGCACTGATGGCTGGCGGCATTGCCTGGTACTGGGGCGTCGGCGGAATTTTCCTGCTGATGACCTGTACGACGTTGCTAACGTTGTGTGCGCTGCTTGCCATTCGCAATAAGGATATCGACAACAATGCCGCGCGCGGGTTGTCCTCTCCAGCGAACCTGCCTGTTCCGGGCTTTGCGGTGCTGATTAAAAACCGGGCGCTGTTTGTTACCGGATTGACGCTGCTCCTGTTTCATCTGGCGAACGCTGCGCTGTTACCGATGCTCAGCATGAGGGTTGCGGCGGCACCCGCCTCAATCAACCCCGGCTTGTATGCAGCGGGCACTGTCATTATTTCTCAGGCCGTGATGATCCCCGTCGCCATTTGGGTCGCACGGAGAATAGAACACTACGGCTACTGGCGATTAATTATGCTGGCGCTGCTGGTGATGCCGGTGCGTGCGGCGCTGGCGGCGTCCACGGACGCGCCGTTGATGATGATCCCGGTGCAAATTCTCGACGGGCTGGCCGCAGGCATCCTCGGCGTCGTGGTACCGTCGTTTATTGTTGTGCTGTTGCGAGGGAGCGGGCACGTCAATGCCGGGCAGAGCGTGGTGATGTTGATGCAGGGCGTTGGGGCATCGATGAGCCCGGCGTTAACCGGCACGATAGCCGGGCATTACTCCTTTGCGACGGCATTCAGCGTGCTGAGGGCGATTGCGCTGGTGGCCGTCCTGCTCTGGTGGCGCGTTGCTCACCGAACCTGGGAAACAGACAGTACGCCGGGTGGGGCATAGCCGCCACCTGGCGTCATACTTATGCCAGCTCGTTAGGGCAGGTTTCGCCTTTTTCCAGCTGCTGCAGGTTACCCAGCGTGGTTTCTGAAATGCTGATCAGCGCTTCAGCCGTCAGAAACGCCTGGTGACCGGTAAACAGGACGTTATGACAGGCAGACAGGCGGCGGAACACGTCGTCCTGAATCACATCGTTGGACTTGTCTTCAAAGAACAGATCGCGTTCGTTCTCATACACGTCCATCCCGAGTGCGCCAATTTTCTGGGTTTTCAGCGCTTCGATAGCGGCCTGAGAGTCAACCAGGCCACCACGGCTGGTGTTGATGATCATCACGCCGTCCTTCATCTGGTCAAACGCCGCCTGGTTCAGCAGGTGATAGTTTTCCGGCGTCAGCGGGCAGTGCAGGGAGATCACATCAGACTGCGAGAACAGGGTCGGCAGGTCAACATATTCCACGCCCAGCTCCAGCGCCGCGGCGCTTGGATACGGATCAAACGCCAGCAGACGCATGCCAAAGCCTTTGAGGATCCGCAGGGCAGCGACGCCAATTTTCCCGGTCCCGATCACCCCTGCGGTTTTACCGTACATAGTAAAGCCGGTCAGCCCTTCCAGCGAGAAGTTGGCATCACGGGTGCGCTGATAAGCGCGGTGAATACGACGGTTGAGCGACATCATCATGCCAATCGCATGTTCCGCGACGGCTTCCGGGGAGTAGGCCGGAACGCGCACCACCTTCAGCCCCAGCTCTTTCGCCGCATCGAGATCCACGTTGTTAAAGCCTGCACAGCGCAGGGCGATATACTTCACTCCCTGTTTTTTCAACTCTTCCAGCACCGGACGACTGCCGTCATCGTTAACAAAAATGCAGACGCCTTCACAGCCGTGCGCCGTTTTGGCGGTTTTTTCGGAAAGCAGAAAGTCGAAAAATTCAAGCTCAAACCCGTAAGCTTCGTTAACATGTTGCAGATACTTTTTGTCGTACTGCTTTGTGCTATATACCGCGAGTTTCATAAGACTTTCTCCAGTGATTTTGCATTCACGTTAGCATGATTAAAATTATCTTACAATTTCTAAAATATTATTGAATTCAATAAGTTCTATGAATTATTCTAGAGCATCTTGTTACCCTAACTCCATGATATTCTTAATGCCAGAAACATCAGGAATCGGGTGGATTTTCAGGCAGAGATGGAGAGCAATGTATGCCGTTACAACTGGAGTTGTCTTTATCCCCGCCAATGCTGCCTGCCTTGTACTATTTCATTATATCTATTGCGTTTTTATTGTTGCTGTACAGAGGTAAACTCAAAGTTGAAAGAGCTGGAAAATATCCTCTTTTCATTGCTTACACCTTGTTTGTGCTAGCCAGTGCTGCCATACAACTCAACGTGTTCGCCAATGGCCAGGACTTTGTGAGCGGTTTTCTGCATATCAACTTTGACCCATGGCGGTATGACTCCGTGTATTGGGGGTCATTAATATTTGCCATGCTTTACCTCCTGGCGATACCTCGTAACAGGTACTAGCTTCGCAACTTAACGCTACAGCTTCTATCCTTAAACTTGCCTTTGGCTTCAATTGACCCGCTAAACATGCAACAATGTTCAGCATTGCTGGCTTAATTCTTTCGCTAAATCAGGATATTAACTGCCCATGAAGGGTAAATACAAAGCCGCACTTGCGCTTTTACTGCTGTTCATTTTATTGCCGCTGACGCTGCTGATGACGCTCGCTCAGTGGGTACCGACGCTTGCCGGAATCTGGCTTCCCGTCGGGACGCGTATCGCTTTCGAAGAGAGTCCTAAACTGACTCGTCATGCGCTGGTGATCCCCGATCTCCGCTATCTGGTTGAAGAGTGCGAAATTGCTCGCATTGAGAACGTGACGCTGTCACATCCGAGCCGCTGGCAGCTGGATATCGGCGCGCTGGATCTTAACGCCGTCTGCCTCAGCAAAATTCCCCAATCCGCGCCGTCGACCGTTGCCCCCAAAACGCTGGCGCAGTGGCAGGCGGTATTACCGAATACCTGGCTGACCATTCACCGTCTCACCCTCTCGCCCTGGCAGCAGTGGCAGGGTGAGCTGAAGGCCTCGCTGACCCCGTCCAGCCAGGAGATAGCCTATAAAGGCGAGCGGGTGAGCATTCAAGGAACGCTTCGCGGCCAGACGCTTTCGGTCAGCCAGTTCGATGTTCAGCTACCCGATCAGCCGCAGCCCATCAAACTGGTGGGGGAGTTCACTCTGCCGCTGGTGCCGGATGGCGTGCCGGTAAAAGGCCACGCGGTGGCGACCTTTAACGTGCCACAACTGACGTCTCTCGTCGATGCCGATCTGGACTGGGAAGACAACCGTGGACAACTGGTGGTGATGGCGCGAGACAACCCTGATCCACTGCTCGATCTGCCGTGGCAAGTTACGGCGGAACAGCTGAACATCAGCGACGGGCGCTGGAACTGGGATTTGTCCGGTATGCCGCTGAGCGGACGCGTTTCGCTTCGCGCCGATAACTGGCAGCAGGGGCTTGAGAAAGCCACCCTGACCGGGCGTTTG
Source organism: Enterobacter cloacae complex sp. IR5458 (assembly GCF_049238025.1). NCBI lineage: Bacteria > Pseudomonadati > Pseudomonadota > Gammaproteobacteria > Enterobacterales > Enterobacteriaceae > Enterobacter > Enterobacter cloacae complex sp. IR5458. The sequence continues at coordinate 4,328 of NZ_JBMKIF010000009.1, forward strand.
AACGTGCTTACCCATGGTGATGCGGGGAAAGGCAACGCGGTACTCAATATTGGGCCAGGCAGGCTCAGTATGGAAAACAGCGACATGCCGCTGCATCTGAGCGGTGAGGCGAAGCAAAACGACCTCATTCTTTATGCCAAATTGCCGGCGACACTGACCGGCAGCGTATATGAACCGCAACTCGCCTTTGAACCGGGCGCACTGCTTCGCTCGCGCGGGCGCATCATTGACTCGCTTGATATCGATGAAATCCGCTGGCCGCTGGCAGGTGTGAAGCTGACGCAGAAGGGCGTGGACGGGCGTTTACAGGCTATCCTGCGTGCCCATGAAAACGAGATGGGCGATTTTGAACTGCATCTGGACGGGCAGGCGAACGACTTTTTACCCGACAGCGGTCTCTGGCAGTGGCGCTACTGGGGAAAAGGGAGTTTTACGCCGATGCATGCCCGCTGGGATGTCGCCGGGAAAGGCGAGTGGCGTGACAAACTCATTGAGCTCACGGCGCTCTCCACCGGTTTTGACAAGCTCCAGTATGGAACCATGGAGGTCAGCACGCCGCGTCTGGTGCTGGATCAACCCGTGCGCTGGTTCCGTGACGCCGAAAAGCCGACGTTCAGCGGCGCGCTGGCGCTCAATGCCGGGCAAACCCGTTTCTCCGGTGGCAGCACGCTGCCACCGTCGGTGCTGACCTTTAGCGTCGACGGCACCGATCCGACGGTGTTCCAGTTTAAGGGCGACCTCCATGCAGAGAAAATCGGCCCGGTACAGGTGAATGGTCGCTGGGATGGTGAACGCCTTCGCGGGCAGGCCTGGTGGCCGAAACAGTCGCTCACCGTCTTCCAGCCTCTGATCCCTCCGGACTGGAAAATGACGCTGCGTGACGGGGAACTCTATGCGCAGGTGGCTTTCTCGGCGGCGGCCGATCAGGGCTTTGAGGCGGGGGGGCACGGCGTGCTGAAAGCCGGTAGCGCCTGGATGCCGGATAACCAGATCAACGGTGTCGATTTTGTGCTGCCGTTCCGCTTCAGCAAAGGGACCTGGTCCCTGGGCACGCGCGGCCCGGTTACGTTGCGTATTGGCGAAGTGGAAAACCTGGTGACCGCGCGCAATATTACCGCCGATCTACAGGGGGATTATCCCTGGACGGAGGACAATCCGCTGCTGCTTACCAACGTGAAAGTGGAAACCCTCGGCGGGAAGATTACGATGCAGCAGTTGCGGATGCCGCAGCACGATCCGGCGCTGCTCCGCGTGGACAATATCTCGTCAAGTGAACTGATCGGCGCCGTCAATCCGAAACAGTTTGCCATGTCAGGCCCGGTAAGCGGGGCGCTGCCATTCTGGCTGGACAATGAAAAATGGATCATTAAAGATGGCTGGCTGACCAACCCTGGCCCAATGACGCTGCGTATCGACAAAGATACGGCGGATGCCATCGTGAAAGATAATATGGTTGCGGGTGCCGCGATCAACTGGCTCCGCTATATGGAAATTTCTCGTTCGTGGACAAGAATCAATTTAGATAACCTGGGTGAATTAACCATGCAGGCGACCATCAAGGGAACCAGCCGTGTGGATGGCAAAAGCAGCTCCGTCAACCTGAACTATACCCATGACGAAAATGTCTTTACCCTCTGGCGCAGCCTGCGTTTTGGAGACAACCTGCAAACCTGGTTTGAGCAACACGCGGCGATACCCGGTCTCCGCAGTTCGACTGGCAAGGAAAGTGAGGAACAACAATGAAAAAGATGGCTGGTGTACTCACCGTTGCCGTTGCTGCGCTAATGACCGGCTGTACGCCGCGTATTGAAGTCGCTGCGCCGAAAGAGCCGATTACCATCAATATGAATGTCAAAATCGAACACGAGATCCACATTAAGGTCGATAAAGACGTTGAAACCCTGCTGAAATCGCGCAGCGATCTGTTCTGAGGATGCCATGAAACGTTTAGCTCTGATTCTACTGGCTCTGGGGATGAATGCGCAGGCGGCTGCGCTGACCTTAAATGATGCCCGGGCGCAGGGGCGCGTGGGGGAAACACTCAGCGGGTATATTGCCCCGATCCAACAGGATGCAGAAACGCTGGCGCTGGTAAACCGTATTAACGCGGCGCGCACCGAGAGCTATCAGAAGCTGGCCGACAGCAATAATTTACCGGTCGATGAAGTGGCGAAAATGGCGGGGCAAAAACTGGTTGCCCGTGCGCAGCCGGGCGAATACGTGAAGGGAATTAACGGCAAATGGCTGAAAAAATAGCTAGCGGTGGCGCTTGCGGTATTCGCCGGGCGAGACGCCAAAACGCTGCTTAAAGGCCGTTGAAAAATGGCTATGGTCGGTGAACCCCCAGCTGTAGCCAATTCCCGCCAGCTTTTCATCATCCCCGGCAGAGCGCAGCACCTGCGCACAGAGATCCAGCCGACGGTTTTTAATGTACTGCGCGACCACCAGCCCCTTCTCGGCAAACATGCGGTAGAGGCTGCGCACGGACATCCCGCTCTCGGCGGCAATCCACTCCGGGCGCAGAGAGTCAGACTGAATATGATCGTCAATCAGCGCCACGACATGCTGGAACTGGCGTTCCTTGCGCGGCTGAATCACATCGCGTTGCTGAAACGCGGGGCGCAGCAGGCAGACCATGGCTTCGAGCGCGGCTTCGCTCTCCCGGTCACTCAGGTCGGCGTTGTTCATGCTTTCCATCAGCAGGCGATGGCTCAGCTGTACCGTTGGCAGCGAGCGAGAGAGGGCGAGCGCGCAGCTAATCTCATGGAAACGACACTGTTGCTCAATAATCTGGCGGGGTACCAGCAGCGAAATCTGGCGGGATTTTTCCTGCCAGTTGATTGAGCAGGGCCGGGAGGCGTCAAGCAGCGTGATATCGCCTGTTCGGAGCACAGCGCGACGGTCATCCTGTTCAATTTCCGCACTGCCCTCAAGCTGGAAGACGGTATAGAACCAGGCATCATTACTCTGTTTGATCTCCTGACGGGAGCGGAACAGATTTACGCCGCCGGCGGTGACGGTGCTGAGCTTCAGGCTGCGCGCATAGCTGGTCTCCAGCTCGCCGACGAATTTTCCCCCGGTGGGCTGTGCATTAAAACGCCCGCACACCTGGTTAATCTGCGCCAGCCACTGCTGATACTGTTCCTGCTCGCTTGCACACGCCATCGTTTCTCTCACTGCACCGTCAATGTTTTCGCATTGTTGCATTTATGTTGCGTTTTGTCAGAGCTCTGGGCTGACTATAGGAAAGAACACTCATCGGGAACAGCGATATAAGGTGGAATTATCACGATTTGCGGCACCTGTCACAGGTGGCAAAGCGAATGTCACAGAGACAAAAGCGAGAATGCGAAACCCCTCTTAGACTGGATGAACACCCTGCGAATAATAACGAAGGAGTATCCTATGTCCGAATCCCAGGTGGCTATTCAGCCTGCCGTGCAGCAGTTTTTAGACCGACATCATGGCCTGTGGATTGAAGGGCGTCAGGCCGCGTCGGACAGCGAAAAGCGGCTCAACGTCTATAACCCGGCCACGGGCGAGGTGATTGCCTCGACGGCCGATGCCAGCGTCGATGACGTTGACCGTGCCGTCATGTCCGGCTGGCGTGCTTTTGTTGCCCGCAGCTGGGCCGGAAAATTACCGGCGGAGCGCGAGCGGAGCCTGCTCCGTTTCGCCGATCTGGTTGAACAGCACAGCGAGGAGCTGGCCCAGCTTGAAACGCTGGAGCAGGGGAAATCGATTAACATTTCCCGTCTCTTTGAAGTGGGTTGTACCCTGAACTGGATGCGCTATACCGCCGGGCTGACCACCAAAATCGCAGGCAAAACCCTCGACCTTTCTATTCCCCTGCCACAGGGGGCGCGTTATCAGGCATGGACACGTAAAGAGCCGGTTGGCGTGGTGGCCGGGATTGTGCCCTGGAACTTCCCGCTGATGATTGGGATGTGGAAAGTGATGCCTGCGCTGGCGGCGGGGTGCTCGATTGTCATCAAGCCATCAGAAACCACGCCGCTGACCATGCTGCGCGTGGCGGAACTGGCCAGCGAAGCGGGCATTCCGGACGGGGTATTCAACGTGGTGACCGGGAGCGGCGCGGTGTGCGGCGCAGCGCTGACCTCGCATCCGCATATTGCAAAGGTGAGCTTTACCGGCTCAACGGCGACGGGCAAGCAAATTGCCCGCGCGGCGGCAGATACCCTGACAGGCGTGACCCTGGAACTGGGGGGCAAAAACCCGGCTATCGTACTCAAAGATGCGGACCCGGCGTGGGTGATCGAAGGCCTGATGACCGGGAGCTTCCTGAACCAGGGACAGGTGTGTGCGGCGAGTTCCCGTATCTACATTGAAGCGCAGCTGTTTGACACGCTGGTCAGCGGCTTCGAACAGGCGGTGAAATCCCTGAGCGTCGGGCCGGGTATGTCCCCGGAAGCATTTATCAACCCGCTGGTGTCGCGTGCGCATTGTGACAAGGTGCAGACTTTCCTCGATGAAGCGCAATCTCGCCACGCAGAGCTGATTGTCGGTAACCGTGGCCCGGAAGGGAAAGGCTATTACGTTTCGCCGACGCTGGTGGTCAACCCGGATGCCGCGCTGCGCTTAACCCGCGAAGAGGTGTTTGGCCCGGTGGTCAATCTGGTGCGCGTTGCCGATGGTGAAGAGGCGCTTCAGCTGGCAAACGACACCGAATATGGCCTGACCGCCAGCGTCTGGACGCAGAATATCAGCAAGGCGCTGGAGTACACCGACAGGCTGCAGGCGGGCACCGTCTGGGTAAACAGCCATACGCTGATCGACGCCAACCTGCCGTTCGGCGGCATGAAGCAGTCCGGCACAGGTCGCGACTTTGGCCCGGACTGGCTGGACGGATGGTGTGAGACGAAGTCGGTTTGCGTGCGGTATTAAGAAACAAGCCGGGTGGCGGCTACGCCTTACCCGGCCTACTTTCTCTGGTTTTGTAGGCCGGGTAAGCGCAGCGCCACCCGGCATTATTCAAAGCGACCACCGATCCCGCCCGGCCTCTTTCGCCCGATAAAGCGCCGCATCGGCGCGGGCGATTATTTCGGTGCCGGCTAACCCCTCCGTCATGCCGGCAATCCCCATGCTCACGGTCACATGGTCGCTGACCGTCGAGGCGCCATGCGGTATGGATTCCGTGCGCAGCCCGTCCTGAATACGCAGGGCAACCTTTTCAGCGATGTTTAGCGGGCAATTAAACAGGATCACCACAAACTCCTCTCCGCCGTAACGTGATACAACGTCGTCCGGCGTTCGTACCGACTGCTTCAGCACCCGCGCCACGCGCGTCAGGCAGTCATCACCCGCCTGATGGCCGTAGGTGTCGTTGTAGCGTTTGAAATAGTCGATATCCAGCATAATCAGCGAGAAAGGTTTCTTCTGCTCAACCGCGTTTTCCAGCACCACCTCCATTCTCCGGCGGTTGGCGGTTTTGGTTAGCGGATCCTGATGCGCCAGCGCATCTAGCCGTGAGATCAGCAGTTGATTTTGCTGATTACGACGCCAGGCTTCATCAAACCAGCTCAACAGGATAAAACGCCCGCAGATCAGGATCAGGGTAAACACGCTCCAGATGATGACAAAGTGAAGGTTGAGACCATCGTTGAGTACCCAGCTTGCGACCGGCAGGGTGATCCAGAGCGGAAGCACAAAGGCGAGTAATCCCTCAGGGTAAAAGTAGAGCGCCGTTAACCCGGCGAGTAACAAAATCACGCACAGCGGCCAGACGTGGGGCAGCAGCAAATAGGTAATAAACAAAAAACAGGATACCGACCAGATGGCGCTACAGATAAAGAGCACCACGCTGATACCCGCAATACGCCGCCAGGCCATCAGGATCAACGCAGCAGAGAGGATAATAATGCCGAGCATCGAGGCATCGACCAGGGTCGTCAGTTGCGGTATATGAGGATAAAGCGGATCGCTGGCCTTAAGCAGGACGTGTCGCAGCAGGATCATCACGGCGAAGCTGACGTTGACGAACGCCAGCCAGGGCAGGTTCATCGCCAGCCCATGCATGACCATCGCGTGGCGCGTCGGCCAGGTAGCGCGTTCCAGTGTCGGTTTTTTTCTTTTTTCCATAAAGCCCTTTCCCGTCCGGGGGATAAATCATGCAGGTGAGATATCTGTAACTATAAGCAAGCATGGACGATCCTCAAACGGCAGGGCAAAAAAAACCGGGCGATTGCCCGGCGGTGGGTTATTTTTCGTCTTTTTTCTTTCCGAGCGTTGGCGTCTCGTCGAAGAAGTTCCACGGTTTAAGCAGGGCATGCACCCATTCCGTTGGCATGATCGGCCACTCTTCCGCGCGGGCGACGTGGGTCGTGCCGGTGGTCATCCAGACTACGTCATCCTGATCGTTAAGTGACTCGTTATCTTTGCTGTACTGCCCCAGTCCCGTGTCGTGGATGGAGCGGTTAGGGAATTTACCTTCCGGATAGCGTTCATCCGGGTGGTAACGGGTCACCCACAGCTGTTTATCCATAAAGCTCAGGCGATGGTAGATCCACTCATCCGGGGCAAATTTCGCGCCGGTTGCCACCGGATGGGTGCCGCCCGCGTAGGGAATAATCTGATACGAGACCGGGTTGCCCATGCGGTTCTCTTTACGGGTGTTGCTCAGCAGGCGAATAGTGCCTTGGTCAAATTTCTGTGCCGCCTGCTGTTCGGTATCAATGTCGTACTGATTGACCTGCATGGTACTGGTGCGCGGGCCACCGGCGGTATTAGGTTTCACTTCCGGATCCATCGCCACCAGCTTGTTGTTAATACCATCGACATCCATATCAAGACGGAAGTTATAGATGTGCTGGTGCGTGGTGCCCACAATGTTGTGGTCAATCAACGTGCCGTATCGGGTATCGTCTTTGGCGGTGGCGTCATGCATGGTTTTGGCCTGAACGCCTTTCACGGCTTCGATACCCGTCGCGCCAGCATCAATGCCGAGGGTGCCGTTCTCATGGAATACCCAGTCGAAGATGTAATCGTAGTTACCGACGGTACTCACCCAGCGCACCACCAGTTCACGACGCTCGGCGCTGACGTTTGGCTGACCCATCTCCTGATGCTTGTATTCCGGCCCCGCATAGCGTTCGAAAATGGCGATTGCTCGCGGGATCTCCATCGGCGCGCCGGTATAGTCCGGGATGGTTTCATTGAGCATCACGGCGTTGGACGGCACGTCTTTACCCCGCACCAGCGGCGAGGTCAGGGTGCCCATGCCGTAGTCGCCGGAGTCGAGATAGGCTTTAAAGTACCAGCCCACGTCCGGATCGCCGTAAGGGACAATCATGCCGCCGAGCGACCCCTGATACATCACCTGACGTTTCTTGCCGTTGTCGTTATACGTGACGGTTGAGATCATCGGGCCCACGCGCGAGTCCAGGCTCAGATGGAAATCCCAGTTCTGCCAGTGCACTCTGTCGCCGGTTATGGTGTAGTTCTTGCCTTCCGGTTCAATAATGTCGAGCGGTTTTTTGGGTGTCTCTATGCGGTCGCGGCCATCATAGGGACGTGGGGTCAGAGGAACCGGGATAACGGCGCCTTCTTCAATCTTCTGGATCTTCTTCTGCTCAAGGTCGACCACCGCCACCAGGTTTTCAATCGGATGTGCCCAGTAGTTACCGTCGCCGACATCCAGATAGCTCACCACTTTCAGCAAACGGTCTTCCTGCTTAAGGCCATCTTTACCGTCGAAATAGCCGACGGTCAGCGGCGTGGTAATCACTTTTTTCGGGTCGGTTATGCCGTGCTTTTTAAGCACCTCAGCAAATTCAGTACTGTCGTTAATGATCTGCTGAACCGCGGTGAAATCATCCAACAGCACCATGCCGTGCGCGTCTTTGACCGGTTCCCAGCGCAGAATTTTTTTATCCTTCAGATCCACCAGGCTCTCGATGACATGCTTTCCGTCGAGCATGACGATCTTCGCCTGGCGAGGGGTATCCACTGCCGTGCCGTTGAGCACATAGTCCCACACTTTGGCTTTCTCTGGCTCCGCAAGGGCGATCTGGGTAAAGCGGGTATTCGGTTTAAAATCTGCAGAGGCTTTAACAATCTCTACGGCTTGCTTAATTTCGTCTGCCGTGAGCGCATTTAACGGGTGAGGACTTTTTTCAACCTGGAAGGTCTGATCGAGACCGGACTGGAAAACATCGTTGATGAACGTCTCTGAGATAAAGGCTTTGTTGCCTTTCATCACCACCGGCACCTCAAGCGTGAGGGTTTTACCGTTGACGATAGCGGTTTTTGCGCCCGGTTTGACCTTCACAAAGGCACCGTCTTTCGCAATGGTGAACATCTGTGCGTAATCGTCCCACTGCACGTCTGCGCCGAAGTCCTGCAGCGTTTTGTCCATCGGGACCATATGCGCCTCGCTGCCGTGGGCGAAAACAGGGGATTGCCAGGCGCAACACAGCGCAACGGCCATGGCCAGTGCCGTTCTACGGGCAGAAAAAGAAGAATTGCTTCCCATCGTAGACCTCATCTTGTTGTGTTTATTGTGTTGTGTCAGCCTTATCCTGACAGACGCCTGAGAAAAGCGTTTGCCTGCATCTGCCAGGTTATTTGTTGCACTTGCCAGGTTAAAAAAAGAGCGGGACGGTGTCACACCCGGCAGGTCGTCGTAGGCCGGGTAAGCATCGCGCCACCCGGCAGGGAAGGCGGTGAAGGTAAGGTGTCAGAATTCACCCCGCTGGCGCGCCACCAGCGTCAGGATGGAGTAGAGCGCTACGGCCTGCTGGTGCTGGTTGAAAATCTCAACCGCCCACTCCACCACGCCCGTCGGTTTTTCTTCCGCGGTGCGCTGCTTCTTCAGCGTTTTGCGTTTGCAGGTGAGGCGCACCTGAATGGTGTCGCCCGGTTTGACCGGCTCGATAAAGCGCAGGTTTTCCATACCGTAGTTGGCAATCACCGGTCCGACCCCCGCATCGACGAACAGTCCCGCTGCGGCGGAGATCAGGAAGTAACCGTGAACCACCCGTTCGCCAAAGATCGACTCTGCCGCACCAATCTTGTCCATATGGGCGTAGAAGTGATCTCCGCTCAGACAGGCAAAGTTCACAATATCCGCTTCCGTCAGGGTGCGACGCGGCGTCAGCAGGCTGTCGCCCGGCTGCAGCTCCTCAAAGTATTTGCGGAACGGATGCACGCGATCTTCCTGCACGGTTGCGCCGCGCACCCACTGCTTGCCAATGGCCGCCAGCATGGTCGGACTGCCCTGAATCGCCGTGCGCTGCAGGTAGTGCTTCAACGCGCGCAGGCCGCCCAGTTCCTCACCACCGCCCGCGCGACCGGGCCCGCCGTGCACCAGCTGCGGCAGCGGGGAGCCGTGGCCGGTGGACTCTTTGGATGATTCCTCGTTGAGGATCTGAATACGACCGTGGGCACGTGCCGCACCGGCAATGAACTGGCGGGCAAGGGCTAAATCAGCGGTAACCAGCGTTCCTGCGAGGCTGCCGCCGCCCGCGCGGGCAAGCACCATCGCGTGCTCTGTATGGCGATACGGCATCAGCGTCGCTACCGGGCCGAAAGCTTCAGTTGAGTGCACCGCAGGGGTTTCGTCCGGCTGCGGACAGAACAACAGGGTCGGTGGGAAGAACGCGCCCGCGGCCTGTAAATCCGCTTTGCCACCCAGACGGATCTGGCATCCCGCCGTAACCAACAGGTCCACTTTCTCCTGCACGTCGGCGCGCTGTTCGGCATTCACCAGGGCGCCCATCTTCACCCCGTCCTGCGCCGGATCACCCACCACCACTTTTTCCAGCCGGGCAATCAGCGCCTGGCTGACGGCATCAATCTGATTCTGGGGGACGATGATACGGCGGATAGCGGTACATTTTTGTCCGGCTTTGGCGGTCATCTCGCGAACGACTTCCCGGATAAACAGGGCAAACTCCGGCTGCTCCGCCGTGACGTCTTCACCCAGCACGCAGCAGTTCAGGGAGTCGGCCTCCATGGTGAACGGTATCGCGTTCGCCACAATATTCGGGTGAACGCGCAGGCTTTGCCCGGTACTGGCGGAGCCGGTAAAAGTCACCACGTCCTGGCTGTCGAGATGGTCAAGCAGGTCTCCCGCGCTGCCGCAAATCAGGCTAATGGCGCCGTCCGGCACCAGTCCGCTGTCCACGATAGATTTCACCATCGCCTGTGTCACCTGCGCGGTGGCGGTGGCCGGTTTAATGATGGCGGGCATCCCGGCAAGCCAGGTCGGCGCCAGCTTTTCCAGCATCCCCCAGCAGGGGAAGTTAAAGGCGTTGATATGTACCGCCACGCCGGATTTCGAGGTCAGAACGTGGCGAGCGGCAAAACCGCCTTCTTTTGACAGCGGGATCAACTCATCTTCCGGCCACAGCGTGTCATCCGGCAACTCCCGGCTGCCCAGGCTTGCGTAAGTAAAGAGGGTGCCGATCCCGCCTTCAATATCCACCCAACTGTCCGCTTTCGTCGCCCCGGTCTGGGCGGAGAGGGCATAGAACGTCTCTTTTTCGCTAATCAGGTGTTTCGCTACCGCTTTCAGCATGGCTGCACGTTCAATAAAGGTCATCTTATGAAGCGCTTCGCCACCGCGCTCAATCGCATAGCGACGAGCGGCCGCCATATCCAGCCCTTCGCTGGTGACTTCCCACAATGCTTCGCCGCTGATGGCGTGATGAATGGCGCGTTCACGGCCCCGGCCAGACTGCCAGGTACCGGACAAGAAGCTGGCTAACTGCTGCATCGCTTATCTCCAAGTGTTACGTAATTTCACCATTAATAGTTTAATTATGAATCATAAAAAGCAAGCTGAGATTTTAATGAATTGTTAATGCTGTGATCTGGCCTGATGAATCGCAGCCCGTCAGAGCGCTTTCTGCAAGGGCGAAAGCAAAAGCCTTGCGAGCACCATCACAAAACAAGGAAACAATTCTTGGGGTTATATTTAACCTTTGTGTAACTTTTAAAAAACAAAGTGATTCATCATTTCGCTTTAATTTGCAAACTAACGAATCATAAAGGTGATGACGTGACGCAAGAACAACGGTTTGAGCAGCGGATAGCGCAGGAGACGGCGATTGAGCCTCAGGACTGGATGCCTGACGCCTACCGTAAAACGTTGATCCGCCAGATTGGTCAGCATGCGCATTCCGAAATCGTCGGCATGCTGCCGGAAGGTAACTGGATCACCCGCGCACCCACGCTGCGCCGAAAAGCGATTCTGCTGGCGAAAGTACAGGATGAAGCCGGACACGGACTTTACCTCTACAGCGCGGCAGAAACGCTGGGCTGCGCACGGGAAGACATCTACCAGAAGATGCTCGACGGCAAGATGAAGTACTCCTCCATTTTTAACTATCCCACCCTGAGCTGGGCCGACATCGGTGTCATCGGCTGGCTGGTGGACGGGGCTGCCATCGTCAATCAGGTGGCGCTGTGCCGCACCTCTTACGGTCCGTATGCCCGGGCGATGGTGAAAATCTGCAAAGAAGAGAGCTTCCACCAGCGTCAGGGCTTTGAAGCCTGCATGGCGCTGGCCCAGGGAAGTGAGGCTCAGCGCCAGATGCTGCAGGACGCCATCAATCGCTTCTGGTGGCCTGCGCTGATGATGTTCGGGCCGAACGACGATAACTCGCCAAACAGCGCCCGCAGCCTGGCCTGGAAAATCAAACGCTTCGGAAACGACGAGCTGCGTCAGCGTTTTGTCGACAACACGGTGCCGCAGGTGGCGATGCTGGGGATGACGGTGCCGGATCCCGACCTGCGTTTTGATGAAGAGAGCGGTCACTACCGCTTCGGCGAAATCGACTGGCAGGAATTTGAAGAGGTGATTAACGGGCGCGGCATCTGCAACCACGAACGGCTGGCCGCGAAACGTAAAGCCTGGGAAGACGGGGCGTGGGTGCGGGAAGCCGCCCTGGCCCACGCAGAAAAACAACGCGCCCGTCAGGCCGCATAAGAGGAAATAATCATGAGCAATGTCTACTGGCCGCTGTACGAAGTGTTCGTACGCAGCAAACAAGGGTTGTCCCACCGTCACGTGGGCAGCCTGCATGCCGCCGACGATCGCATGGCGCTGGAAAATGCGCGCGATGCTTACACCCGTCGCAGTGAAGGATGTTCTATCTGGGTGGTGAAGGCGAGCGAAATTATTGCCTCCCAGCCGGAAGAGAGCGGCGAATTTTTCGATCCGGCGGAAAGCAAGGTTTACCGCCATCCGACGTTCTACACCATCCCCGATGGCATCGAGCACATGTGAGGCGAAGGATGAAAACAGTCACAGCCTATGCCCTGCGTCTGGGCGACAACGGTCTGGTGCTCTCCCAGCGTCTGGGTGCCTGGTGCGGCCACGCGCCGGAGCTGGAGATCGATCTCGCGCTGGCCAATATCGGTCTTGATCTGCTGGGCCAGGCACGCAATTTCCTGGCCTACGCCGCTGAATGTGAAGGTGAGGGCGACGAAGATACCCTGGCGTTTGGGCGCGACGAGCGCCAGTTCCGCAATGTCCTGCTGGTGGAGCAACCCAACGGCAATTTCGCCGACACGATTGCTCGTCAGTACCTGATGGATGCCTGGAACGTGGCGCTGTATGAGCGCCTGACCCGCAGCACTGACGGCCAGCTTGCCGCCATCGCCGCCAAAGCGATCAAAGAGGCGCGCTACCACCTGCGCTTTAGCCGCGGCTGGCTGGTACGCCTGGGCGACGGGACCGAAACGTCCGCACAAAAAATGCAGCAGGCCATCGATAATCTGTGGCGCTTTACGGCAGAGCTGTTTGACGCCGATGACGTTGAGCTGGCGCTGATAGATTCCGGCGTGGCGGTGGACCCACGCACCCTGCGCCAGCCGTGGGAAAGCGAAGTGTATGTCGGTCTTAAAGAAGCCAGCCTGAGCATACCCGACGAGGTGGCGTACCGCACCGGGGGTAAGAAGGGGCTGCATACCGAACATCTGGGGCCGATGTTGGCAGAAATGCAGTATCTCCAGCGCGCGTATCCCGGCCAGCAGTGGTAAAGGAGAAGGCTATGCAACGTCTCATCGACATCGCACCGGCGCAAATCCCGCAGATCTGGTCGCTGTTAAGCCAGATTCCGGACCCGGAAGTGCCGGTATTAACCATCACCGACTTAGGCATGGTGCGCAGCGTGAAGGCACAGGGGGAAGGCTGGGTGATTGGCTTCACGCCAACCTATTCGGGCTGCCCGGCAACGGAGCACCTGCTGGGGGCGATCCGCGACGTGATGACCGCGCATGGCTTTACCCCGGTGCACATTGTGCTCCAGCTTGACCCTGCCTGGACCACCGACTGGATGACCGCCGACGCGCGCGAACGCCTGCGGGCTTACGGCATCAGCCCGCCCGTGGGGCATAGCTGCCACGCGCACGCCCCGGCGGAGGTGAGCTGCCCGCGCTGCGCCAGCACCGACACCGCGCTAATCAGTGAATTTGGTTCGACGGCCTGCAAAGCGCTTTACCGCTGCAACACCTGCCGCGAACCCTTCGACTATTTCAAATGCATTTGAGGCTGCCATGACAACGTTTCATTCATTAACAGTGGCAAAAGTGGAACCCGAAACCCGCGACGCGGTGACCATCACGTTTGCGGTGCCGCAGGCGCTGCAGGAAGCCTACCGCTTTCGCCCCGGACAGCACCTGACGCTGAAAACGAAGCTGGGCGGGGACGAGCTGCGCCGCTGTTACTCCATCTGCCGGAGTACCGCGCCGGGTGAGATCAGCGTGGCGGTCAAAGCCATCGAAGGCGGGCGTTTTTCCCGCTATGCCCGGGATGAGATCAAAGCAGGCATGGCGCTGGAGGTGATGGTTCCGCAGGGGCAATTTGGCTATCAGCCGCAGGCCGAACGTGAAGGCCACTACCTGGCGATAGCCGCAGGCTCCGGCATCACCCCGATGCTGGCGATCCTCTCCGCCACGCTGGCCACCGAACCGAACAGCCATTTCACTCTGATTTACGGCAACCGCAGCAGCCAGAGCATGATGTTCCGCCAGGCGCTGGCGGACCTGAAAGATAAATATCCGCAGCGGCTGCAGCTGGTCTCCATCTTTAGCCAGGAGCGGCTGGACAGCGATCTGCTGTATGGCCGCATCGACGGGGAAAAGCTGCAGGCGCTGGCGAAAACCCTGATCAACTTCCGTCAGTACGACGACGCGTTTATCTGCGGCCCGTCATCGATGATGGACGAGGCCGAAGCCGCGCTGAAGGCGCTGGGGATGTCGGAAAAATCCATTCACCTTGAGCGCTTTAATACGCCGGGGAACGCCGTGAAACGCACGGTAAATGTGCAGGCGGAAGGACAGAAAGTGACCGTGCGACAGGACGGGCGCGACCGCGAAATTACCCTGACGGCAGACGACGAAAGCATCCTCGATGCTGCCCTGCGTCAGGGGGCGGAGCTGCCTTATGCCTGTAAAGGCGGCGTGTGCGCGACCTGTAAATGCAAAGTGCTGCGCGGGAAGGTGGACATGGCGACCAACTACAGTCTGGAGCCGGACGAGCTGGCCGCCGGGTATGTGCTGAGCTGTCAGTCACTGCCGCTCACCGCCGACGTGATCGTCGACTTTGACGCAAAGGGGATGGCATGAGCGAACTGACTGTTACCCGTCATGGCCGCGTGCTGCAGCTGACGCTGAACCGTCCGGCGGCGCGTAATGCCCTGAATAACGCTCTGCTGACGCAAATAGCCGACGCGCTGGAAAGCGCTGCGGTTGATGCCGACATCTCGGCCTGTGTGATCTACGGCAACGAACGCTGCTTTGCCGCCGGGGCCGATCTCAACGAAATGGCAGAGAAAGACCTGCCAGCCACCCTGAACGATATCCGCCCGCAACTATGGGCGCGCATTAACGCGTTTAACAAACCGCTGATCGCCGCCGTCAACGGTTTCGCGCTGGGCGCCGGATGTGAACTTGCGCTGCTGTGCGACGTGGTGATTGCCGGGGATAACGCACGATTTGGCCTGCCGGAAATCACCCTCGGCATTATGCCGGGGGCGGGCGGTACCCAGCGACTGATCCGCAGCGTCGGTAAATCCCTTGCCAGCAAAATGGTGCTGACCGGAGAGAGCATTACTGCGCAGCAGGCGTTGAGCGCCGGGCTGGTCAGCGATGTCTTCCCGGCATCCCTGACGCTGGAGTATGCCCTGAAGCAGGCGGCAGTGATGGCGCGCCATTCCCCGCTGGCGCTGCAGGCGGCGAAACAGGCGCTTCGTCAGTCTCAAGAGGTGCCACTGCAGGCTGGCCTGATGCAGGAGCGTCAGCTTTTTACGCTGCTCTCTGCCACCGAAGACCGCCGGGAAGGTATTGACGCTTTCTTGCAAAAACGCACCCCCGACTTTAAAGGACGCTAATTGTGGAATGTATTCTCAGTCAAGTAGAACAGGGCGTAATGACCATTACGCTGAACCGTCCGGAGCGTCTGAACAGCTTTAATGACGTGATGCATCAGCAGCTTGCAGAATGCCTGAAACAGGCTGAGCGCGATGACACCATCCGCTGCCTGCTGATCACCGGCGCAGGGCGCGGTTTCTGTGCCGGTCAGGATTTGAACGACCGCAACGTCGACCCCAACGGCCCGGCACCGGACCTGGGGATGTCGGTTGAAACCTTCTATAACCCCCTGGTACGCCGCCTGGCAAAACTGCCGAAGCCGGTCATTTGTGCAGTCAACGGCGTAGCGGCCGGCGCGGGCGCCACGCTGGCGCTCGGCTGCGACATGGTGATTGCCGCCCGTTCCGCCAACTTTGTGATGGCCTTCAGCAAGCTCGGCTTAGTGCCGGACTGCGGCGGCACCTGGCTACTGCCACGCGTGGCCGGACGTGCCCGCGCCATGGGACTGGCGCTGCTCGGCGATAAACTCAGCGCCGAACAGGCGCAGGCGTGGGGAATGATCTGGCAGGTGGTGGATGACGACCAGCTTTCCACTACCGCGCAGCAGATGGCGCTGCACTTTACGTCTCAGCCAACCTTTGGGCTGGGGCTGATCAAGCAGGCCATTAACGCCGCTGAAACCAACACCCTGGATGCCCAGCTTGACCTGGAGCGCGACTATCAACGTCTGGCCGGTCGCAGCGACGACTACCGCGAGGGCGTCAGCGCTTTCCTGGCGAAACGCACGCCGAACTTTACGGGGAAATAAGATGCTGAACATACGCACGGTCGCCGTGATTGGCAGCGGCACGATGGGCGCGGGCATTGCCGAAGTTGCCGCCAGCCACGGCCATCAGGTTCTGCTTTACGACATCGCCGGCGATGCGATTTCACGCGCCATCGACGGGATTCGCCAGCGTCTGGCCTCCCGGGTAACGCGCGGAAAGCTCTCCGCCGATGCCAGCGCCCAGATCCTGGCCCGACTGCTTCCGGTGACGGATATCACCGCGCTTTCTGGGGCCGAACTGGTGATTGAAGCGGCCTCCGAACGGCTGGAGGTGAAAAAGGGGTTGTTTGCGCAGCTGGCGGAGATCTGTCCGCCCCAGACGCTGCTGACCAGCAACACATCGTCCATTTCCGTCACGGCGATTGCGGCAGACGTGAATCATCCGGAGCGCGTGGCGGGGCTGCACTTCTTTAACCCCGCGCCGGTGATGAAGCTGGTGGAGGTGGTCAGCGGGCTGGCGACCTCTGCGGAAGTGGCAGACGCGCTGTGTGAACTGGCGCTGAACTGGGGTAAACAACCCGTTCGCTGCCAGTCAACGCCTGGGTTCATCGTCAACCGCGTCGCGCGCCCGTTTTATTCCGAAGCCTGGCGTGCGCTTGAAGAGCAGGTCGCCCCGCCGGAGGTGATTGACGCTGCGCTGCGCGAGGGCGGCGGTTTTCCGATGGGGCCGCTGGAGCTGACCGACCTGATTGGTCAGGACGTGAACTTTGCGGTGACCTGCTCGGTGTTTAACGCCTTCTGGCAGGAGCGTCGTTTCCTGCCTTCGCTGGTGCAGCAGGAGCTGGTGCTGGCCGGAAGGCTGGGTAAAAAGAGCGGAAAAGGGGTTTACGACTGGCAGGGGGAGAAACCCGTCGTGCAGTGGGTTGAGACCGTCAATGACAGCTACAGCCCGATGCGCGTGGAAAAAAGACGTGACGGTGTCACAGAAATTGATGATGTGTATCTGGTTGAAACGCAGGGGGAAACCGCTCAGGCACTGGCGCTGCGCCTCAACGGCCCGGTAGTGGTGGTGGACCGTATTGAGCGTGACGTGGCGGTGATTGCGGCGGCCGCCAGCAACCCGCACACCGCGACGCAAAACGCCATCCGCTACCTGCAACAGCAGGGTCTCCGGGTGGTGCAAATTGCCGATTATCCCGGTCTGCTGGTCTGGCGCACGCTGGCAATGATTGCTAACGAAGCGCTGGATGCCCTGCAAAAGGGGGTCGCCAGCGAGAAGGACATCGACACCGCCATGCGTCTGGGCGTGAACTACCCGAGCGGCCCGATCGCCTGGGGCGAGCGTCTGGGCTGGCAGCGCCTGCTGACCCTGCTGGAGAACCTGCAACGACATTACGGCGAAGAACGTTATCGCCCCTGTTCACTGCTGCGCCAGCGGGCGCTTCTGGAGAGTAGCTATGAGTCATAACGCCTGGCATAACGCCCGCACGATGTACGAAAAGGACGCCTGCGCGCAGGCGATGGGGATGGACATTGTCGATATGGACGAGGGCTACGCGGTGGTGACGATGACCATCACCCCGCAGATGCTCAACGGCCACAAAACCTGTCACGGCGGCCAACTTTTTTCGCTGGCAGACACCGCCTTTGCCTACGCCTGCAACAGCCAGAGGCTGGCGGCGGTGGCCTCCGGCTGCTCGATCGATTTTCTGCGTCCGGGCTTTGCCGGAGATAAGCTCACCGCCACCGCGCGGGTGATGCATCAGGGCAAACTGACCGGCGTGTACGACATTGAAATTCAGAACCAGCAACAGAAAACCGTCGCCCTGTTCCGCGGAAAATCACACCGCATCGGCGGCACTGTCACAGGAGAGGCCTGATGCGTGACGCATTTATTTGTGATGGCGTTCGAACGCCAGTGGGGCGCTACGGCGGCGCGCTTTCTGCCGTGCGAACGGACGATCTCGGTGCTGTACCGCTGCGTGCGCTGCTGGACCGCTACCCGCAGCTCGACCAGGAACGGATTGATGATGTGATTTTCGGGTGCGCCAACCAGGCGGGGGAAGATAACCGCAACGTGGCGCGAATGTCGGCGCTGCTGGCCGGTCTGCCGCAGACGGTATCCGGAACCACCGTTAACCGCCTGTGCGGCTCGGGTCTGGACGCAATAGGCTTCGCTGCTCGCGCTATTAAAGCAGGTGATGGCGACCTGCTGATGGCGGGCGGCGTCGAGTCCATGTCCCGCGCACCGTTTGTGATGGGAAAAGCCACCGCCGCGTTTCAGCGCCAGGCGGAGATCTTTGATACCACCATCGGCTGGCGATTTGTGAATCCGCTCATGCATCAGCAATTCGGAACTGACAGTATGCCGGAAACGGCAGAGAATGTAGCTGAATTGTTAAATATCAGCCGTGCCGATCAGGACGCGTTCGCGCTGCGCAGCCAGCAACGAACCGCTCTGGCGCAACAGAACGGCATTCTGGCGCAGGAAATCGTGCCGGTATGGGTACCGGGTAAAAAAGGGACGGTCACCGAATTCAGCGTGGATGAACATCCGCGCGCAGAGACCACGCTCGAGCAGCTTTCCGGGCTGAAAACGCCGTTCCGTAAGAACGGGGTGGTGACGGCGGGGAATGCGTCCGGCGTCAACGACGGCGCGGCGGCGTTAATCATCGCCAGCGAGAAAATGGCGCTGGCGCAGGGATTAATCCCCCGCACGCGGATCGTAGCGATGGCAACGGCAGGCGTGGAGCCACGTTTAATGGGGCTCGGACCGGTGCCTGCCACCCGCCGGGTGCTGGAGCGTGCCGGTCTCAGCATCAACGATATGGACGTCATCGAACTCAACGAAGCCTTCGCCGCGCAGGCGCTGGGCGTCCTGCGTCAGCTGGGTTTGCCGGATGATGCCGCGCACGTTAACCCGAACGGCGGCGCGATTGCGCTGGGCCATCCGCTGGGAATGAGCGGGGCCAGACTGGCGCTGGCCGCGAGTAATGAATTGCATCGACGCAACGGGCGCTACGCGCTCTGTACGATGTGCATCGGTGTGGGTCAGGGCATTGCCATGATCCTTGAGCGTGTTTGATCAAATTTCACTGTGAGCACCCTACAATGACAAATACAACAAAGCTTGATCCGATTGAAACAGCCTCCCTTGACGAGTTACAGGCGCTGCAGACTGAGCGTCTGAAATGGACGCTGCATCACGCCTACAACAACGTGCCGATGTACAAACGCAAGTTTGACGCCGCGGGCGTTCACCCTGACGATTTCAACGAGCTGGCGGATATCCGCAAATTCCCGTGCACCACCAAGCAGGACCTGCGGGATAACTATCCGTTTGATACGTTTGCCGTGCCGATGGAGCAGGTGGTGCGCATTCACGCATCGTCCGGTACCACCGGCAAACCGACCGTTGTCGGCTACACGCAGGGCGACATTGACAACTGGGCCAACCTGGTGGCCCGTTCCCTGCGCGCCGCGGGCGGTAGTGCGAAGGACAAAATTCACGTGGCGTATGGCTATGGTCTGTTTACCGGCGGGCTGGGCGCACATTACGGTGCCGAGCGCTTAGGGGCGACGGTGATCCCGATGTCCGGCGGCCAGACGGAGAAACAGGCGCAGCTGATCCGTGATTTCCAGCCGGACATGATCATGGTGACGCCATCCTATTGCCTCAACCTGATTGAGGAGCTGGAACGTCAGATGGGCGGCGATGCCAGCACCTGTTCCCTGCGCGTGGGGGTATTCGGCGCCGAGCCGTGGACACAGGCCATGCGCCGTGAAATCGAAAAACGCCTGGGGATTACGGCGCTGGACATTTATGGCCTCTCCGAAGTGATGGGGCCGGGCGTGGCGATGGAGTGCATTGAAACCGCCGACGGTCCGACCATCTGGGAAGATCATTTCTATCCGGAGATCGTCAACCCGAACGACGGCACGCCGCTGAACGACGGCGAGCAGGGCGAACTGCTGTTCACCACGCTCACTAAAGAGGCGCTGCCGGTGATCCGCTATCGCACCCGCGACCTGACGCGTCTGCTGCCCGGCACCGCCCGTACCATGCGCCGCATGGACCGGATCAGCGGTCGCAGCGACGATATGCTGATCATCCGCGGCGTCAACGTCTTCCCGTCACAGCTGGAAGAGGAGATTGTGAAGTTTGAACATCTCTCACCCCACTACCAGCTGGAGGTGAACCGTCGCGGACATCTTGATTCACTTTCCGTGAAGGTGGAGCTGAAAGAGAGCAGCTTAACGCTGACCCACGAGCAGCGTTGCCAGGTGTGCCACCAGCTGCGTCATCGCATTAAATCGATGGTGGGGATTTCCACCGATGTGATGATAGTCAACTGCGGCAGCATCCCGCGTTCAGAGGGCAAGGCCTGTCGGGTGTTTGATTTGCGTAAAGTCGCGGCCAACGGTTGAGTTTTTTCCCTTGCCCCTCATCCTAACCTTCTCCCCAGAGGGGAGAAGGGACTTTTTCTTCCTCTCCCTTTGGGCTGAGGGATCCCCAGTAATTTTTTAACTTGAAGCGATATATGTGCCATCAGGATTATGAATGACTTACAGCGATGTCCCGGTCCGGCTGTAAATCGCCGAAGCGTTTCCGTAAGGCCGGGGCGAGGCGCAGGGATGCGCCGAGAGGGCGTGGCCTGCAGGGATGCAGGCTCATGCCCGACCCGATAGCCTGAAGGAATAAGCTGAGGGCACCGCGAAGCGGCGATTTACCGCCGGGAGCCCGGGTCGCCAGGGTGGTGGCGATTGAGCCACCCTGGCACGTTCACCGGTCGTGCCATCACAGAGTAGCAAGGAACATGAAGTGAACGGAATGACCACTATAGCCGTATGTTTCCCCTCACCCCAGGCCTCTTCCTCAAGGGAGAGGGGAATATGCTATGATTCATCCAGATCAAAAAATACAACAGAATGAATCACATGAATAAACTCGATGCCTTTATCCAGCACGCGGTTAGCTCGGTTCCCGTTAGCGGAACGTCGCTTATCTCCTCATTATACGGTGACGCGCTTTCACATCGCGGCGGCGAGATTTGGCTTGGCAGCCTCGCCGCCTTACTGGAAGGCATGGGGTTTGGCGAGCGCTTCGTGCGCACCGCGCTGTTTCGCCTCAACAAAGAGGGCTGGCTGGACGTCTCGCGCATCGGGCGTCGCAGCTTCTACCGCCTGAGCGATAAAGGGCTGCGCCTGACCCGTCGAGCGGAGAATAAGATTTACCGCGCCGAACTGCCCGCCTGGGACGGAAAATGGCTGTTGCTGCTCTCCGAAGGACTGGACAAAACCACCCTTGCCGACGTCAAAAAGCAGCTGATTTGGCAGGGGTTTGGCACGCTGGCACCGAGCCTGATGGCCTCGCCGTCGCAGCATCTGGCGGATGTACAATCTCTGCTTCACGATGCTGGCGTGGCGGAGAACGTCATTTTCTTTGAAGCCCACTCGCCGCTGGCGCTCTCCCGCGCGGCGCTGCGTTCACGGGTAGAAGAGTGCTGGCAGCTAACCGAGCAAAACGCGATGTATGAGTCGTTTATTACTTCGTTCCGGCCGCTTCTGCCGCTGTTAAAAGAGGCCGCGCCGGAGGAGCTGACGCCGGAACGGTGCTTCCAGATCCAGCTGCTGCTGATTCACTTTTATCGTCGTGTGGTGCTGAAAGACCCGCTGCTGCCGGAAGAGTTACTGCCTGCGCACTGGGCGGGACAAAGCGCCCGACAGCTCTGCATCAATATCTATCAGCGTGTTGCACCGGGGGCGCTGGCGTTTGTCAGCGAGAAGGGGGAAACCTCCGTCGGCGAACTGCCCGTGCCCGGCACGCTCTACTATCAACGCTTTGGTGGTCTTTCAAGCGCATAAGGAGTGAAGATGCCTGTTTATCAAATTGACGGTCTGACGCCGGTGGTGCCTGACGAGAGCTACGTCCACCCAACGGCGGTGCTGATTGGGGACGTGATTCTGGGTAAAGGCGTTTATGTCGGCCCTAACGCCAGCCTGCGCGGTGATTTTGGCCGCATTGTGGTGAAAGATGGCGCCAACATTCAGGATAACTGCGTCATGCACGGCTTCCCGGAGCAGGACACGGTGGTGGAGGAGGACGGGCATATCGGCCACAGCGCCATTCTCCACGGGTGCATTATCCGCCGTAACGCGCTGGTGGGCATGAACGCGGTGGTAATGGACGGAGCGGTCATCGGTGAAAACAGCATCGTCGGCGCGGCGGCGTTCGTGAAGGCGAAAGCGGAGATGCCCGCTAACCATTTGATTATCGGCAGTCCGGCCAAAGCGATCCGCGAGCTGAGCGAGCAGGAGCTGGCCTGGAAGCAGCAGGGCACGCGGGAGTATCAGGTGCTGGTGGAGCGCTGCAAGCTGACGATGCACCAGGTCGAGCCGCTGCGCGAGGTTGAGCCTGACCGGAAGCGACTGACGTTTGATGAAAATTTAAGACCGAAGTCGGCGGTGTAGGGGGGAGGTCCGCTTTGTGCCAGGAGCGGACGTTACGCATGAACTAATGGTTAATGAACCTGGTAGTACCCCAACTTATAGTATTTTTCCACTCATCCAGGATCACAGTAAAAGGCATGCTTGGGGCTCATTTTTACATCATTGATATTTCGCCCTAACCGGAAACCGACTTTAGTCAGTACCTTTGGGATGACAGATAGTTTGATCTTACTACTGCAGAAATTTCAGCCAGTTTTAAAATGCCAAATCTATACCGACCGCATATTCAACGAAATCAGTAAATAAGTCAGATTAATGCTGCTGAATTTCAACAAAAATGTTAAATAAAATCTTTTTTTGCTTCATATAGAGAATCATATTCAGTGATTTAGTTCACATTTTAATGGATGTTTGTTGTATTAAAAAACTGTCGAATTATATTTTGTAATCGATTACTTTTTAATGAGAGCGATAATGATTAAAAACTCGATTTTTTGTGGCGTCCTTATGATGGCAAGCATAGTGGGGTATGCCCGCACCGAAGCGCAGGA
The DNA here is from genome assembly GCF_049238025.1 of Enterobacter cloacae complex sp. IR5458. Classification (NCBI taxonomy): domain Bacteria; kingdom Pseudomonadati; phylum Pseudomonadota; class Gammaproteobacteria; order Enterobacterales; family Enterobacteriaceae; genus Enterobacter; species Enterobacter cloacae complex sp. IR5458. The sequence goes on from NZ_JBMKIF010000009.1 coordinate 27,431, forward strand.
TGATATTGCTATTCAGATGTACACGCTTAGAAATGTTGGTGATACTGATGCACAGTTTGCCATGGCTAAAAAAGCGGGATTTTCACATGTAGAACTTGTCGGTGATCATCACGTGGATTTACCGACAATGCAGGAAACGTTGAAAAAATATCAGCTTAACGTTATTGCATCGCATGTACAGCTATCTGCTCTAGAGAGCGAGCGCGGAAAAATTGTTGCGTTTAACAAAGGCATAGGAAACTCTCACCTCGTTGTCCCATGGATTGAGGTTAATGAACGACCTACGACAAAACTGGGATGGATAGATTACGCCAGGAGGCTTGATCGTATGGGGGAGACGTTAAGAAATGAAGGAATGTCCTTGTCTTACCATAATCATAACTTTGAGATGAAGAAGTATGATGATGTGACAGCTCTGGATTTGATTATGACACACACCCACAAAAATAATCTTAGTCTTGAACTCGATGTGGCATGGGCTGCGCGTGGAGGACAGGATCCTGCGTCAATAATTGCAAGATATTCAGGACGCATTTATGCGATTCATGCAAAAGATAATGCTGCTATCGGGATTCGTGATGACGAAATGAATTTCACTCCGGCAGGTGAAGGTTTGCTGGACTGGCGCTCAATCATCAGTGCAGGGAGAAGCAGTGGGGTTGAGTGGTATATTATTGAGCATGACGCGCCAAAAGATCCCTGGACTATCATTACGACCTCACGTCATAACCTTAAGGAAATGCTTCAAAAACATCCATAACAGGTTATGAAACTCAGGCTCAGGTGATTTATGAATCCCTGAGCCTGATTCAGGCTGAAACTGCATGCGTTAGTTCTATTTCTTCTCTCAGAATTTCGATGAGTTCCTTGAGCCCCTGGGGAACTTGTCTGTGACCTGGATAGTACAGATACATAGGCTCTTCCAGAGGGGCCCATTCAGGAAGAACAATCCTGAGTCTGCCGTCACGAATATAATCACGCACCCGATCTTCGAGACAGTAAGCAATACCGACGCCGGACAGCGCCAGCTCAATTGCCAGCGCCGTTTCGCTCACACAGAGCTGCCCCCTGACGTCAACCACGCGATAGTCTTCTCCTTTACGGAATTCCCATTTGTAGATGACGCCTTGCCCGGTGCGCAGTTGAATACAGTTATGCAGGCGCAGATCCTCAGGCACGGCAGGCGGTGTATGCTGATAAAGATAGCGTGGCGATGCCACCGCCACCCATCTGAGCTCTTTGCCCAGTCGGACTGCAACGAGATCTTCAGGAACGGTTCCGCCAAAGCGGATCCCGGCATCAAATCCTTCCTTGACGATATCTACCATCCTGTCATCAACGCTGATTTCGAGCTCCACTTCAGGATATTTGCTGATAAAGCGTGGAAGATGTCGCGCCATAATGAGGCGAGCACCATCACTCAGCACATTAAGCCTGAGCTTTCCCACGGGCCGATCGCGCATGCGATTAATTTCCTCAAGCGCGTCGCCAATTTCTTTAAATCCTGTTTCAAGGCGCAGTGCCAGGCTTTCGCCCGCTTCGGTCGGAGAGACCGTGCGGCTTGTTCTGTTCAACAACCTGACACCCAGGCGCGTCTCGAGGTTGCGTATGGTATGGCTCAGCGCAGAGGTGGTTATTCCCAGTTCTATGGCGGCCCTGGTAAAACTGCGCCTTTTCTCAGTGATAAGAAATGCGTTGAGCTCAGCAAGATCGCTTCGGGTGAGCGTGGTAGACAATCTGGAGGACATAAAGTTAAACCGTTGATTAAAATTCAATGCAATGTGAAATGACAAGGCATGGAATCGTTCCTGAAGGATGGTAAGTTTAGATTCATTCAACAAAACGTTGCAACCCGCCGCCACGGCAAACCAACAGTTTTCATTACCCGGAGATTTCCACGTGTTTCATATCTGGACCCTCATTCCAGCGCTTTACGTGCTGTTTCGGTTCATCAGGCCGCTTCCCGCACCGCTTTCGGCTAAAATAGCCATCGCAGGCGTAATGGTTGTAGCCTCCGAGTTTCATCTGATCACGAAATTATTTACGGGGAATATGTTTTCTCCGGAGATACCAAAACCGTTGCTGCTGCTTACTACCGGGCTTTTCGGTATGACCGTTTTTATGGCGGTCCTATTAGTACTACGTGACCTATTCTGGATATTGCACCGACTGGTATCAGGACGCCGGATGAAATGGCATGCAGCTTGCTGGTTTATCCTGCCTGTTCTGGCGGCCATGCTGACAACGCAGGCCCTGAAAAATGGTACCGGGGTTCCTGAAGTGAAAAAGATAGACGTCATGCTCAGGAGCTTGCCCCCCCGTTTTGAAGGCTACCGGATAGTTCAGCTTACGGATTTGCACGCCAGCAGGCTGCTGCCGAGAAGCTGGATACAGGATGTTGTTACCCGCACCCGGGAGCTGGATGCGGATATGATTGTGGTTACGGGGGATATGATTGATGGTTGGCCAGAAGCGCGTTTCTCCGACATTGAACCGCTTGGCCAGTTGCGGGCTGAGGACGGCGTTTTTGCCGTCACGGGCAATCATGAATATTACTTTGGCGCTGAAAACTGGATCCTGGCCTTTGAAAAACTGGGCCTGCATTTTCTTAATAATGCCGGTTACCGTGTAAGCCGTTACGGCGACTCGCTGTATCTGTCGGGTGTGACGGATGCCGTTGCGCCAACATACGGTCTGCCGGGCCCTGACCTGCCCACGGCCCTCAAGTCTTCCCGCCCGGGGGAAACCGTCATTCTTCTTGACCACAGGCCTGAAAATGCTGTCCAGGCCGCAGAAAGTGGAGTTAGCCTCCAGCTTTCCGGACATACTCACGGCGGTATGATCGCTGGTCTGGACAGGCTGGTCGCGCCTGCTAATAACGGTTTTGTGTCCGGGCTGTACGAAGTAGGGGCCCTGAAGCTTTACGTCAGCAACGGTTCCGGTATCTGGAACGGCTTTCCCTTCCGGCTAGGGAAACCCGCCGAAATAACGCTTATCACCCTTCATGGCGAAACAAGCAGCAGAATTGTTGAATAATATTCACCGTTACTGACTATCTGATTCATCAATAACCGAAAGGAAGGGCTTATAGTTTAATTCAGTTCAATATACCACTGCCTGTTGCCGTTCTTTTCGGAACGTTGTGACCCATAAGCTGCACATAGCTGAGAGCCGTTACCCGACAGGTAGCGGTTCTTCTTTTTTGCATACGGCAGTGAAAGAGATCAGGAGTCATAGTCAATGTCAGAACAAACGCTTTCACGACAGGGTGATCGTATTCATCCGCCTGTGGGTCTTTTCCCCGCCATGCTTGCGCTGGGCGCGGGCGGACTGTGCATCGGAACGGGCGAGTTTGCACCCATGAGCCTCCTGCCGGATCTTGCGCGGGGAACCGGCGTTTCAATCCCTGCCGCGGGTGGCTATATCAGCGCATATGCTACAGGCGTGGTGGTCGGTGCCCCGGCGATTGCGGTGCTTGGAGCGCGCCTGGCCCGTAAAAACCTACTGCTGATATTGTTAATTATTGCACTTACAGGCTATGCCCTGAGCGCACTGGCCACGGGCTACAATACTATGCTGGCAGCACGCTTTATCTCTGGTATGCCTCATGGCGCATGGTACGGCGTTTCCGCGCTCGTGGCGGCTTCAATGGTTTCGCCACAGCACAAAGCCCGGTATATCGGTTACGTTATGCTGGGACTGGCCGTAGCGAACGTTGCCGGCGTTCCGCTTGTCACATGGGCGGGCCAGACGCTGGGCTGGAGAATCTCTTTCTGGATGGTGGCAACGGGCCTGGTGCTGACGTCCATAATGGTTATGCTTTTTGTTCCGTCCGTGCCGGCCGACAGGTCCGCTTCACCGCTCAAGGAGCTTGGCGCGCTAAAGAGCCCACGGATCCTGATGACGTTTGCCGTCGCTTCAGTCAGCTTTGCCGGAATGTTTGCCGTATACAGTTTTATCACTCCGGCGCTGACGGAGTCTGCCGGATTTTCAACCTCAGCCGTGCCATGGATCCTGGTTCTCTGGGGGGCGGGTATGGTTGTCGGCAACATTATTGGTGGCAGACTGGCGGACATTGCGCTGATCCCATCCATATTTGGCATCATCGCCTGGAACATCGTCTTTCTTGGTCTGTTTTCCCTTTCGGGAACGCTGCAGACCCCGGTTCTCATCGTGCTGTTTATGCTCGGTTGCGGATTTTCACTCGTGCCGGCGCTTCAGGCCCATATGATGAACATTGCTGGTGAGGCACAGACTCTGGCCTCGTCCCTTACGCACAGCGCATTTAATATTTCCAATGCGATCGGCGCAGCCGGGGGAGGGCTCGTTATCGCTTCGGGAGGAAGCTGGATCTCTACGGGGTGGGTTGGGTCTGCTTTTTCCCTGTTAGCACTTCTGCTTATGTTCTTATCGATACGCATTACTGACGGGAGTAAATCATGAACGATAAAGTCATCGCGACAGGTAACGTTGCCGTAATAACCGGTGCGGCAAAGGGTATTGGCGCCGCTGCGGCAAGGGAGCTGGCCCGAAAAGGCATGAAGCTTTGCCTTTTCGATCGTAACAGACAGGCACTTGAGCAGCTGGCTGGCGAACTGGAGGCTGAAACGCTGCTTGTCACTGGCGACATAACCCGTAACGAATACCAGCTGCAGCTCAAAGACACCGTTTACAACACCTGGGGAAAAGTGAACCTGTTGTTTAACAATGCCGGTGTGAAGATAGCAGCCGGAGCCTCGGATTCCCCCAATCTCTGGCGACAGCAGATGGAGGTCAATCTGCTGTCTATGGTCGCTACACAACATATTTTTCTGCCAGAAATGTTAAAAATGGACGAGAAAGGGGCGATCGTTAACCTCGGTTCGAAGGAAGGCATTACCACCCCGCCAGGTTTCGCAGCCTATAACGCCTCAAAGGCAGCAGTGAAGGTGCTGACAGAACAGCTGTCCCATCAGCTTCTGAAGGAAACCGGGACCAGACTCACCGCTCATCTTCTGGTCCCGGGCTATACTTGGACCGACATGAACGATCCAGGCATGGACGAGCGCAGCGGTAAAAAGCCTGATGAAGCGTGGACGGCGGCACAGGTCATTGACTATTTCTTCCCACGATTTGTGCGGGGTGATTTCTATATCATCTGCCCTGATAACGCTGTGACCAGCGAGATGGATGCCAAACGGATTATGTGGGCCGCTCAGGATATGCTGGACAACCGCCCTGCCCTGTCGCGCTGGCACCCTGACTGGAAGTCGGCTTTTGAACGCTGGATGAAAAGATAATATGCCATCGGTAGGCTGCTTTGGGGCAGGTTGCCGAAAATATGAATTTACAGGGAACAGGGCCATGTCGCTTACAGAAGAATTTATTCATTACCACGCCGAGGGAAAGATCTTTACGGGCGTACTGGTTCGTGATTCCCGGAACGCACCTCTTCCCGGCGTTCTTCTCGCCCCTAATATGATGGGTGTCGCATCGTCGAGTATTGAACACGCGCGTACCATTGCAAAAAAAGGCTACGTTGTACTCGTTGCCGATCTTTATGGATGCCTGCCTGACTCGGCAGAGGATGCAGCTAACCGTATGAACTCATTAAAGGACTCGCCAGCCGAACGCCTGATTCTTAACGCAGCGCTGGCACGACTGGCGCAGCTCCAGTGCGTGAATGAGGATAAGCTTGCTGCTGTAGGATTCTGTTATGGTGGACATTGCGTACTCGAACTGGCACGCAGCGGTGCGCCTCTGGCCGTCACGGCATGCTTTCACGGGACGCTTGATACCCGCACCCCTGCTGAGAAAGGGGATATCAGGGGCAAGGTCGCTGTGTTAAATGGGGCCGATGATCCGTTTGTTTCCGCAGAGCAGATAAAAGCTTTTGCCGGTGAAATGGCGTCCTGCGGATGTGACTTTCAGCTGACGAACTATGCCGGTGCGGTTCACTCATTTACCTATCCTAAGGCCGATGTTCCGGGCAAAACGCATTACAATGCGGCTGTCAGCAATCATGCTTTCAGTGTTGTATTTACGCTGTTGAAAGAGGCGCTGGGCTGATGCCCGGCGCCGTGCGGGTTTACTTTTTGGTGGCAGAATCGGGTTCAGAAATGATGCGGTGACGCTGAGCCTTATGTGACTCACTCATCATTCTGTTCATCACCTCGCCCTCATACTCGGCATACTCACTGCCATAGACAAATTCGTGTCCTGTCATCAGGGCATACCAGGCACGTTTTGCCACTTCTTTCGGATCGTCCTTTTTCATCGAACCTACGGTCGTGCTGGCCTGTCCTGCATTTTTGAAAAAATTGGTCTCCGTTGCCCCAGGCATCAGAAGCGTCATTGATAAACCGCTCCCCATCAGCTCGTTACGTATGGCGTAAAAAAAGGAGTTGACGAAAGCCTTTGACGCCCCGTAAACCGCTTCGAAAGGTATGGGCGCCGAGCCGGAAAGCGACGAAGTGATAAGAACGTGCCCGTTACCCTTCTCTACGAGCCGCGGGATAAATATTTTAGAAAGATGTACCACAGCATCAACGTTGAGCCGGATTAATCTAAGCTCTTTTTCAAGATCGGTACCGTCGATAAACGCGCCGCCGAGCCCCTGACCGGCGTTGATGACCAGTGCATTAGGGGCTAAACCGGCCTCATCCATTCTGACCTGGAGATCTGTTATCTGGTCATACTCACTCAGGTCAGCACTGAACGCGTGTACGTTAACTGAAAAACATTTTTGCAGGTTTTCACCCGCGGCTGAAAGTTTTTTTTCATCCCTGGCGACGATGACAAGATCGTATCCGTTAGCTGCAAATTCTTCAGCAAGTGCAAGGCCGATACCGTTGCTCGCACCAGTTATCAGAGCCAGCTTTTTCTCACTCATATGATTCTCCGGTTAAAGGGGTAACCGGCCCTGTACAGGCCGGTGGCAAAATGAGGGGGCAATTAGCATCACACGCTATCGGTCCAGCGATGCGCAGGACGGTATCCCAGGACGCGCATTGCCTTTTCGCTGCTCAGCACGGATTCATTACCTGCTAATTTTTTACGCTGTTCAACGTCAGGATAGTAACGGTCAAGAAGTTCCTGTGTAGGTGTCCGCATACAGGTGACATCGCTGGTAATAAAGAACTCATCTTTGCCCCTGACATCATATTCAACAGCTTTTTCAATCGCCTGAGCAACGTCCCGAACGTCCACGTAGGTCCACATGTTCCATTGCCTGACGGCAGGTTCGTCCTGCCAGCTTTCAAACTGCGCGTATTCTTCCGGTGCCATAACGTTAGAAAGTCGCAGACAGGTAATGCGTATGTCAGCGTTATTAAGGCAGAACTGACGGGCCATCTCTTCACCCAGCACTTTAGTTAGCGCGTAAATGCTTAATCCGCGGGTAGGGTAGTGCTCATCCACCGGAACATAGGGGGCATCCCACTTGTCGTAAGGCACGCCGGTAGGAACTTCGCTCGACGACCAGATAATATTTTTTATTCCCAGCCGCCTGGATGCCTCAAACACGTTGAAGGTGGCCAGCATATTATTTCTGAACTCGTCAGAATCAGGGATCATTCGGGGATGAGGAATACTGGCAAGATGAACCACGGCATCAAAGGCTGCCGCTTCGGGTCGTGAATAAACGTCCTCCCCCACGGAGGAAAGTGCATCAAGCGTTGCACCAAAATCCTCTAAATCCGCGATCATAGCTGGATGAGCATCGGTGACGGGGTCTTTTTTATCGATGAGAAACAGTTTATAACCCGCTTTCTCAAGCCACTCTACTGTAACCCTGCCAATTTTCCCTGAAGCACCGGTTATGGCTACACGTTTTTTATTTGACATACTTTGTCCTTATGGTTGAGGTGCAAATCAGCCCTAAGTTTTGTCGACAAAAAACAATATGTGATTAGCCAGACTAAAAGCTTCTGTTAATTCAATTCATCAATCCAGGTTTGTTTACAGAACAGGTGAATCCGTGAACTGACAAGGTTGATTACACTGAGGTCTCCATAAGGGAATATCTGCTTATCGCTCAAAGCAGACCTGAAGACCAGCCAGCCTGGCCTCTGCGAGCCAACAGCAGACGTTAAGCGTTAGTTGACGGATCATACTCCCACTGCGATTCGTCACTGTAAATCGTACCATCATCATCCATTACTTGGGCATTAAGGTGTCTTGCAATCCGCAACATCTTTCTATACAGGTAGATACGTTAGCGAATGCTGATAAGCATCATCTGATGCTCAGGCTTATGAACCATGTTTATGTCGTTGATATGATTTTCAGAGCCAACATTACTGGCCAAAAGCACCAATACACCGCGTTAAATACGCCAGAAACCCCGACTGCAGACGAGCTTCTGACAAAGATGTTTGAATGCACTAAATGGTATATTCAACACGTCGGTATAATAATGAACACGTCTGATCTTTCTGAAATCGTTAAATTTCGTTTCGTCGATGGTGGGTATGGTGAAATGAAGGCAGGAGATATGCTTAATCATGTCCTTTTTCACGGTTCATATCATCGCGGCGCGGTGGGCTGGATGCTTTCAGAAACGGGAATAACCCCTCCTAAGGATGTGTTAACCGTTTTCCTGAGGGATCATCACTCGTGATTCAACCTGTGGGTTAACCAGATTTCACGCCGAACCGTTTCTCTTTTAAGGATGCCAGTATGACGAATTTTCATCAACTTACCGCCACCAGCCTGGATGGCCGTCTTATCTCAATGGACGACTATGCGGGTAAGGTGGTTTTGGTCGTGAATACTGCCAGCCAGTGTGGCTTCACGCCGCAATACGCGGGCCTTGAAGCGCTCTACACGAAATACGCCAGTCAAGGGTTAGTGGTGCTTGGCTTTCCCTGTAACCAGTTTGGGAAGCAGGAGCCCGGCGGCGCCGATGAAATCTCGAAGACTTGTTACATTAACTACGGCGTAAGTTTCCCCATGTTCGAGAAAGTTGAGGTAAACGGTGGCGCAGCGCACCCGGTGTTTCGTTATCTGAAAAAGGAATTGCCTGGCGTGCTGGGAGGACGGATCAAATGGAATTTCACGAAGTTCCTGATCGGACGCGATGGGATACCCCTCAAGCGTTTTGCACCGATGACGACGCCCGAGAAAATGGAGGATGCAATTCTTGAGGCACTGGGGAGGTGAGCGCTTTGGTAGTGATTTAGCGTGCATGATGAACGACGACATCGCAGGTTATTATCCTTGCGCCATAAAAAGGTTCATTGGAAGCATCGGGTTGTGTGAAAAATTGGTAGTTGAAACATGACCAGTCAATACAGAAAAATAGATCACTATTTCTGATGCTTAAATGGACTGAGAGGCAAGAAGTGAGCGTGTCTGAAACAATAAAGAAAATTGTTATGGTGGCATTAGTGGTGAACATGGTCGCAGGATGTGCGCCGTTACATCCTTCTGGATGCCATAAGACCACGGCAACGGGCAGTTGCAGCTCAGGACGCTGGGACGATCAGGATGAGTGGGGCGCGCAAGCGCGGGCAATCAGGGCGGCAATAAATGCCAAACTGGATGAGCCGCAAAACTGGAAAGGGAAAAAATGCAGGCTGCATATTGAATTTGCTCAGGATGGCACGCCTTTAAACATATCCACCAGCAACGGCAATAAAGCCTATTGTGAAGCGATAAAATCAGCAGCCCAAAAAGCCAAATTCCCGGCATTCAACAATCCGGAAGTCTACAGAGATTTTCAAAAATCCGGTTTCGATATGCGCGGGTAACATGCTAACCGCCCTTTGTAAGGTAGCGTCACTCTGAGCTAACACTCACTATGTCGGCCCCGGTTTCACATTTACACACAGATACCGGTTCTTCTGATAGCTGTGTGCAACGTGTTCATTCCTGATGTTCAGGGATCCGGGCGATAACCTTTATCTCAAAATCAAATCCCGCCAGCCAGGTAACGCCCACGGCTGTCCAGTTCGGATACGGTGGCTTAGGGAAAAGCGTTTGTTTCACCTGCATAATGGCTGGAAATTGATTCTCCGGATCGGTATGAAAGGTTGTCACATCAACAAGATCGGCAAACGTACATCCTGCAGCGTCAAGCGTGGCCTTGAGATTATCGAAGGCACGCTCTACCTGCATTGCAAAGTCGGGTTCGGGTGTACCGTCTTCCCGGCTACCCACCTGTCCGGAAACAAACAGTAAATCACCAGAGCGGATCGCTGCAGAATAGCCGTGCTGCTCATACAGCGCGTGGCGATTTGCAGGGAAAACGGGTTTCGGTTGGTTCATAACGGATCCTTTCTTTGGACAGGGACAGTGGATGCGCGGCATAAATAAATGAATTAAGATACGCGGCGTATGTCAACTTAATCACACATACGCCGCGTATGTCAAACGACTTGCGTGGTGTAGATTGCAAGGAGTTCTTATGGCAGCCAAACGCCGCGCCGAAACGATGGAAGAAACCCGCACTAAATTGATTGCGGCTGCACGTAAAGCCTTTGCCGAAAAAGGGTTTGCCGCAGCCTCGATGGATGATTTAACCGCCAGCGTTGGCCTGACGCGCGGGGCCCTGTATCATAATTTTGGCGATAAAAAGGGGTTACTTGCCGCTGTCGTTACCCAGATTGATTCTGAAATGGCGCAAAGCTCCAAAAGTGCGGCGGCACATGTGAAGGATGACCAGCAAAAGCTTCTGGCAGAAGGGATAGCCTATATCGAGATGGCGCTGGATGAAGAAGTCCGTCGCATCGTTCTGCTTGATGGTCCGGCTTTTCTTGGGGACCCGGGAAAATGGCCGAGCCAGAATAACTGCCTCGACGCTACGCGTAAGAGCCTTTCCGACCTGATTGAACGCGGATTAATCGAACCGGTAGATGTTGATGCCACCGCCTGGCTGTTAAACGGTGCCGCACTGAATGCCGCCCAGTGGGTGGCCGCCAGCGAAGATCCGCAGCAGGCATTACCAAAAGCGATTCAGGTTTTTACCCTGCTGGTAAATGGCCTGGTGAAGGGCGTCATACCTCCCGAAGCCACGGCGTAATCGTTAATCCCGTAAGCAAGCCCTCCGGGCTGAGCAGGCGGGTGACGGTTTGCCCCCATGGTTCTGTGCGGTTTGCCACCAGCAACCGATAGCCTTTTTCAGTCAAAATACGGGTAGCCGAGTCCAGGTCCTGAACCTCGTACTCAACCCATCCTTGCGGTATCGGGTGCTCAGCGGGCCATTGTTCTTCTCCAAAGCAGGACATTGCCGCCTGTGTAAGCGGCCAGACGGCGAAATGCTTCACGCCTTTCAACTGGCCCACTTCTGCGAGCAGATAATCACTGTTCCCCTCCATCGGCTTAAGCGGAAGGCCGAGTGTATGGATATAAAACGCGGCGCTGGACGCTGTGTCCCGTGAAATAGGCCCGAACCCAGCGACAAATAAAACATCAATTCCCGGTAAAGCTTGCGGCATATCCCCTCCTGTATGACGTAACACTTACGCTGAATTTATCTTACGACCAGTTGAAATACGACTCTCAATTCTGGCATCGCTTTCACCGTGTCCGCACGTTCTCGACGGGTTTAAACTTCAACGCGATGACGATCAGCAGCACCACTCCCGCACTCATCACCAGCCAGGCGCTGGTCAATGAAACCGCGCTGTCGCGAACAATCCCCGCGATTAACGGCATCAGCGCGGCAATCATATATCCGCCCCCCTGAACTCTGGAGAGTAACTTCCCGGCCTCAGCGGGCGTGCGGGTGTGATCGAACGTGACGATGAGCGACAGTGGGAAAAGGGCGCCGATCCCTGTGCCAAGCAGCAATGTGGATACTACCGGCGTTGTACCCGGTGCAAAGACCAGACACAGTAATCCTGCCAGCAGTAGCGAGAGCACAGCGATCAGCGGCACACGGCGGTCAGGGAATTTACCAATCAGCGCGGAGACGGCAAACCCGGCGACCACTTCGGTCAATGTCAGCCAGGCCAGCATATAGCCACTGCTGCGTGCGGACCATCCCGCCTGAATATAGAGTGGGGGCAGCCAGGCTAAAACCAGCGTGTAGGCGCCAGTTCCCACACCGAAAAAGAGCAACAGTAGTCCTGTCCGGGAGGAGGAGAGCGTCACGGTTTCGTGTACCGTTTGTTCTTGCTGAGGGCGCTTAACGAGGGCCAGCCACAGTATCAAAGCAAGCAGCGCTAATACGCCTGCCATCGCCAGCGCGGGCTTCAGCGTGAGCCATGAAAACAACGGCTCGGCACTGGCGGCGGCTAATGCCGCGCCGGCCATAATGCCCGTGCTGAAGAGCGACATCACCGTGCTGGCCGTTTGCGTATAGTCCTTTTTTATCAGGGCAGGCATTAACGCCTGGATCACGCCTATGCTGGCCCCACCCAGTAACGCGGTACCCATAAGGCTCGCCAGTGTGGCGCTAAAACCTCGTAATAAACAGGCCGCAAGCAGGATGAAGAGTCCGAACGCGATCCCCCGGACGGCTCCGATCCTGGCTAAAAGCCAGGGGCCGCATAAGGCGGCCAGGCCCATCATCGCGACCGGCAGGGTGGTCAGCAGGCTGAATTCCGTGGCCGACAGCCCAACTTCATGCTGCAGCACGGAGAACAAGGGGCCGACAGAAGCCAGGACAGGGCGCAGGTTCAACCCGACGATAAAAGCAATAACGGCGAAGAGTAAAGGTGATGTGCGTTTCAACGTGGAATCCTTTTCGATTGTGTACGGCCAGGGCAAAATGCCACAAGCATTTATCTTAACGTTAAGATAAAATCCTTTTTTTGTGTAAGATGTAGCGCACAACACGATAAATACCCACTCAACACGGGGGGAAAATGAAAGACCATGTAGATTTTGTTGTCGACCAGTGGAGTCGTGCCATGCCTGAACTGGACGTCTCGTCGATGAAAATTTTTGGCCGAATGCTCAGGCTGATAAAACATCTGGCAAAAGCGCGCGCGCAGGCCATGGCGCAGTTTGGTTTTCGCGAGGGGGAGTTTGACGTCCTCGCCACGCTGCGTCGCGCCGGTGAGCCGTACTGCCTTTCGCCCACGCAGCTGTACAAAGCGTTGCTGATTACGTCCGGGGCGATGACGAACCGGCTCAGCCATCTTGAACAGCAGGGGCTTATCAGGCGAATCGCCGACCCGAAGGATAAGCGCAGCACGCTCGTGAGCCTGACGTCCAGCGGGAAGGATCATATTGAACAGGCGTTGCTCGTTTACACGGAAACGCAAAATGCAGTATTGAGAAACTTATCTGATGTGCAACATGCGCAGCTTGAATCCCTGCTCAGGGAATTACTGCTGACGTTTCCGACTGAGGAACGGGGTGAATAGTCCCCGGGTGCCAATAAAAAAGCTACATGATTCAACCTCATCGAAAGGGAAAATATGTCATTACCGCCACTGTACGCGCTACGCGCGTTTGAAGTCGCCGCGCGGCTGAACTCTTTCAGCAAAGCCGCTGAAACCCTGAATATCACGCCGGGAGCGGTCAGCAGGCATGTCAGGACGCTTGAACTGTGGTTTGACTGCGAGCTTTTCAAACGGCAGGGGCCGAGAGTGGAGGTCAGTGAGGCAGGTCGTATTCTGGCCGGACAGCTTGGCGAAAGCTTCTCGAATATGGAGTGGGCATGCCGGGCATTCAAAAGTGAAAATCACCTTCTGCGCCTTAAAGCTCCCAGCACCCTTACGATGAGATGGCTCCTGAATGTGCTTAAATCTTTCCGCGAAAACCATGCGAAGCCTAAAATCGAAATCGCCAGCGTCTGGATGGACTTCGACACCGTTGACTTCAGCCGCGAGCCTTACGATTGCGCGATCCTCCTCGGTAATGGCTATTTCGGCGAGTCAACAGAAAGCCGGCTGCTCTTCAGTGAATGGCTCATTCCGGTTTGTCCCCCGTCTTTGCTTGAATCTGCCCGGCACCAGCTTGCTCAGTGCGATCTTATTCATCCCTCACCGGACAGACGGGACTGGAAACGCTGGTTGAAAAGGACAGGGTTATTCCCCGGGCTCGACATGAGCGGCGGGCTTGTGTTCGACACCCTGGAGCAGGGCAGCCTTGCGGCCATGCACGGTCACGGTGTGGCGATGGCTGACCTTCGACTCACGCTGGACGCACTAAAAAGTGGCCTGCTCGCACTGCCCTTCAGGGAAGCGATAGCAACCGGGGATGGCTACTATCTTGTCTGGCCGAAAAATTCGCTCAGAAGACAGAGTATTGAACGTTTGCTGGCGTGGCTTAACCTTAACGCGCCTGTGGTGCCTTCTTTGAATATCGTCTGTCTTGATTACGATGATAATCAGGTTTAATAAATAGCGGAATATTAATTGTGGGATATTCCGCATCCTGAACGTATTTATGCGTAGGGAATATTCGCCATCTTTTTATATCTTTCCGGCAGGGCGCTGTTCAGGCTAAGTAATTTATCCAGAATATAAAGCGCAGGCGTCCCCTTTGCGCGCTCTGCGTCGATCAGCGCCGTGCGTAACAGATTGGCAGCCGAGGTCATGTCACGGAAATACTCCTCCGATTCACGCGTTTGATCTTCGCCCGACGCGGCGTAACGCACCTTTGGCCACTCCGCAAAGTCAAGCAGCGGAAGGATCCCATCTTCTTTTGGTAAATGCGCTGAGAGCAACTCTTCGGCGTTACCCGGATTGCTTTGGGCGAAAGCCAAAAGATGCAGTCGATGGATGAAAGGCGATAGCGCTTCTGAGCTTTCCTTTTCTGCTGAAAGTAACGTTATCAACTCATGCACATTTGCATTGAGGCTATATTTATGAGGCGAGATAATATTCAATACAGGGAATAAAGCATCGAGTGTCATAGCTGCTCCATACAGGCTTAATATTATTTATTTTTTCTATCCCAGGGATGAATGGATGGTATTGCAGGGCTATCGCTTTTGAAAAACGATAAATAGTGGGAATAAATGTGAGTTTTACTCAACGTTGCGCTTTGGAGTGCGATCACGCACATCCTCACGCTGCAGCGTTTTGTTTCACAAACGCCATCGCTCATCGACCGTCCAGAATGGTATAACGTCGTGCGGCTAAAGGGTGGCCGCCCGCTGACTCCATTCACAAAGGTGTATATGAAACAAATTACGTTCAGTGACCTGCAGCAACAAAGCGAGCAGGCTGCCAATTCTCCTCGCTTACGCGCGCACCGAAATTTACATCCCGAACTGAGCGACCCGGTACAACGCCTGGCTATCGCGATGGAGCCAGGTACCTATGTTCGCCCTCATCGCCACCCGCACACGTTTGAACTGCTGACGGCTCTGAGCGGTCGCTTTCTGGTGTTGAATTTTGATGACAGCGGTAACGTGACCCAGCGCGTGGTGTTAGGTGAAGACTGCAAAGTGCTGGAGATGGATGCCGGTACCTGGCATGCCGTGCTGTCGCTGGATAAAGGCGGCGTCATTTTTGAGGTGAAACACGGCGGCTATCAGCCTGTTCCGGAGCACGATACCGCTCCATGGTCACCGGCTGAGAACGCGCCCGGTAGTGCGGAGCTGATGAAATGGTACGCTCAGGCACAGGTGGGTGATGGAGGTTTTACCCTGTAATTTTCTCTACTTTTCCCGACGCGCGGAAAGGCGCGCCGGGATAGAGAGAGACGCTCCCGCCAACTCAACTGACCGTATTAAAATGCCAGTCGCCGGCAGTCGACAGCATCACGAACGGGCCGGCCAGCGTGCTGTTGTGATGCGCAATGATGTCAGTGGCAGGTAAATGTGCGTTATCCATTGTGGTATGCGCATCTGAAATCAATATCGTCCTGAAGCCCAGCTCCGGCGCGGCCCGGCAGGTGGTGTCGACACAAAATTCTGTTTTCATCCCGGCAATGACCAGCTGTTTGATGCCTCTCTGATTAAGTTCACGCAGCAATTCGGTATCCCGAAAACAGCTGGGATGGCGCTTGGTGAAAACAACATCCTGCTCCTTCACGTCCAGCTCGGGTATCAGCTGCGTCAACGGCCCCTGCGCTGAAAAGGGCGAGTCGTCTGGTCCAACATGGCGGGCAAAAAAGACGGGTACCTGAGCGTGGCGCGCGTTGGCTATTAACAAACGGATATTTGCCAGAACGGCATCGGCGGAACAGGGTGAGACCGGGCCCCGGAAGAGGCCCTGCTGCATGTCGATAATTAAGAGAGCATTGTCAGAAATCATTTTCTTTCTCCATTCAGAGGGCGGTGAACGGAGAGGTATTTCCCCGTCCAGTTAGGCGGGGATTGAGGTTCTGTTTGTCAGTCGTTTGCTACAGATACGCTCATGCCGCCGAAGGTGCCGGTGGTGGTGAGGGTGGTTGTTGGCTGAACTGACTGATACATGGAATGACCTTTGTTTATTCATTACGCTATATGCGGAATTATCACGTTAGTTATAGCGTTGATTAACTCATTGCTTCAAGACACCAACTTGAGTAGGGGTACGATGCAGCGGCAGGAAGCTGTCAGCAAAGGCTCGTAACCTGCTGTGCACGCCTTTGCTGACTGAATAGCCGGGATTATTTAAGGCCCTTTAGTCCCTTCAGGAACTCCTCCACCTGCTCAGGCATCGCCGTGTCTGCCTGGTAAAGAATATCGAGTTTGACGTTCTTCAAACCGCAGAAGCCGAAAATGCCCTCGACTATTTGAGTCTGAATCGCCGTCGAATAACCATGTTTATCGAAACCGTTAAGATCGCTGCCAGCAGTCGCAATAAGGCGAACGGGAACGTCGCGCAAATTGCCCACAATCCGGCCGTCTTCTGCCACTTTATACGCCCAGTTCAGGGTTAATACGCGATCGAACCAGCCTTTCAACAGGCCGGGAACGGACCACCAGTACACCGGGAAAACGAATACCAGCATATCCGCCCGCTCGACCCGCTGCTGCTCGCGCAGAATAGCGTCAGGAAGGGCGCTCGGATCGCCGTGGTACAAATCAAGATCGGCGCGGGACATGGCCGGGTTAAACCCTTCGGCATGCAGATCGGCCATCTCCACCTGCGTACCCTGTTCACGCAGTTTCCCGGCAATGCGGGCGGCCAGCGCATGGGATAACGAATTGTCGACAGGGTGAGCCGTCACGATCAGTGCATTATTAATGGCATGTGTAGCAGACATAGCGACCTCGAATGGGTGAGAATTGACGTTTATATTACTATTGGTAACTTAGCTGTCAATCCGCACCCAACGATCATTTTGTGCTATTCACGTAGGTCTCCAGCACCCCGGTGATGGCGCCGCTGAGGGTATCTTCCGCAACATTTCGGGCGAGCACGCCGTTACACGCGGCGGTGCTGAGCGCGTCCGCCGCACCAATGATGGCCGTCAATACCGCTTCTCCCTGAACGCCTTTCAGGACGACAAAAGGGGAAAGCGCGGTACGCAGGCAGTCGGCGCATTCGGCAACGCACGCCTCACGAAACGACTGCAACGCGCGAGAGCCGGACAGCGCCGCGGCGATGGGCCCGGTTTCGGGCCCGGCGGTCATGGCGCAATCAATATAGGCGGCGCTGAAAAAGCGGATCGTCTTGTCCAGCGTTTTGCTGTCTACCGCCAGCGTCTCACGGAATTTCGCCAACTGCCGATCGCTATAATCCTGATACAAGGCCATCAGCAACCCTTCACGATCGCCAAAATGGTCGTAGGGGATAGGCTTGGTCACGTTGGCCCGCTCCGCCAGGTAACCCAACGTCAGTGCCTCCGTGCCTTGCTGGCGGACAATTCCGCGCGCCACTTCCAGCAGCTGTACGCGGCGATCCTCTTTTCTTAAGCGCTTAACAACCATGCTTTCCTCGGAACAGTTATCTACTTAGGGTAGTTTACACGTTTTCTGCCGGGGACTGCACGCGCTGTTCCGCAGGGCGGATCCGGAACCAGATCGCATACATCGCAGGCAGGAACACCAGCGTAATGGCCGTACCGCCTAAGGTTCCGCCAATCAACGTGTAAGCCAGGGTTCCCCAGAATACCGAATGCGTCAGAGGAATAAACGCCAGCACGGCGGCAAGTGCCGTCAGCAGTACGGGCCGGGCTCGCTGAACCGTCGCCTCGACCACTGCGTGGAACGGATCGAGACCGTCCTTCTGGTTATGATCGATTTGCCCAATCAGGATCAGCGTATTGCGCATAAGAATGCCTGAAAGGGCGATCAACCCCACCAGCGCGTTGATGCCAAACGGCTGATTGAAAATCAACAGGGTCGGCACCACGCCAATCAGCCCCAGCGGCGCGGTAAGGAACACCATCACCATCGCCGAGAGCGAACGCACCTGCAGAATGATGATCAGCAGCGTCAGCGCAATCATGATCGGGAACAGCGGAATCATTGCCTGCGTGGCTTTGCCCGATTCCTCAATCGAACCGGCCATCTCAATGCGGTATCCGGCCGGTAGCGTATCTATAATCGGCTGGAGCTGTTTCATGATGGCGACCGATACATCCGGTGGCTGAAGATTGTCGGCGATATCACCCCGCACGGTAATGGTCGGAGTGCGGTCGCGGCGGCGCAAAATCGGGTCTTCCATACCGATCTCAATCTTGCCAATTTGAGACAGCGGAACGCGCTGCCCCGCATTGCCGACGAGGGTAAAACCCTCAATTTTTGCCGGGTCGAGACGGATATCCCCCGCGGCGCGCCCCATGACCTCTACCGAGCGAATATCTTCTCGCACGGCGGTAATTGGCACGCCTGAGAGCAAGAACTGAAGCTGCTCAGCCACGGCACTGGACGTTAATCCGGTGGCCTGCAGACGGTTTTGATCGAGGGTGAAATGCAATACCGGAACGCGTGATCCCCAGTCGGTATTGACGGTACGCATCATCGGGCTTGCCTGTAGCACGCCTTTCACCTTGTCTGCAATATCGCGTAAAGTACCGACATCCGGCCCCGAAACGCGCCAGGCAACCGGGAAGGGCGAGTACGGGCCAAAGACCAACTGCGTCACCCGCACGCGGGCCTCAGGCGCCAGGCCGCTTGCGACAGCCTCCCTGAGCCTGACCTTGAGCGCTTCGCGTGACGTCTCGCTGTCCGTCAGGATCACGATTTTTGCAAAAGACGGGTCAGGTAATTCGGGGGCCATCGCCAGGTAGAAGCGGGGCGATCCCTGGCCAATATAGGCCGTCACGATGTTGGCCTCAGGCTGCTGGCTCAACCATGCTTCTATTTTTGCGGTTGCGGCACGGGTCTGTTCGATTGAGGTGCCATAGGGCATCTGCACTTCAACCAGCACTTCCGGGCGATCGGATGTCGGGAAAAATTGTTTTTTTACCAGTCCCATGCCGAATGTGGCGAGGATGAAAATAGCGACCACGGCACCGGCCACCCGCCATTTTCCGGCGATAACGCGGCTCAGCATCCGGCGAAAACGGTTATAACGCGGCGTGTCATAGATGGCGGCATGGCCTCCTTCCACTTTGGGAATGGCCGGGAGGATTTTCACCCCAAGATAGGGGGTAAACACCACGGCGACAAACCACGATGCAATCAGGGCGAGGCCGACAATCCAGAACATATTGCTGGTGTATTCCCCGGCGGTTGACTGGGCAAAACCGTTTGGCATAAAGCCAATCGCCGTCACCAGCGTACCCGCCAGCATTGGCGCGGCGGTATGGCTCCAGGCGTAGGCGGAGGCTTTGACCCGGTCGTAACCTTCCTCCATTTTGACCACCATCATTTCGATGGCGATAATGGCATCATCAACCAGTAAGCCGAGGGCAAGGATCAGGGAGCCCAGCGTGACGCGGTCAAAGTTTATCCCCGCGGCTTCCATCACCACGAAGACCACCGCCAGCGTCAACGGTACCGCCGCTGCAACCACCACCCCCACGCGCCAGCCCATGCTGACAAAACAGACCACCATGACTACCAGCAGGGCGACGAAGAATTTGATCATAAACTCATCCACCGCCGAGCTGATGTTCACTGACTGGTCGGTGACTTTGCTCAGGGTCATGCCCAGCGGCAGGCTTGCGTTTATTTTTGCCGTTTCGGCATCCAGCGCTTTACCCAGTGCCAGACCATTCCAGCCCTCACGCATGACGATACCCAGCAGAAGGGCGGGTTCATGCTGGTTACGTATCAGCATCGTGGGAGGATCTTCATAGCCCCGCTCAACCGTCGCCACATCGGACAGCCTGAGCGTTTTGCCCTGAGCCACAACGGGTGTATCGCGGATCTTCTGCAACTCATCAAACGCGCCGTCGAGGCGAATAAACATCTGGGCGCCCCGGGTCTCAATAGAGCCCGCTGCTTTTAACGCGTTCTGATTGTTAAGGGCGTTGAAAATATCCTGCGGCGAAAGACCCAACGTAGCCAGTCGGTCATGAGAGAAAGCGATGTATATCCGCTCCGCCTGTTCGCCGATAATGTTCACTTTCTTCACGCCGGGTACGTGCAAAAGTTGCTGGCGCATGGCTTCGGCATCACGTACCAGCTGCCGCTGGGGTTCACCTTTCGCTTTCAGGGCAAAAAGGGCAAAGGTGACATCGGCGAATTCGTCATTGATCATCGGGCCGATCGTCCCGGCAGGGAGGTTCAGGGATTCGTCTCCCAGCTTTTTCCGCGCCTGATAGAACGCCTCCTGCACCTCTGCGGGGGGCGTTTTGTCTTGCAACGATAAGGTGATAAACGCCATGCCGGGGCGGGTATAGGTTTCCGTCCGGTCATACCATTTGAGCTCCTGCAGGCGTTTTTCCAGCGGTTCGGCGACCTGATCCTGCATCTCCTGCGTGGTTGCGCCGGGCCAGACGGATATCACCGTCATTTGCTTCACCGTAAAAGGGGGGTCTTCCGCGCGGCCAAGCCCAAAAAAGGCGTAGATACCGGCAATCGTCACAAGGACGATCAGAAACAGGGTGATGGAGCGCTCGCGCACGGCAAGCGCTGACAGGTTGAAGCGACTTCCGCTCATGGCGTGTTCTCCGCCAGCGCGGCATTGCGTTGTTCTGCAAGCCTGACGATTTCACCCTCGTGCAAAAGGTGTGCGCCCAGCGCCACAATCTTCTCGCCTGGCTTCACGCTGCCCGTGACCTGCGCGGCATCTTCACCCACGCTCAGCACCTTCACCGGCGTCCAGGTAACCTTTGCCGGCCTGGCGGAAATGCGCCAGACACCGGGGCCTTTGCCAGCATCGTAGAGTGAGGCGAGCGGAACCTGCATGACCTGACGTTCCGCTTTGGGGTCCTGAACGTTCAGCGTGACGGTTGCCCCCAGCGGCGCGTTTGCAAGGTCACCATTCAGCACGTAGCGGGCTTCATAGGTGCGGGTTGTGGCATCGGCTGAATCAGACAGCAGGCGCAGCGTTGCGCTGACCGGGTGTTTTTCATTGCCATAAAGTGTGGCCAGTGCAGGGCTGCCAACGGCAGGGCGCAGGGTCTCCGGGAACTGCACGAGCGCTTCACGTTGTCCCGCTCTGGCGAGTCGGATCACCACTTGCCCGGCACTCACCACCTGACCCGGCTCGGCGAGGGTTTCCATCACTACCCCGTCTGAATCCGCCAGCAGTACGGCATAGCCCGTTGCGTTTTGCGCCACGTTGGCCTGCGCCCGGGCTGCGCTGAGTTCCGCTCTGGCGGAATCGGCGGCGGCTTTGATCTGATCATACTCCGAGGCGGACACGGCGCCGGACGCCACAAGACCGCGATAACGCGCCTCATCGCTGGACGCTTTTCTCGCACGCGCCTGGGCAGCATCCACCGTGCGCTGCTGTGCCTGGGCCTGTAATTTCAGGTCAACCGGATCGAGGCGCAGTAACGGCTGACCCTGTCTGACGGTTTGCCCGGTATCGACGAGTCGCTCAAGGATTTTCCCCTGAACCCTGAAACCCAAATCACTTTGCGTTCTCGCCACCACCACGCCGGTAAAGGCGTGCGCAGTATTGTTCGCAAGCTCGATGGCGGCGGATCTGACAAGCGGTGGCTGTGTGCGCGGATCGTCACTCGCGGAATTATCGCCGCACGCCACGAGGACAAACGGCAGAAGGCTAACGGCAAGGCGGGCTGTATTGAGCCTGAGCATGGGAAACCCTTATAGAAGTAACAGGACAGTTTCCGCATTCTCAGACTAGTGACCAATAAAGTCAATGGTCACCAATCAGGGGGCCAGGCTTCTTAATACCAGTGAAGAGAGAAGCACCGCCGCAGTGGGGGCCGTTTCGAGGTTATATTGCAGCTGTATGGGATTGATATAAGGGCACATCACCATGTGGATAGCCTGCGTGACCTCATCCAGCGGCGTTTTTCTTTCGAATTCACCCGCCTGCCTGCCTTCAATAATGATGCTCTCAATCAGCTTCATCAGGCCGTCTGTATACCTTTCAGTAGACGGCCATTTGTCCCGTGCGGCGACGGCGGCAATGTCGTAAAGCTTCCGATCGTGGAAAAACAGCTCGCTTCCGGCCTCGGTAAGCGCTTTGAACAGACGGCGTAATTTTTCGCTGGCTGACGGCGCATCCTCGATGGCAGAAAGCACCGCCGCCATGATCAGCTCCAGGCGGTTAGCGCAGATCACCTCGCCAATAGCCTGTTTGGAATCGAAAAACTTATAAATGTAGGACTTAGAAAAACCGATGGATTTCGCCAGTTCGGCGACGGTGGTTTTTTCATAGCCGTAATGCCCGAAGTGCTCAAAAGCCGCTTCGACGATTTGCTCTCTGACAGAATGGTCAAGTGGACCACGTATTGATGGGGCGTTCATATTTTTAGTCATTATTTAAGCTTAGCGTGACAGGCCAGGATTGACAACGAGTGACCATATCGTAATTTGGTTACTGTTGTTTCCTCATGAGTTCAAACGGGAAAACCCACCCGGTGGGGTAAGTGTATCACTGTTTTTCGCGCATTAAGGCATCTATCTGTCAGCGTTTCAGGGCAATCCTTTGCACTGAAATGACACGGTTTTGCTTAAGTCGATCGTGGACGCAATATTTTTTCAGCGATGAGTAACAGACGCTTACGCGTGACAAACCGGTATAACTGCCCCAGAAGCCAGTTACTGCATCCGGTGATCAGGTAGTTACGGTTGGTATCGACCGCCTTCAACGCCAGCGTAACCACCTTATCCGCTGGCATCCTTTTACCCACCGAGGCTTCTTCCGCATTCACCACATCAAAAAAAGCCGTATCCGTTGCCCCAGGGCAAAGCGCCAACATGCGAATGCCCTTTGCACGGTACTCTCCCCATAGCGCATTTGAAAAGGAGAGCAGGAAGGCTTTGGTCGCGCCATAAATTGCCATATAGGGGTCCGGTTGCATCGCGGCCGTTGAGGCCACATTAATTACCACCCCGGCACCTTTGCGGAGCATTTCCGGTAGCATAGCGTGAGTCAGTGCCACGGGGGCCACGCAGTTCACATATATCTCATCACGTTGCCTGTCGATCGACAGCGCTTCGAAGGGGCCATAGGTGGCGAACCCGGCGCAATTAATCAGAATGTCGGGGAAGCGCCTCAGGAGGCCCAGCCGTTCCGCGATGCGGGGAACGGCATCTGATTCCACTAAGTCCTGCACGATAATAGTGATTGATACGCCATGCTTTTTGGCCAGCTCTGCGGCAAGCGCCTGTAGCTTTGGCTCCGAGCGGGCAACCAGGATCAACGACACGCCGCGGGCAGCGAGTTGCCTGGCGAAATCACGACCTATTCCCGACGATGCCCCGGTAATCAACGCTATTTTTCCTGAATAATCAAAAATATTCATACCTCAAATCCCGTTTCCCTGATATGTGTATCACAGGATAAACCGTGCACTTAAGTACACGGTCAAGCGTGATTTTGAAAAGGGGAGGACGACGCGATGCGCATTGGCGAACTGTGTGTGAAAACGGGCTTATCGAAGGAGACGGTCCGTTACTACGAAAGGCAAGGGTTGCTGGAGAAAATCCCGCAACCGAATCGCAGCAACAACTACAAAGTCTACTCCGCCGTCGATTTACAGCGTTTGAAAATGATCAAGCATGCCAAAATGCTGGGCTTTACCCTGGCCGAAATTTCGGATGTTTTAGCTGTCTGGGTCGACGATAAATTTACCGCTGAGCAAAAACAAAGCGCGCTGCGCCGCAAGTTGCAACAGCTGGAAGAGAAGGAAGCCGCATTAACTGAACTCAGATCCAGGCTGGTCAACGCCCTGGATAAGGTGGGTCAGCCTTGTGTCGATGAATTTTAAGCGGGTCTAATCAACATTCACGCTACCGTTTTTTTAGCCAGTCGAGAAAAAACTGGCTAAAGGCCGTGACCTGAAGCGGCTGCAGTTTACGCTGCGGGTAAACAAACTGTAGCCCGACATCTTTGCGGTCGTATCGGCTAAAACCGGTAAAACTGTCAGCAAACAGGACGGTGAGTCTTCCGGCCTCAACATCGTCCTTCACATCCCACCAGGATTTCCCCGCAATGCCAGCGCCGCTGAGCGCCCACTGACGAAGCAATGCCCCGTCGTCGCACACCATGGCTGGCTCTACGCGAACGACACTTTCCTCGCCATCTTTTTCAAAGCGCCATTCGTTCATCACCACGCCCTGAGACTCAAGTGCCAGGCACCGGTGATGGGCTAACTCCGCAAATGTGGCGGGGACGCCGCGGTTGCTAAGATACGCCGCAGAGGCCACCAGCACCCGATGATTTGGGCGGATGTTTCTGACGACCAGGCTGCTGTCCGGCAGGTTACCGAAACGCACGCTCATATCCAGCCGGTTAGCGACCAGATCTTCAACATGTTCTCTTAACGCGATGAAAAATTTCACGTCAGGATGGCGTCGGGAAAATTCCACCACGGCGGGGCTAAGATACTGTCTGCCAAAATCCGAGGGGGCAGAAAGGCGAATATTGCCGCTGAGGACGCCCTCTTTTTGCGTCAGGAGCGACTCGGCATGGCGCATCTCTTCCAGCACGCGCAGCGCGGCATGATAAAACTCTTCTCCGGCACGGGTCAGCGTGATGGATCGCGTTGAACGGTGAAACAGGCGAGTCTGGTAACGTTCTTCAATCGCCTTCAGTCTGGCCGTCATGGTCGCAGGAGAGAGCGACAGCCGTCGTCCGGCGGCGGAAAGACCACCAGCCTCGGCCACTTCAACCAGCAATGCCATATCTTCAAGCTTGCCCATTATTCATGTTTTCCGAAAAGTGCATCAGTTTTCAGTGTAATTATCAAAATGCAATACCGCCTGTAAAGTGATTTCATCCAAACCATAAGGGATGAAAACATGAACCGTTCCTCACTCTTTGACCGTTACCGGTTGGGTCAGCAGGACCTGAAAAATCGTATCGTTATGGCGCCAATGACCCGCGCGCGTTCCCTTCAACCAGGCAATATTCCCTCGTCGCTGATGGCGGAATACTACCGGCAGCGGGCCAGCGCGGGATTAATCATCACCGAAGCCACCCAGATCTCCCCGCAGGGCCAGGGATACTCCTGGACTCCTGGCATCCATTCGCCGGAGCAGGTTTCAGGATGGCAACTCACGACGGGGGCCGTGCATCAGGCGGGCGGGGTGATTTTTTCTCAGCTCTGGCACGTCGGGCGAATGTCGCACGCCAGTTTTCATCAGGATGGTCTGCCCGTGGCCCCGTCAGCGCTGGCACCGGACGCGAAAGTGTGGGTGGTGAACGAAAAGGGCGAAGGCCAAATGGTTGACTGCCCGCAGCCAAGAACGCTGACGCGCAAAGACATTCACGGCATCATCGCGGACTATCGCCAGGCGGCACTGAATGCCGTCCAGGCCGGCTTTGATGGCGTGGAAGTTCACGGCGGAAACGGCTATTTGATTGACCAGTTCCTGCGTCAAACCTCCAATAAACGCACGGACGAGTATGGCGGCACGCTTGCTAACCGGATCCGCTTTGTCCAGGAGGTCTTGAACGCGATTGCGGAGGCCATTGGGCCCGAGCGAACGGGCATCCGCCTTTCGCCGTTTATTACCCAGCGGGGGATGAATGACCCGCAGGTGAGCGACGCCATCCTCGCTCTGGCGGC
The DNA here is from genome assembly GCF_049238025.1 of Enterobacter cloacae complex sp. IR5458. Lineage (NCBI taxonomy): Bacteria > Pseudomonadati > Pseudomonadota > Gammaproteobacteria > Enterobacterales > Enterobacteriaceae > Enterobacter > Enterobacter cloacae complex sp. IR5458. Next base: position 53,351 of record NZ_JBMKIF010000009.1, read on the forward strand.
CTGGTGCGAACAACACGGGATAGCATTCATCCACCTGGCGGAAGCCGACTGGGACGACGCGCCGCAGGTACCCAACACTTTCCGTCAATCCCTGCGCGAGACGTTTAGCGGAACGCTTATCGTCGCGGGCAACTATGACCTTAACAAAGCCGAACAAATACTTACGGCTGGCTATGCCGATTTGATTGCCTTCGGACGGCCATTTATTGCCAACCCGGATTTACCCCACCGGCTGGCGCACAAGTTGCCGCTGGCCCAGGTGCGCGATCCCGCCACGCTGTTTGGTGGCAGTGCGACGGGATATACCGATTATCCCACCTTGCCGTTATCCTGATAAATGATTGAGAGAAAATGATGAACTATTCAACCTGTTTTCGTTCTGTTTTATTGCCGCTTATTTTTATCGGTCTGTCGGGCGCCGCTTATTCGGCGCAGGAGGAGTGGGTGAAACCACAGCAGCTGATTGTCGATAAAAGCCTGCCGCAGGCGCAATTAGCCGCGAATGAGGCTGCAGCCAGAAAATATGCAACGTTCTGGAATACGGGGACGCCGTCTCTGGCGCGTGAAGCGCTTGCAGTTAACTTTATTGATAAAACGCCGCCGGAAGGGCGTAAACAGGGACCCGAGGGCGCTATTTTAGCCTCCCGGGCATTTCGTACTGCCGTACCTGATTTACGCTGTGACGTTGAGCAGATGATTATTTCCGGTAATCGTGTGGTCTCCCATTTACATTTTCACGGCACGTTTACCGGAACATTTGGCGAGCTGAAAGGAAAGGGGCAGAAAATAGATTTTATCGCCACGGATATCTATGAAATTAATGACGGTAAAATTGTGGCTAACTGGCATATTGAGGACAACCTGACGCTGATGAAACAGCTGGGCGCACTGTAAATTCATCACTCCGGGGGCGCCCCGGAGTGATGCGAAAATCCTATAACCCCAGATCGCTCAGCGAGGGGTGATCGTCCGGGCGTCTGCCCTGCGGCCAGTGGAACAGTCGCTCAGATTCTTTTATTGGCATATCGTTCACGCAGGCAAAACGACGCTTCATCAACCCGTCCGCTTCAAACTCCCAGTTTTCATTGCCGTAGGAACGGTACCAGTTGCCGGAATCATCATGCCATTCATAAGCATAGCGCACCGCGATCCGGTTATCCGTAAATGCCCAGAGCTCCTTAATCAGGCGGTAACCTAGCTCTTTTTTCCACTTCCGTTCCAGAAACGCCTGCGCTTCTTCACGGTTGGTGGCGAATTCTGCGCGGTTGCGCCATTGGGTATCCAGCGAATAGGCCAGTGCGACTTTTGCCGGGTCGCGACTGTTCCAGCCGTCTTCGGCGAGTCTGACTTTTTCGATGGCGCTTTCACGCGTGAAGGGCGGTAAAGGAGGGCGTGTATTCATGGCGATTACCTCAGTGTGATATTATGTAGACAGATCTGTCTACTTGCGTTAATCTATGCCTTAAAAATAACGTTGTCAACATCCCTTTTTGAGGCTGCCGAAAAATGAAAACAGAACCCGCAAGCAACGAGACAAAAATCAGCGTCAGGGATAAAATATTACATACCGCTCACGATCTCTTTTATTCCACGGGCTTCAAGGCAACGGGCGTGGATACGTTGATTAAAGAGGCGAAAGTGACCAAGGTAACTTTCTATCGCCACTTTCCGAGTAAAAGTTTATTGATTCTCGCCTATTTGCACTATCGACATGAAATATGGATGAACTGGTTTGAAGCCTCATTGCGGCGTAATCTCAACGCAGGTCAGACATCGTCAGAGGCATTATCTGCCACGCTTTACGAATGGTTTGTTTCACCCGAGTTTCACGGCTGCGCGTTTATTAACGCCAGTGCAGAGGCGAAGTCTGAAGATATTGAAAGTGAAATAAAGGCGATATGCCGTGACCATAAACTCGAAACAAAGAAAATGATTACGTCGCTGACGAAGGTCGCTGATGAGCGCGTGATCAACGAAATCATGTTGCTTATTGACGGCGCCATTATTCATGCGCAAATGGGCGTGGAGACGGATGCTGTCCTCCACTCGTTATCACGCGGTCTGGAACAGTTAATGGAAAAATAAGCTTTTCCGGGGGGGTTAACGGCTGTAAATACCCGCACCCCAGTAACCGGTACGGGGGCGGGTCTGTTCTTTCCAGCCAGATGCGAGCAGTTCTTTCGCAATATACTGGTTGATAATTCCGTGTCCCATCAGCAGGACGGGTGCGTCGGCATCCTTCGCTGCCTTCATCAGGATCCCCGCCGCCTTAGCGGCACGGATTTTTGCGACGCTAACCGAACTGTAAAATATTTTTATGCACGCGTATTCTGTGGGAATGCGCTGGGCAAAACCATTCAGGGTAAAGGAAACGGAAAATGAGAACACAGAAGCGATGTCTGGGGTGCGTGGCTATTGTGGTTGATGACTACGATCGTGCAATTGAATACTACACCGACAAGCTGGGGTTTAACCTTGTCGAGGACACGCCGCAGCAGGATAAACGCTGGGTCGTCGTCACGCCAAATCCGGAAAGCGACTGCAATATTCTGCTGGCACGGGCTTCTAATGAGAGGCAGGAAGCCTTTATCGGCAATCAATGCGGTGGCCGTGTTTTCCTGTTCCTTCAGACAGATGATTTTTGGCGCGATTACCATGCCATGAAAGAAAAAGGCGTTCATTTCTGTGAAGCACCTCGTGAGGAAGAGTACGGTACGGTGGTGGTGTTTGAAGATCTCTACGGCAACCGCTGGGACCTCTTTCAAAAGGCCCAGGGCTGAATCGCACCAGAATATTGGTCACTCCCGCTGCGCCAGAGACAGCGCGCTGGCGCTGGCGGGATCGAACAGTGAGAGGCTCTCTATCTGATTGAGTAAAATCACCTTTCGGAATGACATAGCGCTGCGGGGTTCGGAGTCGAGCGTAATGTCATGCTCCGCATACCACTTGCTGTAATTATTCTCGATGCGCAAATTCATTGTCTTCTCGTCTCTGTACCCGCTTAACATCGGTATCAGCACAATATTGGCCGTGTTTTCGTATTCCAGCGTCGCGGTGTGGATCATGCCGATATATATCCGCCGCGACCGAAGCGTCACCTGCGCGAGCTCGCCTTGCTCCATACACTGATAGAGCAGTTGTTCAATACCGCTCGACTGGGCAAGCCGTTTGTAGAGCTTTTTCCGGCTTTCACCGTCCAGCCTGGCGCTGCCTGCCCAGTTGGAGCGATAGAGGCAAAACAGGATGGCAAACGCCAGCATCACGACCACTGGCGCCTGAATGCCTAAAAAACTCCAGTTCATAAAGTCGATTTGCCAGTCGGTATATTTCGGTGAGGCAAAGTGAAAGGCGTTATTGGCGGCAGAAAGGGCGAGAAGCAGGAGCCAAAGCAGTCCCGTGGCAACCACGCCCTGCAGCACGAAAATACAGCCATAAAGCGCAACAAGGAAATAGACGTCCCAGCCGAAAGAGCGCTTGATTTTAAAGCGCGTCGACAGATCGCGACTGGTGTACCAGTACCCGCATACCATCAGCACCATAAATATCGCCGTTCCCATATCAGGCCCTCTTCAGCGCGTTGACGTGACGCAGAAAATCCTGCCGTACCTCATTGCTTTTGTAGTTCACCGATGTATTCCCGTCCTGGTCGATGATGATGCGGTCACCATCCTCCACGGCTTCGATGATCTCCTGCTGACTCATCACCTGCAGCAAGGATTCAGGGCTTGAGAAAAGCGAGAAAAAGAAACGTCTCATGTCAGATATCCTTATGAATTTAAAAGAATAAGCCTGGATGAAGTTTGAGGGATTTGCCTTAAGGTTAAACTGAAAAAACAAAGCCGGGTGGCGGCTACGCCTTACCCGGCCTACAAAAGACAGTTTTTGGTCTGACATTAACTTATTGATATATTTCAAATATTAAAAATAGATATTCACAAACTTGGACAAATAACGTTAATTGTGTAAGTTTTAATTATGCGATTACGCCACGTTGTTTACAGCCAGGATGTGACCCATGAGCACTTTGCCCTCTGTCGTGAGTCGGTTTGTTGAGTACTACAGCGCACTGGATAGCCAGCCGCCCTCCGCACTGGTCGGGCTTTATCATTCGGATGCCACGCTAATCGATCCGTTCGGCGAGCACGACGGTATCTTTGCGCTTCAGCGCTATTTCACCCATCTGCTGGCGAATGTCGAAAACTGCCGTTTTACCATCGATCCACCGCTGTGCAGTGAAAACCGCTTTGTTGTGACCTGGGTGATGCACTGGTCGCACCCGCGCATCGCCGGAGGGGACCCGCTCGAACTGCCGGGCTGTTCGGTGGTGGACACGGAAAAGGGGCTTATCACGCGTCAGCGTGACTACTACGATGCGGGAGAGATGATCTACGAACATCTTCCGCTGCTGGGCTGGGCGGTACGCGGCGTGAAGCGGAGGGTGAAATCATGAAAACGGTACTGATCACCGGCGCAAGCTCGGGTATTGGCGCCGGGCTGGCGACCTCCTTCGCTGCGGAGGGGTACCACGTGATTGCCTGTGGGCGGGATCCTGCGCGCCTTGAAGCCTTGCATCAGACCTGCCCCAATCTCACGGTTCGCCTGTTCGATATGACAGACAGGGACGCCTGTCGCCAGGCGCTGAGCGGCGTTTACGCCGATCTGGTTATTCTCTGCGCCGGTACCTGCGAGTACCTCGATCGGGGCGTAGTGGACGCGGCGCTGGTGGAGCGGGTTATGAACACCAATTTCCTCGGCCCGGTGAACTGTCTTGCCGCGTTGCAGCCGCAGCTGGTTGCCGGCAACCGCGTGGTGCTGGTGAGTTCGATGGCCCACTGGCTTCCGTTCCCGCGGGCAGAAGCCTACGGCGCGTCTAAAGCCGCGCTGAGCTGGTTTGCGGACAGTCTGGGCCTGGACTGGGAGCCCAAAGGGATTGCCGTCACGGTGATCTCCCCAGGCTTTGTCGATACCCCCCTGACGCGCAAAAACGATTTCGCCATGCCGGGCAGGGTGAGCGTTGACGAGGCGGTCAAGGCGATCCGTTCCGGACTGGCGAAAGGGAAAATGCACATCGCGTTTCCCACCCGGTTCGGCTTCATTTTGCGACTGCTCTCCAGGCTACCCGCGTTTTTGCAGCGCACACTGCTGCGCAGGATGGTACGTTCATGAAGATTGCGATTATCGGCAGCGGAATTGCCGGGCTGACCTGCGCCTGGCGGCTGGCCGGTCACCATCAGGTGACCCTGTTTGAAGCGGGCGCCACGCCTGGCGGCCATACCGCAACGGTAGATGTCTCGACGCCACAGGGCACCTGGGCGATTGATACCGGCTTTATCGTCTACAACGACCGGACCTATCCGCGCTTTATGGGCCTGCTCAGCGAGCTCGGCATCAGCGGGCAAAAAACGCAGATGAGCTTTTCGGTGCACAACCCCCAGACGGGGCTGGAGTACAACGGACACACCCTGACATCGCTGTTTGCCCAGCGCCGAAATCTGGTGAATCCGGCATTCTGGCGTCTGCTCGGAGAGATCGTCCGCTTTAATCGGCTGGCAAAACAGGCGCTGGAAGGGGACGTGGATCCGCACGCCACGCTGGAGACGTTTCTTCAACAGCATGGCTTCACGCCGTTTTTTGCGCGCCACTACATTCTGCCGATGGGCGCCGCCATCTGGTCGTCGTCGTTGCAGGAGATGAAGCGTTTCCCGCTGCCGCTCTTCCTGCGCTTTTTTAATCATCATGGTCTGCTGGATATTACCCATCGTCCGCAGTGGTACGTGGTACCGGGCGGCTCGCGGGAGTACATCCGCGCCATGCTGGAAAAGCTGGGCGACCGCCTGACGTTACGCCTGAACGCGCCGGTGCAGCGTGTCAGCCGCCACAATGACGGGGTCACGCTTCAGCTCGAAAACGCCAGCCATACCTTCGATCAGGTGATTTTTGCCTGCCACTCCGCCGAGGCGCTGGCCATGCTTGAGGCGCCGACGCCAGCAGAGCGCGAGGTGCTGGGGGATATCGGCTGGCAGCGCAACGAGGTGATTCTGCACAGCGATCCGCGCTGGCTGCCGGTACGCAAGCGCGCGTGGGCCAGCTGGAACTACCGCCTGAGCGAACATGAGCAGGCCAGCGCCTGCGTCACCTACAACATGAACATTCTGCAAGGGCTGCCAGAGGGGAGCCCGCTGTTCTGCGTCACCCTGAACCCGGAAACGCCGGTGGATGAACGCTTCGTGTTACAGCGCTTTGTTTATGAACATCCGCTGTTTAACCCGCAAAGCTGGCGGGCGCAGGCGCGTCGCGGTGAGATCAACGGTCACCAGCGAAGCTGGTTCTGCGGGGCTTACTGGTACAACGGTTTTCACGAGGATGGCGTGCGCAGCGCGCTGGACGTGGTCAACGCGATCGCGGCCGGAGAGGGGAACTGAGATGAACAGCTGCCTCTATCACGGCGTATTACGCCACCGCCGCCTCCAGCCGAAAACCCACGAATTTCGCTACAGCGTCTTTATGGCCTGGCTGGATCTGGATGAACTGCCACTGCTGGCTGACGTCGGCGTACGGCGCAATCGCTTCGCCGCCGCCGCGTTTTATGACACGGACTATCCGCTGGGTACGCCGCTCAAAGAGAACGTCCTCAACACGCTGGAGGGGCTCACCGGAGAACGTCCCGGCGGACGAGTCATGCTCCTGACGCAGCTGCGCTATTTCGGGTTTCATTTCAATCCAGTCAACTTTTACTACTGCTATGACGAGAAGGGGACGTTGGGCTGGGTGCTGGCGGAGGTCCGCAACACGCCGTGGAACGAGCGGCATTACTATGCCGTCAACGGACAGGACGCGCAGCCGACGGAAAAAGCGTTTCACGTTTCCCCCTTCAACCCAATGGACATGATCTACCACTGGCGCTTCAACAACCCGGATAACACGCTGCATATGCACATTGAAAATCATCAGGACGCGAAGGTGTTTGACGCCACGCTGGCGCTACGCCGGGAGCCTCTGACGCGTCCGGCACTGCGTGCGTTACTGCTGCGCATTCCCCTGATGACCCTGAAAACCGTTTTCGCTATTTACTGGCAGGCGCTGAGGCTGTGGCTCAAGCGCGTGCCGCTGCATAACCATCCCGTCAGCAGGAGTGAACGCTCATGACCGATCCCGTCTTTGCGCTAGAACCCGATATCCCGCGCAACGTCCGCATTGCGCGTTGGCTGCTTTTCCGTCTGTTAAGCGGTATTCGTGGCGGCTCGCTCACGCTGCGTGAAGGGGCACAGACATTCCATTTTGGCGAGACATCCTCCGCGCTGCACGCCGACATTCAGATCCTCGCGCCCGGCGTCTACTGGCGCGTCTTAACGGGCGGGAGCCTTGCCGCCGCAGAAGCCTGGATGGATGGCGAATGGGAAACCACGCAACTCACGCCGCTTCTGGAAATCCTGGCCCTTAATGGCGAGGTGCTTGGCCGTCTGGAGAAAGGGTTCCGGCTGCTCGGTAGACCGCTGGAGCGGCTGCGCCACTGGACGCGGCGCAATTCCCGGGCCCAGGCGCGTGAAAATATTGCCGCGCATTACGACCTGGGCAATACCTTTTATTCACATTTTCTGGATAAGGAGCTGCTTTACTCCAGCGCGCTGTTTACTGCGGATGAGCAGGATCTCACGGCGGCGCAGCAGGCCAAAATGGCGCGTCTGTGCGAACAGCTGGCGCTGTGTGAGTCCGATCACCTGCTGGAAATCGGTACCGGCTGGGGGGCGATGGCGGAATACGCGGCACGTCACTACGGCTGTCGGGTAACCACCACCACGCTGTCGCAGGAGCAGTATATCTGGGCAACCGAGCGGATCGCCCGCGCCGGGTTGCAGGACCGCGTTGAGGTTCTGCTTTGTGATTATCGCGACCTCACCGGGCAGTACGACAAGCTGGTCTCGATAGAGATGATTGAAGCCGTCGGGCAACGCTATCTGCCCGTGTTCTTCCGAACCTGTCAGGCGCGGCTGCGCCCGGGTGGCCGGATGGCGATTCAGGCCATTACCATTCAGGACCAGCGCTACCGCGACTACAGCAAAAGCGTCGATTTTATCCAGCGCTACATTTTCCCCGGCGGCTTCCTGCCGAGCATCACAGCGATGAATGAGCTGATGACGCGCCATACCGATTTTGTGGTCCGTAACCTCTTTGACATGGGGCCAGACTATGCCCGCACGCTGGCCCACTGGCGGCAGCGCTTTGTTCATGCCTGGCAGGAGATTGAAAAGCTCGGCTTCGACGAACGGTTCCGCCGTATGTGGCTGTACTACTTTGGCTACTGCGAAGCCGGGTTTAACGCCCGCACCATCAGCGTGGTGCAACTGACCGCCGAACGCGTATGAGACGTTATCTTCAGGTCTTTCTGCTGGCCGTCGGGTTCGATCTTTACTGGGCGCTGGTGGTGATCTTTCGTGAGCAGGGCCTGATTATCTGGCTTGCGCTGGCGGTGCTCGCCTGCCTGTTTTTGCCGCCGGTATACCGCCTTTACGCCATCGGTCTGGCTGCAGCGGGCAGCGTACTGGATGCGCTCTGGGCGTTGACGGGGCTGATTGCCTTCACCGGCGAGTCCCTGATGCCGCTATGGATGGTGGCATTGTGGCTGATGTTCGCCACTGTCTGGACACAGCTAGCGCGCACGACCACGTTACCCGGCTGGCTTTTGACGCTGCTGGCCGCCGTGGGAGGGCCGGTGGCGTACCTGATTGGCGAGCGGCTGGGTGCTATCACCTTTCAGGAGCCGACTTTTATCGTCGTTAGCTGGATGGTGCCGGGCTGGCTGGTATTAATGCTGTTTTTCCACCTGCTGATGGGGAGACAAAAATGAGAGCAGCGGTTTTCCTCCTTTGGCTGACGATGGTGATCCCTGCGGCCCACGCCGCCGACTGGCTGGCCTGGCGTAAGGTGGGTGACGCCACGCTCACCTGGGGCCCGTTTACGGTTTATACCTCCCAGCTGCGCACGCCGGACGGTCACTACCGCGCGGCGGATCAGGATCAGGCGTTGATTATCACCTACGCGCGCGACATTGAACGTGATGAACTGGTGGAGGCCACGCGCGATCAGTGGCAGGCGCAGGGGATTTTGCAGCGGGAGCCGCAAAGCGAAGGCTGGTTACAGATGCTTCGTTCGCTGTGGCCGGATGTCCGGCCGGGCTCACAGCTGGCGTTTGTCCTCGATGATAAGCAGGGACAGTTCTGGTACCGCGCGTCAGCAACGCAGAAAAGCTTTATTCCACTTGGCCCGCGCCAGTCAGAAGCATTCAGCACGCGCTTTCTGGCCATCTGGCTCGATCCCCGCACGCAATATCCTGAACTGCGTCAGCAGTTACTTGGAGGACAAAAATGAAACGTTTCCTGATGATGGTGCTGGCATTGACCATGCTGCTGGCAGGCTGTAGCACAGAGGTGGCCGAGTATCGCCAGCAGCAGCCACGGCTTGATATCTTCGACTACTTCCAGGGGAAAACCGAAGCGTGGGGCATGGTGCAGGATCGCAGCGGTAAACAGATCCGCCGCTTTTACGTGGAGATTGCCGGGGATGTTATCGGCGATACGCTGACGCTCAATGAGCACTTCGTGTATGACGATGGCGAGAAGCAACAGCGGGTATGGCACATCCGCAGGCTGGGGAACGATCGCTACGAGGGAACGGCGGGGGATATCGAAGGGGCCGCTACGGGGCAGGCGGCAGGTAACGCCTTTAACTGGCATTACAGCATGAAGGTCAAAGCCAACGGCAGTAGCTGGCTACTGAAGTTTGACGACTGGATGTACCTGCAGGATGAGACCCATCTGTTTAATAAAACCGAGATGAAGAAATTTGGCGTCACCGTCGCCACGGTGACGCTGTTCTTTACCCGGAAGACGTGAGTCTAGTCGCGGGCGCTGTAGATTTTGCTGCTCGAGTAGATGAAATACAGCGCAATCCCCAGGCAGATAACCGCGCCCAGACGGCTCGGCGAAAAGGGAATAGCGGGATTACCCAACCAGCCAAAGTTATCTATCAACATGCTCATGGTGAGCTGGCCGAATATCACCGCCACCGTGGCGACGGCGCTGCCGATGCGCTGTACGGCAAGCACCATAATCACGATATAGGGCACGCCAAACATCGCGCCGAGGAGCTGCCATTTGGGTACGTCCAGCAGCGTGACCGCATGCTTAGGCTCAAAGAAAAATATGAGCAGGGCGGTCACCAGTGCGCCGACGGAAAAGGTCAGAAACGCGCTTTTGAATACCCCCACGCTGCTGCCGAGCTGTCCGTTAATCGCGGCCTGAATGCTCAGCGTAGCGCCGCCGCAAACGGCGAGAAGAATCATAATCAGTGTCATACGTTACCCCTGTGCGACCAGAACCAGTGCCGCAATGATGAACCCCAGTGCAATAATGCGCTTCGCATTTATCTTTCTGTGCGGCGAGCCCAGCAGACCGTAGTGGTCAATGATCAGGCTTTTAAAGACCTGACCGGCCAAAATCCCAATCATGGTCATTGCGATGCCGATGGCGGGTGTCGCAACGGTCAGGATGACCACGTACACCGGGCCGAGCACGCCGCCGAGCAACTGCCAGCCGGGCTGGGCAAAAAACGAGGGGCTGTTACGCGGGCTAAAAAACAGCATCAGTAAAAACGTCAGTGCGGCACCGACCCCAAAAATGCTGAACGTGGCCCATAAGTCGCCCACTTCGCCCCCCAGTGGCCCCAGTAATCCCGCCTCGATGGAGAGACCCATCCCTCCGGCTATCACCAGTAAAATCAACACAAACTGCATAACGCTTCCTCCGTTTTAAGGCGAAGAAGATTACGTCGGTCGTCCAGTGAGAAAAATGCCATAATGCAGGAAACACCTTTGCAGGAAATGCATTAATGTTCAATGCCAGTAATATCAACGTCCGCGCGCTGCTGATCTTTATTGAGGTCTATGAAGCGCAGAATTTCTCCGTCGTCGCGCGGCGGCAGGGGATATCAGCCTCACAGATATCGCGCGTTATTCACCAGCTTGAGGATGCCCTCGGTCAGCAGCTGTTCTACCGCAATACGCGCGCGGTGATCCCCACAGAAAGTGGTCATCTGTTTATCCGCTATGCCCGGGCGATGGTCGAAAACGTCGAAGAGGCGCGGCGTGAGCTGGATGAACGTTCGTCGGAACCATCCGGCACAATCCGCATTAATGGGCCGGTATTTTTTGGGCAGAGGCATGTTGCGCCAGGCCTGGCGGAGCTGACCGAGCGTTATCCGCGGTTAAACATTGAGCTCACGCTGACCGATGACTTTATCGACCCGCACCGGGATGCGGCCGATCTTATCTTTCGCATTGGCATGTTGACGGACTCGACGTTCCACGCCCGCATTTTTGGTCAGCAGCGTTACCACCTTGCCGCGTCGCCCGCGTATCTGCGCAAACACGGTGTGCCGGACGATCCGGCCACGCTGAGCGATCATCAATGTCTGGTCTATCGCGGTTCGTCCGGGCCTAACCGCTGGCTGGTGCGTCGCGAGGGGGAGAACTGGATACACTATCCGGTGGTGGCGCGGATGACATCCAATAATGCGGAGTCGTTGCTCACTGCCGCGCTGGGCGGGATGGGGATCGTCCTGTTTCCGGACTGGCTGATTGGCGACAGGCTCCAGCGGGGAGAGCTTGTCGCACTTCTGCCGGAAATGGCGTGTGCGATCAACACGGAGCCGCTGAACATTGCGGCGATCTATCCACATGCACGTCATCCGCCCCTGAACGTCAGGGCGGTGATTGATTATTACGTCGAACGCTTTGGTACGCCGCCGTACTGGCAAACGTAAAGGATTACGCGCCGAGCTCTTTGCGGATAATCTCTGCGCCTGCGCTGAGGGCTCTCAGCTTACCGTTTGCGACGTGACGGGAAAGGGGGGCCATACCGCAGTTGGTCGAAGGGTAAAGCTTGTCGGCATCGACAAACTGCAGCGCTTTACGCAGGGTATCGGCGACTTCCTCCGGCGTTTCAACGGTGTTCGTTGCCACATCAATCGCGCCAACCATCACTTTTTTACCGCGGATCAGCGCCAGCAGATCCATCGGCACGCGGGAGTTGTGGCACTCCAGAGAGATAATGTCGATGTTCGAGGTCTGCAGCTTAGGGAAAGCCTCTTCGTACTGGCGCCACTCAGAGCCGAGCGTTTTTTTCCAGTCGGTATTGGCTTTGATGCCGTAGCCATAGCAGATATGGACCGCAGTTTCGCACTTCAGCCCTTCAATGGCGCGTTCCAGCGCGGCGATGCCCCAGTCGTTGACCTCGTCAAAAAAGACGTTAAATGCCGGTTCGTCGAACTGGATAATATCCACGCCTGCAGCCTCTAGCTCCCGCGCTTCCTGATTGAGGATTTTGGCGAATTCCCAGGCCAGCTTTTCGCGGCTTTTATAGTGCGCGTCGTAAAGGGTGTCGATCATGGTCATCGGTCCGGGGAGGGCCCATTTGATCGGCTTATCCGTGAGCTGGCGCAGGTACTTTGCATCGTCGACGAATACCGGTTTCTGACGTGCCACAGCAGAAACCACGGTCGGCACGCTGGCGTCATAACGGTTACGAATGCGTACCGTCTGGCGGTTTTCAAAATCCACGCCGCTCAGGTGTTCGATAAAGGTGGTGACGAAGTGCTGGCGGGTCTGTTCGCCGTCGCTGACAATGTCGATTCCCGCACGGATCTGCTCATCCAGTGACAAACGCAGCGCATCCTGTTTTCCTGCCAGTAATTCCTGATCCTCTAATTTCCACGGAGACCACAGCGTTTCAGGTTGTGCAAGCCAGGTCGGCTTAGGCAGGCTGCCAGCCGTAGACGTCGGGAGCAATGTTTTCATAATAAAAGACCTATTTTGATGAATTAAAGCGTGTAGTTATCAGACCACTGCTCAAGAATGTGTTTATAAGGCTTAATAAAGTATTCTTCGGTGAATCGACCCTGTTCAATCGCCAGACGGCTTCGTTCTTCGCGGTCATAAACAATTTTGGTGAATGAGTGATCCTGCTGGTTCAGATCCGGTCGGAAGCACAGTCCCGCCGACGAGTTGGCGTTATAAATTTCCGGGCGATAGATTTTCTGAAACGTTTCCATCGTGCTGATGGTGGCGATCAGTTCAAGATTGCTGTAATCGTTCAGCAAATCACCGGTATAAAAGAACGCAAAGGGTGCCACGCTGTTTTCTGGCATGAAATAGCGCACCTTCAGGCCCATTTTGGCAAAGTACAGTTCCGTTAATGACTCGCCATCCGGCTGATACTCAATGCCAAGTACAGGATGCTGGTTGCCGGTGCGGCGGTAGGTGTCTTTGCTGGAAACGCTGAGGCAGATCACCGGTCCTTTTCTGAAGTTCTCTTTGTATTCCGGCGAACTCACAAAATGGCGGAATATGTTGCCGTGCAATTCACCAAACTTTTCCGGAACGCTGAAGTGCTGTTGGTTCTTGTTATGTTCCAGCAGCAGAACGCTGAAATCATAATCCCGCACGTAAGACGAAAAGTTATTGCCGACAATTCCCGGGATACGCAGGTTGTTTTTCTTGTCGACGATGGTGGTTTGCAATATCTCAATGGCCGGGAACGGCTTATCCGCACCAATGTTCAGATCGACGGAGATAATTTCAAGCTCAACCGCGTAGCGATCGGCGTTGGGGTTATCCCAGCGCGCCAGTGCGTTGAAGCGGTTATTGATCATCACCAGGGTATTACGCAGGTTTTCCTGACGCTTTTCTCCGCGCGCCAGGTTGGCAAAGTTGGTGGTGGTACGCGTATTTTCTGACGGGTTGTAATTCTCATCGAAGCAACTGCGCTTAAGGGTATAGGTGAAAGCTTTGCTCATTGTCGTTATGCATCCTAAGTTCATGTTGCTAAGAAGTTACCGATGCATAATTTATGCCTGACCCCGCGGCGCAGGGGAAGTGACTTAATTTCACTGCAACATGAGCGAAGTTCATGAAGCGTGATACTCGCGTGTCGCTGCCTTCTTGCCGGGTGGCGCTGCGCTTACCCGGCCTACGGTTCAGCGTCGTATATGTGCTTTGCCGTTGCCGTTAACCCGCTGTAGAGGATTGGCATTTTTTTATTTCTGTTCAATTCCCGCTATAATCCCCAAAATTTCCAACCGGTTTAGAAACGATCATGACAAAACTCACCTTACAAGAGCAGATGCTGAAAGCGGGCCTCGTTAGCAGCAAGAAAGCGGCGAAAGTGCAGCGTACGGCAAAGAAATCACGCGTTCAGGCTCGTGAGGCGCGCGAAGCAGTAGAAGAGAATAAAAAAGCGCAGATCGAGCGTGACAAGCAGCTCAGCGAACAGCAGAAGCAGGCCGTGCTGGCAAAAGAGTTTAAAGCACAGGTGAAGCAGCTGATTGAAATGAACCGCATCACCGTGGCGAAAGGCAATATCACCTTTAACTTCACTGACGGTAATCTGATCAAAAAACTCGACGTCGACAAGCAAACCCAGACTCAGCTGATCAACGGCCGTCTGGCGATTGCCCGTCTGGTGATTAACGCCAGCGGCGACTGTGAATACGCGATTATCCCGGCAGTTGTGGCCGATAAAATTGCCCAGCGTGATGCCGACTGCATTGTGTTAAACAGCGCGCTCAGTCAGGAAGAGCAGGATGAAGACGATCCCTACGCGGACTTCAAAATCCCTGACGATTTGATGTGGTAAACCGCCGTCAGAATGGGGCGGTGTGACGGGCAGTAACCGGCTCGCCGCTCACCGGATGAATAAAATTCAGCTCGCAGGCATGCAGCATCAGCCGGGGCGTGATTTCCGCCCCCGGCGCGTCAAGACCGCCATACAGATCGCAGCCCAGAATCGGGTGCCCCAGCTGCTGGCAATGAATACGCAGCTGATGGGTTCGCCCGGTTTCCGGGGTAAGCGTCACCCGCGTTAACGGCACTCCCGTTCCCTGATAAAAACGTTCCACCACCCGATAGCGGGAGCGGGCGGGTTTACCGTTAATGGCGCAGATTGACATCAGCGGGAACAGCACCGGATCTTTGGCAATCGGGGCATCTATCACGCCCTCATCGTTTTCCAGATGTCCGCAAAGCAGGGCGCTGTAAACTTTCTCCACGCTGCGCTGGCTGAACTGCTGGCAGAGCGCCGCATTGATCGCTTTATTACGCGCAATCACCATCAGCCCGGACGTGCCGAAATCGAGACGATGCACCAGCGTGCAGCCCGGGAACGTCTGAACCAGACGATAATGGACAGAATCAAGGTTTTGCGGATTTTTCCCCGAGAGGCTGAGCAGACCGGAAGGCTTATTGATCAGCAGCAGATGTTCATCCTGCCAGAGGATCTCGATGTCGTCATGACACGGTGGGGCAATAAAAGAATCAATAATCGCAGACATCAGGCCGCCCGGCTGGAGAGTGGGAGCGGATGATAACGAAATGTGGAGAAAAGAAAAACCCTCCCACCGGGCGGTGAGAGGGGGAAATCTTAGGCGGCAACCAGGCTGTCGATCGCGGCTTTCGCGTCGGTCTGCGCTTTCGTTGCCACTTCAGGACCGTAAGCGATGCCTTCCGCGAACACGAAGTTCACGTCAGTGATGCCGATGAAGCCCAGGAACAGGCTCAGGTACGGCGCAACCAGGTCGGTTGGGGTGTCTTTATGGATACCGCCGCGGCTGGTCAGTACGATCGCACGCTTGCCTTTCACCAGACCTTCAGGGCCGTTTTCAGTGTAACGGAAGGTTACGCCAGCACGCGCCACCAGGTCGAAGTAGTTCTTCAGCTGAGTAGGGATGTTGAAGTTGTACATTGGGGCGTTAATCACGATAACGTCGTGCGCCTGCAGCTCAGCAATCAGTTCGTCGGACAGGGCCAGGGCTTCCTGCTGACGCGGGCTCAGCGGAGCATCGCTCGGACGCAGCGCGCCAACCAGTTCACCGTCCAGCACAGGAATAGGGTTTGCCGCCAGGTCGCGCACGGTGATTTCGTCAGCGGAATGCTGTTCACGCCACTGTTCAACGAAATAATCAGACAGCTGACCAGACTGAGAGTACCCTGCCAGAATACTGGATTTCAACACTAATACTTTGCTCATGGGTGATTCCTGTTTTTGCATTTGATTGAAGGGGGTTGCCCCGTTGCTTGTTGACACTCTATTCACAATCCTGCCACAGAGATAGCGCAATATATCGAAGTCTATGTTCGAATTTTTTGAATAAGGCGCAGAAAGCGTCAATGTGGTACTCTATAGCAATCATTAAAAAGAGATTTTACCCGGCAGAGCACTGCCCATTAACGCTATGACAGAACACCAAAAAATCACCTTCCCGATGCTCCTGCAAAGGCTTGATGCCCTGATGCTGCGCGATAAACAGCGGTTTGCGCGTCGTCTGCACGGTGTGAAGAAGGTTAAAAATCCTGATGCACAACAGGCCATTTATCAGGAGATGGCGAAAGAGATTGAACAGGCAGCAGGGAAAGTTGTGCTGCGCGAAGCTGCACGTCCGGCAATTACCTACCCGGAAAACCTGCCTGTCAGTCAGAAAAAACAGGACATCCTGGAAGCCGTGCGCGACCACCAGGTGGTAATTGTCGCAGGGGAAACCGGTTCGGGGAAAACCACCCAGCTGCCGAAAATCTGCATGGAGCTGGGACGCGGGGTGAAAGGTCTGATTGGCCACACCCAGCCGCGTCGTCTGGCGGCGCGTACCGTGGCGAACCGTATTGCCGAAGAGCTGCAAACCGAGCCGGGCGGCTGCATCGGTTACAAGGTGCGATTCAGCGACCACGTCAGCGATAACACCATGGTCAAGCTGATGACTGACGGTATCCTGCTGGCGGAAATCCAGCAGGATCGCCTGCTGATGCAGTACGACACCATCATCATCGACGAAGCGCACGAGCGCAGCCTGAACATTGACTTCCTGCTCGGTTACCTGAAAGAACTGCTGCCACGTCGTCCGGATCTGAAAATCATCATCACCTCCGCGACCATCGACCCGGAGCGCTTCTCGAAGCATTTCAACAATGCGCCGATAATTGAAGTGTCAGGACGCACGTACCCGGTGGAAGTGCGCTATCGCCCGATTGTCGAAGAGGCGGATGATACCGAGCGCGACCAGCTCCAGGCCATCTTCGACGCTGTCGACGAACTGGGCAACGAAAGTGCGGGCGACATTCTGATCTTTATGAGCGGCGAGCGCGAAATTCGCGACACCGCCGATGCGCTCAGCAAGCGCGATCTGCGTCATACGGAGATCCTGCCCCTGTACGCGCGCCTGTCGAACAGCGAGCAGAACCGCGTGTTCCAGCCGCACGGCGGACGCCGCATTGTACTAGCGACCAACGTGGCGGAAACCTCGCTGACCGTACCGGGGATCAAATACGTGATCGACCCGGGCACGGCGCGTATCAGCCGCTACAGCTACCGCACCAAGGTGCAACGCCTGCCAATAGAGCCGGTTTCTCAGGCGTCGGCCAACCAGCGTAAAGGCCGCTGCGGTCGTGTGTCGGAAGGGATCTGTATTCGTCTCTATTCCGAAGACGATTTCCTGTCGCGCCCGGAGTTTACCGACCCGGAAATTCTGCGTACCAACCTGGCGTCCGTTATCCTGCAGATGACCGCCCTGGGGCTGGGCGACATCGCGGCGTTCCCGTTCGTGGAGGCGCCGGACAAACGCAACATTCAGGACGGTGTCCGCCTGCTGGAAGAGTTGGGGGCCATTACCACCGACGAGCAGGCTACGGTCTATAAACTGACGCCGCTGGGTCGTCAGCTCAGCCAGTTGCCGGTCGACCCGCGTCTGGCGCGCATGGTGCTGGAAGCCCAGAAGCACGGCTGCGTGCGCGAGGCGATGATTATTACCTCTGCGCTCTCCATTCAGGATCCGCGCGAGCGTCCGATGGATAAACAGCAGGCGTCAGATGAAAAACACCGTCGCTTCCACGACAAAGAGTCCGATTTCCTCGCCTTCGTGAACCTGTGGAACTATCTCGGCGAGCAGCAGAAAGCGCTCTCCTCGAACCAGTTCCGCCGCCAGTGCCGCGTGGATTTCCTCAACTACCTGCGCGTGCGCGAGTGGCAGGATATCTACACTCAGCTGCGCCAGGTGGTGAAAGAGCTGGGCATTCCGGTGAACAGCGAGCCGGCGGAGTACCGTGAAATTCATATCGCGCTGCTGACCGGCCTGCTGTCCCACATTGGGATGAAGGACGCAGAGAAGCAGGAGTATACCGGCGCGCGCAATGCCCGTTTCTCCATCTTCCCCGGTTCCGGCTTATTCAAGAAGCCGCCGAAGTGGACCATGGTGGCCGAGCTTGTGGAAACCAGCCGCCTGTGGGGACGCATTGCCGCGCGGATCGACCCGGAATGGGTTGAGCCAGTCGCGCAGCATCTGCTGAAACGCTCATACAGTGAACCACACTGGGAGCGTGCGCAGGGGGCAGTG
This sequence comes from Enterobacter cloacae complex sp. IR5458, assembly GCF_049238025.1. Lineage (NCBI taxonomy): Bacteria > Pseudomonadati > Pseudomonadota > Gammaproteobacteria > Enterobacterales > Enterobacteriaceae > Enterobacter > Enterobacter cloacae complex sp. IR5458. The sequence goes on from NZ_JBMKIF010000009.1 coordinate 71,780, forward strand.
ATGGCGACCGAGAAGGTGACCGTTTATGGCCTGCCGGTGGTGGCCGCGCGTAAGGTCAACTACAGCCAGATTGACCCGGCGCTCAGCCGCGAGCTGTTTATCCGCCACGCGCTGGTGGAGGGCGACTGGCAGACGCGCCATGCGTTCTTCCGCGAAAACCTGAAGCTGCGCGCCGAGGTGGAAGAGCTTGAGCATAAATCCCGCCGTCGCGACATCCTGGTAGACGACGAGGCGCTGTTCGAATTTTACGATCAGCGCATCAGTCACGATGTGATTTCCGCCCGCCACTTTGACAGCTGGTGGAAGAAAGCCAGTAAAGAGACGCCGGACCTGCTCAATTTTGAAAAGAGCATGTTGATTAAAGAGGGGGCGGAGTCGGTCAGCAAGCTCGACTACCCGAACTTCTGGCATCAGGGCAATCTCAAGCTGCGTCTGACCTATCAGTTTGAACCGGGGGCCGATGCGGACGGCGTGACCGTCCACATTCCGCTGCCGCTGTTAAACCAGGTCGACGAGAGCGGATTTGAATGGCAGATCCCCGGCCTGCGCCGCGAGCTGGTCATTGCGCTGATTAAATCGCTGCCGAAACCGGTGCGGCGTAATTTTGTGCCTGCGCCGAACTACGCGGAAGCGTTTTTGGGCCGCGTCACGCCGCTGGAGCTGCCGCTGCTGGACGCGCTGGAGCGAGAATTCCGCCGCATGACAGGCACCACCATTGACCGCGAAGACTGGAACTGGGAACAGGTACCCGATCACCTGAAAATCAGCTTCCGCGTGGTGGATGATAAAAACAAAAAGCTGCTGGAAGGGCGTTCCCTGAGCGAGCTAAAAGAGGCGCTGAAAGGGAAAGTCCAGGAGACGCTCTCTGCGGTGGCGGACGACGGTATCGAGCAGAGCGGGCTGCATATCTGGAGTTTTGGTCAGCTTCCGGAAAGCTACGAGCAAAAACGCGGTAACTATAAGGTGAAAGCCTGGCCAGCGCTGGTGGACGAGCGCGACAGCGTGGCGATCAAGCTGTTTGATAATCCGCAGGAACAGCAGCAGATGATGTGGCGCGGGCTGCGTCGCCTGCTGCTGCTGAACATTCCGTCGCCGATTAAATATCTGCACGAGAAGTTGCCGAACAAGGCCAAGCTGGGTCTGTACTTTAACCCGTACGGCAAAGTGCTGGATCTAATTGACGACTGCATCTCCTGCGGCGTGGACAAACTGATCCACGAGGCGGGCGGTCCGGTCTGGACGGAAGAGGGCTTTGCTCAGCTTCATGAAAAGGTCCGCGCGGAGCTCAACGACACCGTGGTGGAGATTGCCAAACAGGTCGAGCAGATCCTCACCGCCGTGTTCAACATCAACAAGCGCCTGAAGGGGCGCGTGGATATGACCATGGCGCTGGGGCTGTCGGACGTGAAGGCGCAGATGGCGGGGCTGGTGTATCGTGGCTTTGTCACCGGCAACGGCTTCAACCGTCTCGGCGATACGCTGCGCTATCTGCAGGCCATTGAAAAACGTCTGGAGAAAATGGCCATCGACCCGCACCGCGATCGCGCGCAGATGTTGAAAGTGGAAAGCGTGCAGCAGGCGTGGCAGCAGTGGCTAAACAAGCTGCCGCCGGCGCGCCGCGACGATGAGGACGTGCAGGCGATCCGCTGGATGATCGAGGAGCTACGCGTCAGCTTCTTTGCCCAGCAGCTCGGTACGCCGTATCCGATTTCGGATAAGCGTATCCTGCAGGCGATGGAGCAGATCTCTGGCTAAAAGCCTTGCCCGATTTTCTCCCTCTCCCCGTGGGAGAGGGTCGGGGTGAGGGCATCAGCCCGCACAATTTTCACCCGTTCACAATCGCCAGCGTAAACCCATCCCATCCCTTAACCCCCACCGTTTGCAGCGCGGTGGCGGTTAAGCGCGGGTTATCTCCAGTCATCTCGATAAAACGCCGCACGCCCTGCACGCGCGCGTCGTCGCTTTGCCCGTTAACGACTTCACCCTCGCGCACCACGTTATCGCCGATAATTACCGTACCGGGACGGGAATAGTGCAACGCCCACTCCAGATAGCCGGGATTGTTCGGCTTATCGGCATCAATAAAGATCAGGTCGAACGGCGGAACGTCACCAAAATTTTCGAGCGAGCTCAGCGCCGGGCCTTCAATCAGTTCAATGCGATCGTTCAGCCCCGCGAGGTGAATATTCTGACGCGCAACGTCGGCATGACTCGGGTCGGCCTCGAGCGTAATCAGCTTTCCGTCCGGCGGCAGGGCGCGCGCCATCCAGATTGAGCTATAGGCACCCAGCGTCCCGATCTCGAGAATGCGTCTTGCCTGCGTCATGCGCACGAACAGCGCCAGCAGCTGCCCCTGATTGGCCGCCACGTCGTGTTCGGGCAGCCCGGCGCGCTTGTTGTTTTCCAGTACCTGACTCAGTATGTCATCGTCAGGGATCAGCGAAGAAATCATGAAATTATCTACTGCAGAACACTGTTGTTGCATAGATTGACTCCTTGGGAAGGATTGCCGGGTGGCGGCTACGCCTTACCGGGCCTACGGGTGCGAAATCCAGGACCGGTAAGCGACGCGCCACCGGGCAGGATTTCAGGCACTGCCCCAGCCGCCGCCCAGCGCCCTGTATAAATCAATCTGCGACAGCAGCAGGTTATTTTTCACCTGCACGACGCTGGTCTGGACCGAGAACAGCGTGCGCTGCGCGTCCAGCACGTCCAGATAGGAAGAATAGCCGTTGCGATAGCGGTTCTGCGCAATGCGCAGCGTCTCCTGCGCCACATCCTGCTGGGCGAGTAGCTCCGTCAGCTGTTCCTGATAGCGCGTAATGGCATCAAGGCTGTTGTTCACTTCCGCAAACGCGTTACGCACGGTTTTTTCATAGGCGTACAGCGCCTGGTTACGCTGGGACTGGGAAATATCCACCTGCGCATTCAGCGCCTGGCGGTTCAGCAGCGGGGCAAGAATACTGCCCCCGGCGCTCCAGAGCTGAAGCGGATTGTCCAGCAGGCCAGAAAGGGTACGATCCTGAATCGATCCGGTGGCGGTCAGGTTGATCGATGGCAGCAGGCTGGCGCGCGACGCGGCAAGGGAGGCATCCGCCGCCACCAGCTGGCGTTCGGCCTGAACGATATCCGGCCGACGGTTCAGAAGCGTGGAAGGCAGCTGCGACGGCAGCTTCAGCGGCGTCAGCGCCGCAAAGCTTTCGCTGCGCGCTACCGCGCCGGGATTGCTTCCCAGCAGCAGGCTAAGCGCATTTTCCTGTTGCGCAATCTGATGCTGTAACACGGGCACCTGCGCCCGCGTTGAACGTAATTCGGAGTCAGACTGCATCAGCTCCAGGCGCGAACTGTAGCCGGTTTCAAACTGACGTTTCGCGAGGTTAAACGCCTCTTCGCGGGACTTCAGCGTGGCTTCGGTCACGCGCAGCTGTTCGTCAAGTGAGAGCAGGGTGACGTACCCGGAAGCCACGGACGAGGCGACGGTCAAATCCGCGGCGGCAGCGGCGGCTTTTTGCGCCTCCAGCGACGCCTGAGCGGCATTCGCCGTGCTGCGGTTGACGCCCCAGATATCAACGTCGTAGCTCGCCGTCAGGCTGCCTCTGTACACCGTACCGTAGACGGGCAACCCGGTCGCAGCGGATTGCGAACGGGCGCGCGTCCCCGTGACGCCCGCGTCAAGTGAGGGAAACAGGCTGCCGTCGGCCGCAAAGACCCGCGCCTGATACTCGTTTATCCGTTCGCGGGCGATCAACACGTCACTGTTATTCTTAAGCGCCTGGTCCACATAACGGTTCAGGTGGTTGTCATGAAAATTACGCCACCAGAGCTGTTCCGTCGGGCTGGCTGGCCCCGAGGTGGCCCGCCATTGCGCAGGAATGTGCAGCGTGGGCTGCGCCGGTTTGACGTCGACGGACTGGCATCCGGCCAGCATCACCGCCACGACCAGTCCGGCTATCGGACGCAGGATCATGGTTTCGCCTCCCGCGTATCAATTGTTACCTGCACCGACATGCCCGGACGCAGCAGGGCGGATTCCTCTGGCTTACCGAGTACCTCAATGCGCACCGGAATTCGCTGGGCAATTTTGACAAAGTTACCGGTGGCGTTATCCGGCGTGATCGCACTGAATTCCACGCCGGTTGCGGGAGAGATGCTCTCCACGCGGCCCTGATACGCTTTGTCGTTCAGGGCATCGACGGTGAATTTCACCGGCTGACCGACGCGCAGCTCCGCGAGCTGGGTCTCTTTGATATTGGCAATAACCCAGTGCTGGGGTGGCACAAGAGTGGTGAGATGGGTCCCGGCGGTCACATACGCCCCGAGACGCACGGCAATCTGCCCCAGCTGGCCATCACGTGGGGCCACAATGCGGGTGTTTTGCAGATCGATCTGCGCCAGCTCCAGCGCCGCTTTGGCGTTTTCAACGTCCGCCTCCAGCGCCCCACGATTGACAATCACCGTCTGCAGATCCTGACGCGACATCTCAAGCGTTGCTTTCGCCTGGTCGATATCGGCGCTGCCCTGAGCCGCGCTTGCCAGGGCGGCATCGCGTTCGCGAACGGAAAGTGACCCATCCGCCGTCAGATCCTTCACGCGCTTCAAATCCGCCTGGGTTTTCAGGCTCTGAGCGCGGGCATTTTTCAGCGCGGCTTCATTTTTGGCAATCGTCGCTTCGGCGCTTTTACGCTGCTGCAGGTTATTATTCAGGGCGGCAATTTTCATCGCCAGCTGCGCCTCGGCCTGATGCACCCGCTGACGGTAGATGCGGTCATCAATCTGCAGCAGCAGATCGCCTTTTTTGACCTGCACAAAGTCCTGAACCTTCACCTCTGTGATATAGCCATTCACCTGCGGGCTGATAAACGTCGTCTGTCCCCGCACGTAGGCATTGTCGGTAAACTGCACGTGTCGGGTAAAGGGCGGTAACTGCCAGGCGTAAAGGATCACCAGCACGCCGACAAGACCGATGGCAGCGGCGGTGAAAACGGAAACAATGCGCACATTTTTGCGGGTGTTGGCCTGCTCTTTGGCGGCATCCTGCTGACTCATAAATTCTCCAGAACTCTTTCAATTACTTGTTGCCGGTGGCGTTCTTCAGCGCCATACGGGCAGTGATGCGCAGACGCAGCAAGCGCCATAAAATCCAGACCAGCGTGGCAGCAGCGATACTTGCCGTCAGAAGATAAGTATCGTTGTAAGCCAGAATGTTTGCCTCAAGGGCGGTGACGCTTTGTAGTTGGGTAATCGCCTGAGTCCCCAACAGCGAACTGTCGCCGATCAGGCTTTTATACATCTGGGTATAAAGCTGAATGCGTTCGTTGACCAGCGGGTTGAGCGTGGTGAGCTGGTCTGCCAGCAGGCTGGAGTGGTACTTCTCACGCCAGGTCTGGAAAGTACCGAGGATCGCCGACCCGAGCAGACCGCCGAGGTTCTGGCTCATGCCAAACATGACCGAGAAGCTGACCAGATTACGCGGGTCGGCGATCACTCCGCCAATGGCGGCCAGCATGGCCGGGGCGAGGAAGAAAGCGCTACCGAAGCCCAGCAGGAACTGGCTGACCATCAGCTGGTCCGGGCGGGTCAGGTTATTGGACTGGCTGTCCAGCAGCGAGGCAATGATCATCAGCGCCAGGGAGGTGATAATCGGCCACGCCAGTTTTGTGGGCTTGATGGTGAGACAGCTGGTGACGATCCCGCAGACGATCCCGGCGAAAATGGACCACGCCAGATGGGTCATCTGCTCATTCTGTAATCCCACATACTGTAACCAGCCAATCACCCCGGTATTTTGCTCCGCCAGCACGATGCGGATCAGCAGCATAATCAGTCCCAGACGGACGATGCTGCCGCTCGACAGCCAGCGGGTATTCAGCAGTGGGTTAGTGCGGTTATGTTCAAAGACGATGGCGGACACAATCAGCACCAGCGATAACGCCAGCGACCAGCCGATCCACGGCGCTTCAAACCACCAGTCCAGACGTCCCAGCGACAGCACCGCGCACAGCAAGGCCATGCCCGGCGCCAGCAGAAAGAAGGTGACAAAGTCTTTCTTCTCAAAGACCTTGCGCCGGTCGCCCGGCGGCAGCTTCAGCGCGATCACGCAGGCCAGGGAGATCAGCGCCAGCCCCAGTTCAAAGAAATACAATCCGCGCCACTCGTCAAGCTGGAGCAGTTCAGTCGAAAACAGCCGCGCCAGCGGAATGGCGAGTGACGAGCCGGTAATACCGATGGTCAGCGCCTTCAGGCGATGTTTCGCCGGCCAGGCCTGGATCTGGTAGTAAATCCCCAGCGAACTGAGCGCGGCGGCCACCATCCCGTGCGCGGCGCGCACCATCAGCGCTGAGCTGAGATCGTTAACAAACAGATGGAAAAAGGTGACCAGCACATACAGCACCAGAAACCCTTCGGTGAAGGCGCGCAGACCGTACTGCTGGCGGAATTTGACCAGCAGCAGGTTGATGGAGATGTTGGTCATCACATAGACCGCGGGCAGCCAGGCGATTTCCGTTGACCAGGCGCCGAAGGTGCCCTGCAGGTTTTGCAGATTGGCGGTCACCACCGCATTACCCAGCGCCCCCGTCAGGCACACCAGCAGGCCCACGACGCCGTAGGCAATCCGTTTGGGCGTGCTGTGTTCAGGTGTGGAAGGCGACCCCAGCAGAGCGGGTTTCTCATGTGGCTGCCACTCGCGAGGAGCATAAGGATCGCGTTCGGGCAGGCGCATAACGTTGTTTACCTTAGAAATAATGGAAAAATGTGTCGACTGGCGATTCTACGTCTGCCGCAAATGATAATTCAAGTGAATATGATTTACGCATGTTAATCAAATGTTGAGAGGGCTTTTAAGGAAAAAGAGCGGCACAGCACCGCCGTTGTGTTGATAAGTCGAAGTCGCTACCCTGAGGTAACACTGAGGAGGAGTTCACCATGGTTCAGCCCCATTTCCCCGTCCTGCCGGACGCTACGCTTACGGCCATCAATACTGTCGGTGAATGGCTGGCGCAGGACGATCTCCGCGGCACGTCTCAAACCCCGGATGTTGATGGGGTGATTCTGGCAGGAAACGCGGTGATCCCGACCATTGAAGCCGCCTGCCGAATTGCCGCAGAAAAGCAGGTTCCGCTGCTGATTAGCGGCGGTATCGGCCACTCGACAACGTTTTTGTATGATGCGATCCGTCACCACCCCCGTTATCACCCACTGCCGGTGTCCGGGCGGGCGGAAGCAAGCATTCTTGCCGACATTGCGCGGGAGTTCTGGCAGATCCCCGAGTCGCGCCTGTGGGTTGAAGATCGCTCCACTAACTGCGGAGAAAATGCCCGATTTAGCTGGAACATGCTGAAACAGCACCAGCGAACAAGCGGACGAATGCTGGTGGTGCAGGATCCGACGATGCAGCGCCGTACGATGGCGACATTCGCCCGCGTTTGCCGCGATGAGCCCGTTTCTCCGCAGTGGATTAGTCACCCGGGAATGACGCCAATACTGCAAAACGGCAAAAACGGCGTGGTATTTAGCGAGGGTAACGCAGGGCTGTGGGCCGTTGAGCGTTACCTTTCGCTGGTGATGGGGGAACTGCCGCGTCTGTATGACGATGAGAACGGCTATGGCCCGGCCGGGCGGGATTTTATCGCGCACGTCGAATTCCCTGAGGCTGTCACCGAAGCCTGGAAACAGCTTCAGCAGGATCCGGTCCTGAAGGTGGCGCGTAAAATCATCTGAGCACGGGGCAATCCCCTCGCCCCTTTGGGGAGAGGGTCAGGGTGAGGGGGAATTTCACAGCGCGGCGAACTTATCCAGCGTACGCACCAGCTGCGTCACGAAACCATACTCGTTGTCATACCACGCGACGGCCTTCACCAGTTGCAGGTCTCCCGCTTCCGACACCTCCGTCTGTGTGGCGTCGAATACCGAACCGTAGTGCGAACCAATCACGTCTGACGACACAATTTCATCATCGGTATACCCGAACGATTTATTCCCCTGTGTCGCCTTTTTCAGCGCAGCGTTGATCTCCTCAACGGTAACTTTCTTGCCAAGAATGGCGACCAGCTCGGTGACGGAGCCGGTTTTTACCGGCACGCGCTGCGCGTGGCCTTTCAGCTTGCCGCTGAGCGCAGGGATCACCAGGCCGATGGCTTTTGCCGCACCGGTCGTGTGCGGAATAATGTTCTCAGCTGCTGCCCGCGAGGCGCGTAGATCTTTCCCGCGCGGTCCATCGACCAGCGCCTGGGTGCCGGTGTAGGCATGGATGGTGGTCATGGTGCCCACTTTTATTTCAAACGCATCGTGCAGGGCTTTTGCCAGCGGGGCCAGGCAGTTGGTGGTGCAGGACGCGACGGAAATAATGGTGTCACTGGCGTTAATCGTGTCGTCATTCACGCTATAGACGATGGTTTTCATGTCACCTGCAGGTGCCGAAATCAGCACTTTTTTCGCACCTGCGTCCAGATGTGCCCGGGATTTCTCTTCAGAGGTGTAGAAGCCGGTGCACTCCACGACAATATCCACCCCCGCCGTTTTCCATGGAATATGCTTTGCCTCTTTCTCCGCGTATACCGCAATGGTCTTACCGTCGACGATCAGCGCATCTTCAGTGAAATCTACGCTCCACGGGAAGCCACCGTAGTTGGAATCATGTCTGAGCAGGTAAGCCAGCACTTTCGGGGAGGTGAGGTCGTTGATGGCGACGACAGTATTACTGTCCTGAGTTTCAAGAAGGCGGCGCAGAACAAGGCGTCCAATGCGTCCGAATCCGTTAATGCCAATTTTACTCATTGTGTTCTCCTGTGAACATGTCGATACGACAGTTTGAACTCATCCAGGCTTAGACCATCACGGACAGGGCGGCAATTGAAGATACTTCATCCGCAGGGAAGTGACTGAAAAGTAATACAGAAAAGTTAATGAATTTTTAAGGAAAGGAGATTATGTTGGCGCGGTGACTGTTTTTTTTCAGGAAATCCCATGCGTACTAAATATTCAAGCCTGCAGATTGCGATTCACTGGCTGGTGTTTTTGTTAGTTGTCGTCGCCTACTGCGCGATGGAGTTTAGAGGCTTTTTCCCGCGTACCGATCGCCCGGTGATAAACATGATCCACGTCTCCTGCGGGATCTCGGTGCTGGTGCTGATGGTGGCGAGATTGCTCATCCGCCTTAAATATCCCGCACCGCCTATTCAGCCGAAACCCAAAGCGATGATCACCGGTATGTCGCACCTTGGGCATCTCATCGTTTATCTGCTGTTTATTGCGCTGCCGCTGATTGGCATTGTGATGATGTATAACCGCGGAAACGACTGGTTTGCCTTTGGCATGCTGATGCCGCATGCGGCGGAAGGGAATTTTGATCTGGTGGATGTGCTGAAGGAGTGGCACGAGACGCTGGCCAATCTCGGCTATTTCGTGATTGGTCTGCACGCGGCGGCAGCGCTAATGCATCACTATTTCTGGAAAGACAATACGCTGCTGCGCATGATGCCGAAAAAGCGTCAGTAGTCTTTTCGCCCGGCGGCGCTTCGCTTGCACGGGCCTACAAACGGCTCAAACTCGTAGGCCGGGTAAGCGCAGCGCCACCCGGCTTGTTTTTTAACCCAGCAGCGCACGCTCTTCAGCCGTTAACGCCAGCGTCTGCGTTGTCCCGGTCTCTGATGATTTCACCGCCGCTTCCAGCACAGCCATGACCGCTAATGCCTCGACAGGGTGAACAGGGTGGGGGATTTCCCCGCGCAGCGCATCACGCACGTGGATGTAATACTGGCGCTGGTCGCCTTTCGGCGTGACAACGGTCTGCGTTGCACCGTCTGCCCCGAAGAACATCATGCTGTCGCTGTCTTCTCCCCAGGTTTCGCTGCCGGGGATCACACCCGCAAGCAGTTGTGCTTCCTGCTGATCGATTCTGGCCTTCACCACGCTGCCTTTATCCCCGTGAACGGTAAAGCGCGCCGTCCCGCCAGCGACCAGCATGCTGGCGTGCAGAATAACCTTGTGCGCCGGGTAATTTAAAACCACGTGCGCCCAGTCGTCGATCTCCGCACCCTCGCGCAGCGTCGCGATATTCCCCTGAACCGACTCAGGCAGGCCAAACAGCTGTAGCGCCTGGTCGATCAGGTGCGGCCCCAGGTCAAACCACAGACCGCTCCCGGGAACGTTCTGCTCGCGCCAGCGCACGCGGACTTCCGGACGGAAGCGGTCAATATGCGACTCCAGGTGCTTGACCTTGCCGAGCGTGCCTTGCGCAATAATCTGTTGAATGCCGAGGAAATCGCTGTCCCAGCGGCGGTTATGAAAAACAGAGAGCAGAAGCTGTTTTTCTTCCGCCAGCGCGATCAGGTCGCGGGCTTCCTTCATGTCGAGGGTAAAAGGCTTATCCACGACGACATGTTTCCCGGCGTTCAGGGCCAGCGTAGCCAGCGGGGCGTGAGTGGCGTTAGGCGAGGCAATCACCACCACGTCGATATCAGGATGCTGAATAGCCTCTTCCGGTGTCGCGACCACAAGCACATCCGGAAGATCGCGTTTTACCTTCTCTTCATCACGGGAAGAGACCACCGCCAGCCTAAGCCCGTCCACGGACTGGATCAGCGGAGCATGGAAGGTTTTACCCACAAATCCATACCCGATCAGCGCAATGTTGATTGTTTGAACTTTACTCATGACCTTCTCCACGTTATTGCGCGCATACCGTGACCTGTAATGCGCCAGGGTCCCCAAGCTCAGGCCAGGGACGATCTAAAAAGAGTTGATGAATGTCGGATAACCCCGAAACCAGATACGGTTCACAGCGGTTAACTTTCAGATGGTCGGCCACGATCCAGTGTTCATGGCTTGCGGCGAGCATCGCACGTTTCACCTCAGCATCGGCCTCTTTACCGGCACTCAGGCCGAGTTCGGCATGAATGGCGCAGGCCCCAAGAATGGCGATATCTGCCCGATAGCGGGAGAGCAACGACAACGTGGCGCTTCCGGCAAACAGGCGCTGTTTCGGGTCCCATTTCCCGCCGAGCAGGATCAGATCAATGTCTTCCCGGTCGCTAAAATGCTGGGCGATGTCCAGCGAAGTGGTGATCACGGTGTGAGGCCCCTGAAGAAAGGTCGCGACGGCCATCACTGTGCTGCCGGCATCCAGAAAGAGGGTGGAACCGGCTGGAACCGCCTGCGCGACCTGTTTCCCCAGGCGTTGCTTGGTTTCAGGCAGCAGCGTGTTGCGGCCCTGACGATTCATGGCGGAAAGATTAAGGGCGATAGCGCCACCGTGGTTCTTCTGGGCCAGCCCCTGATTTTCCAGGTCGGTGAGATCCCGACGGATGGTATCTGCTGAAACCTGCAGCTTTTCTGCCAGCTCAGTAATGCTGGCCTGACCTTGATCGCTCAAAATATCAAGGACATAACGTTGACGTGCGGTCTTGTGCATGGATGCACTCCTGCAAAATGTCGCAATAATTCGCATAATACAGCATTTTTGCGCAGAGGGAAGCAGGGGAATGGGTAAGCGGTCGGGAGGTGCAGTCATTCCGGTAGGTGATTATTACATTTGTATTAAGCAGATATCATTAAGCCGTTTTGAATGTTAACCACAGTGTTATTGTTATGTTTTATTTAATGATTTGGGTTATGTAACCATTATAATACCATTGTACGGAATAAAGCTCTGTAAATAAGATTTATAATGGCGTTTAATCTCTTACTTTAGTTTTTTAATGGATTTTTATTTTGGCGTGAGGTCGGCAATGACTTAAATTGACACTTCTTTGAAAATCTTTGTGTCTGACGCTCTTCGAAATTAACGCAAAAATGTACAGAGAGCAGATTAGGAATTTTCCTTAAATAACAGAGGGTTTATATGTTTCATTTGAAATGCCCTTTTTATGGTTTTGTCCAGAAACCCCATCTTTTTTCTTATTTGTAACACCACATTAACATTGTGGGTGTAGTGGCCTATACCACATTTTGTTATGCTGCAAATCAGTTTAAGAAATAAGTAAATTCTTAATTGAAATAAGACGACGGACTTTCTCACTTCCAATGGAAATGGGTATGGGGGAGTTTTACCTGAAATTCAGTGAGGACGCTAAAGAAGATATTTGTCTAATTATCTATACCTCTTTTTGGGTAATTGCCTGAGTTTGGCTCAGAGTCAGGGAGATAAAAATGACGATATTGCGAAAGCCTATGTTACGCCGATTTACAACAGCACTGGCATTAATTTCATTCGCCATAAATACGGCTTATGCCAATAGTCACCAGGCAGGGATTGCCGCAGTGGCAAAGACGACCTTAAAAGAAAGTATTCTTTTTGCTATCGATCGCGATCCCTCAATTAGTCAGCAGGCCGCGCAATTAGGTATTGGTCAGGCGCAAATAGATGAAGCGCGTAGCGGCTGGATGCCACAAATCGCGTTGAACGGGAGCACGGGTCATAGCCAGACCACCGATTCCAGCGGATCGCTGAAGAATTCTGCGGCCTGGGGGATTAGCCTGACCCAGCTGCTGTACGATTTCGGGAAAACCAATAACAGCATCAGCCAGTCTTCCGCCCAGCGCGATAGTTACCGCTACCAGCTGATGAGTACGCTCTCTGAGGTGGCGGAGAAAACGGCACTCAGCTACGTGGAAGTTAAACGCTATTCCGATCTGCTCCAGGCGGCAAAGGACAACGTTCAGGCGCTTAAAAATGTTGAGCAACTGGCAAAACTGCGTGCGGATGCAGGGGTGAGCTCCACCTCCGATGAACTGCAGACCCGCACGCGTATTGCTGGCATGCAGGCAACGGTTGCGCAGTATAACGCCGCCTTAAACAGCGCCCGCGCAAGGCTTGCGGTCTTAACCGGGATGCAGGCTGACGCTTATTCGCCCGTGCCTGCGAACCTCGCCGTTGAGCCTGATTCGCTTAACCGCATTGATTATTCCTTGATACCCACGGTGTTAGCGGCGCAGAACCGGGAGCGTTCGGCCCAGTACGGCGTGGAAACGGCGAAGTCCCAGCACTGGCCGACCTTAAGCCTGAAGGGGGGGCGTACCCGTTATGAGTCGGACAACCGTTCTTACTGGGACGACCAGATCCAGCTCAATATTGATGCACCGCTTTATCAGGGCGGCGCGGTCTCCGCACGTGTGCGTCAGGCAGAAGGCGCACGGGCTATGGCCTCTTCTATGGTTGATCAGGCTCGCTTCGATGTTCTGCAAAAAGCCTCCGTTGCGCAGGCTGACTGGACCGGTGCACGGGGAAGAATGGAAGCCGGTAAGCTGCAGCTGGAAAATGCACTGCGTGCCCGTGATGTTTATAAAAATGAATACACCCTGAGCAAGCGGAGTATTAATGATTTGCTCAGCGTTGAGCAGGATGTCTGGCAGGCCACGTCGGCAAAAATAATCGCTGAGTATGATGGGTGGAGTTCGGCAATTAATTATGCTTCCGCGGTTGATAATTTAATGTCGCTTATTGGAATAGAGAAAAACGCTGCCGCAAAATTACCCGATTTGAGTTAAAAACAGACGCGCATAGCTGCGCAAAATAAGACTGAAAATAATGGGTGTTTTTTCCCAGGGATAGCTACATCCATCTGGTGGACATATCCACAGGAATCCGCACACCTGCAAGGAGAAGAATATGAGTAACGTAAAGGTTGTTGATGTCATCATTCGCAAAACGGCAGAAAAAACGAAATTAACCGGAGACGGAAATCTCTCGGTATCCATTTCATCGCCGAGTGTGATTGAAATCCAGGGCTCAGCTCAGGATGTGGTGCGTTATGTCCGCCAGGGTAAAGACCTTCTCATTTATATGAAAGATGGCAGCGTTATTCGCTGTAATAACTATTTTGTCGAAGATCCTGAAACCCATCATCAGTCAGAGCTGGTATTCAACGATCATCAGGAACTGACGCATATTTCTTTTGCCGATGCCGGGGAAGCGTCTGGCGCTGCTGTCACTGAGTTAACCGCCCAGGCCACACCCATTAGCAGCATTGAACCTTTCCTTGAGCAGGAAAGTGTCCTGAGCGATGCGCCGTGGGGCTGGATTGCGGGTGCTGCCTTAGGCGGTGGCGCCATCGGGGCGCTGCTGGCCAACGGCGGTGACGGCGAAACGAAAACGAAAGTCATTGATAACACCAAAGAAGTGGAAAGTGCCACGCCGACCTTTTTGCTGTCGGACAAGGTGGGTGACAAGCAGGGTGTGCTGAGCGCAAACGCGATCACGGACGATAACACCCCGACCTTTAGCGGTAGCGGCCAACCGGGCGCAACCACTCAGATCAAAGACAGCAGCGGAAGCACCATTGCCAGCGCGATGGTGGGTAAAGACGGCACCTGGACGGTAAAACTCCCGACCCAGTCTGACGGAGAGCATACGTGGTCGGTCGTGCAGATCGACGGCAGCAAAACCACCTCTGCAGGCAGCATCACGGTAACCGTCTCCACGGCCGAGGCCTCCATTACGCTGGCGACAACGGCGGGTGACAACGTGATAAACGCCAGCGAGCAGTCTGCCGGTTTTACGCTGTCCGGCAGCAGCCAGCATCTGGCAAAGGGAACCGACGTTTCCGTGACGCTGAACGGTAAAACCTACACGGCGGAAGTGGGGGCCAACGGCGCGTGGAGCGTAAAAGTGCCAGCGGCAGACGCGCAGGCGCTGGGGGATGGCACCTGGACGGTCAACGTGAGCGGCAAAGACGCGGCGGGGAATACCGTGAGCGGAAGCCAGACGATTGGCGTGGATACCGCTGCGCCAACGCTCTCTGTTGATACGCTCGCGCAGGACAATATCATCAATGCCGCCGAGCACAACCAGCCGCTGACGCTGACCGGTAAAACCAACGCGGAAGCCGGACAAATTGTGACGGTAACGCTGAACGGCAAAAACTATAACGCCACGGTGGGCAGCGATGGCACCTGGTCCGTCACGCTTGCCGCCAGCGAGGTGCAGGCTCTCAGTGAGGGCAACCACACCCTGACGGTGAACGTCAGTGACAAAGCGGGTAACGGTTCATCAGCGACGGCAGATTTCTCGGTTCATACTGCGGCGCCGGTCATTACCATTCACACCGTGGCGGGCGATGATATTCTCAATACCAGCGAGCAGGGCCAGGCACAGATTATCTCCGGCCAGGTGAGCGGTGCCGCCGCAGGCGATGTGGTGACCGTAACCGTGGGCGGTAAGACCTTCACCGGCGTGGTGCTGGCAGACGGCAGCTGGAGCGTAGGCGTCCCGGCGTCCGTTGTGGGTGCGCTGGGAGAAGGCCACCACACCCTTTCGGTGTCCGTGACCAATGCGGCAGGCAACACCAGCAGCGCCACGCACGGCATCACGCTGAGCGGCAACCCGCCGGAATTCACGATTGACGCCATCAGCCAGGATAACGTGCTGAATGCCCAGGAGGCGATGCAGCCGCTGAGCCTGTCCGGCACCAGCAATCTGCCTGACGGCAGCGCCATCACCGTCACGCTGAATAACGTGAATTATCCGGCCACCGTCGAAAACGGTATCTGGTCCATCCAGGTGCCGGTTTCCGACGTGTTGAATCTGGCGAACACGCTTTACACCGTTACCGTTAGCGGCACCGACAACGTGGGCAACAGCGGTTCTGCCGAAGCGAATCTGCTGGTGGATACCGTGCTGCCGCAGGTCATTATCAACACCTTTGCAGGCGACAACCTGGTCAATAACGCCGAAGCGGGCGTGGATCAAACCCTCAGCGGTCGCGTTACCGGCGCGGCGGCGGGCGATACGGTGTCTGTTACCGTGGGCGGTAAGAGCTACAGCGCCACGGTAGGCAGCGATCTCACCTGGAGCGTCACCATTCCGTCGGCGGATCTTCAGGCGTTCGGCGATGGTGATTTAACCTTCACCGCATCGGTAACCAACGGGCACGGTAATACCGGCACCGGCGAGCGTGATATCAACATCAACGCTCAGCTGCCGGGTCTGCGCGTGAACACCATTTCCGGCGATGACGTGATCAACGCCATCGAACAGCAGCACGATCTGACCGTCACCGGTGCCAGCACCCATCTGGCTGCGGGCACACAGATTGTCGTTACCATCAATAACGTCGAGTACGTCACCGCGGTTAACGCCAGCGGCAACTGGCAGATTGGCGTTCCGGCGGCGGATCTTCAGGCCTGGACGGCGGGCGAGGTGACGGTCAACGTCAGCGCGAAAGATGCCTGGAACAACACCGTTTCGGCAGAACACCCGATTGAACTCGACCTCAACGCCGTGGCGGTCACCATTGATACCGTCTCCAGCGATGACATGCTCAACGCGACAGAAAAAGGCAGCGATTTAACCCTGTCCGGCCAGACGCAGGGCGTGGAAGCGGGGCAGACCGTGGTGGTGAAATTCGCCGACCAGACCTTCACCGCCCAGGTGCAGCAGGATGGCTCCTGGAGCCTGACCGTACCGGCCAGCGCGATGGACACGCTGATCGACGGTCGCGCACAGGTGAGCGTCAGCGTCACCAACATCAACGGTAACACTGCCGACGCGTCGCGCGTGGTCACGGTGGATACCCTGCCGCCAGCGATTACCCTCGATAACCTGACCGCGGATAACATCATTAATGCGGCCGAAGCGCAGCAGGATTTAGTCTTAAGCGGCAGCAGCACGGCAGAATCGGGCCAGACGGTCACCGTAACGCTGAACGGCAAAACGTACCAGACCACGGTCCAGACGGACGGTACCTGGCAGTTGAGCGTTCCGGCGGCTGACGTTGGCGCTCTGGCCGACGGTATCGTGACCGTGACGGCCAGCGTGAGCGACGTGGCGGGTAACACCAGCAGCGCCGATCGCGTCGGTCTGGTAGACGCAACCGTGCCGCAGGTGACCATCAACGACTTTGTCACCGCCACCAACACCATTAACCAGCTTGCCCATTCTCAGGCGCAGATCCTGAGCGGCTCCGTGACCGGCGCGGCAGCGGGCGACCGGGTGACCATCACCATCAACAATGTGGATTACACCACCGTGGTGGATGCGGCGGGCAACTGGAGCCTCGGTCTGCCAGCGTCCGTGGTGCAGGGGCTGGCCGACGGTACCTGGACCATCGACGTCTCCGTGACCGACAGGTCCGGTAATACCGGAAGCAGTTCGCTGGATGTGGTGGTGAATACCGTGACGCCGGTCATCGGTATTAATACCCTGGCAGCAGATGACGTGATCAATGCGACCGAGAAAGGTCAGGATCTGCAACTCTCCGGTACCAGCAACCAGCCGGAAGGAACCCGTATCACCGTTACCCTGAACGGCATCGACTACACGGCTATTGCCGATGCCAGCGGTAACTGGAGCGTCACCGTACCGGCGACGGCGGTAGGTGCGCTGGGCGAAGCGCATTACACCGTGACGGCGAACGTGACTGACAGCGTGGGCAACAGCGCCTCTGCAAGTCACGATGTGCTGGTGGACAGTTCGCTGCCGGTTGTGACGATCAATACCCTGGCGGGCGATAATATCGTTAACGCAGCGGAGGTTGCGGCAGGGCAAACCCTGACCGGTAAAGTGACTCACGCGGCGCCAGGTGACACTGTCACGATTATCCTTGGCGGCCAGACATACACGGCCACCGTGCAGGACGATCTCACCTGGAGCCTGCCGTTAAGCGAGAGCCAGTTAACCGCGCTCGGCAATGGCGATTTGACGCTGTCAGCCAGCGTCACCAACGCCCACGGTAATACCGGCTCATCCTCTCTGGACTTCACCATCGACGCCCAGCTTCCTGGACTGCGTATTGACACCGTGGCGGGCGATGACGTGATTAACATCATCGAACACGGTCAAAACCTGATTGTGTCCGGCTCCAGCACCGATCTGGTCGCGGGCAGCACCGTCACGGTAACCATTAACGGCAGCAACTATTTCGCCACCGTGCTGGCGGACGGCACCTGGAAGGCGGCGATCCCGGCCGCGGATGTGTCGCAGTGGGCGGAGGGTGCGCTCGATATCAAGGCAAGCGCACAGGATACCTCCGGCAACCCGGTGAATATTGGCACCGTTGTGGATGTCGATCTCGCGCCTGTCGCCATCACTATCAGCAGCGTGACTGACGATAACGTGCTGAACGCGGCGGAAAAAGGTCAGGATCTGCTGCTTTCCGGCACCACCTCCAATGTGGAAGCGGGTCAGACCGTGACCATTACCTTTGCGGGTAAAACCTGGACCACGACCGTGGATGCCAACGGCGACTGGACGTATACCGTACCGGCAGCCGATCTGAGCGGCCTGAAAGACGGCGACGCCAGCGTGCAGGTTAACGTCACCAACGCGAACGGCAACGCGGCATCGTCCGCGCAGGAATTCAGCGTCGATACCACTGCGCCAACGGTCAGCATCAACACCATCAGCAATGACAATATGCTCAACGCGGCTGAGGCGGGGCAGGATTTGACCCTGAGCGGCTCCACCACGGCCGAAGCCGGCCAGACGGTCACGGTCTCGTTCAACGGCAAGCAGTACACCGCGCAGGTGCAGGCGGACGGCAGCTGGACACTCAACGTGCCGGCGGCGGATCTGGCAGGCATCAGCGACGGTAACGCCACGGTCACGGCATCGGTTTCCGATAAAGCCGGCAACCCGACAAGCGCGGATGCCTCCGTTCTGGTGGATACCACCGTGCCACAGATTAGCTTCAACATCGTCGCGGGCGATGACATCGTGAACATTGCTGAGCACGGTCAGGCGCTGATCGTCTCCGGTAAGGTGACGGGCGCGCAGGCGGGCGATGTCATCACGGTGACCCTGAACGGGAAAGACTACACCGCAATGCTGGATGCGTCCGGGAGCTGGAGCGTGGGCGTTCCGGCAACGGACGTGGGCGCGCTGGTGAACGGCAACCTGACGATTGCGGCGACACTCACCGATAAAGCGGGTAACAGCACCACCGCAACGCATGACGTTGAGGTCTCCCTGACCGCGCCGGTGATTGCCATCAATAGCCTGGCGGTTGACGACGTGATCAACGCGGCCGAAAAAGGCCAGGACCTGCTGGTTTCCGGCAGCAGTAACCAGCCGGAAACCAGCATTACGGTGACCCTGAACGGCATCAGTTACACCGCCATCACGGACGCCAGCGGCAACTGGAGCGTCACCGTACCGGCGGCAAACGTCTCGGCGCTGGGCGAAGCGAGCTACGCCGTGACGGCAAACGTGACCGACGCGGCAGGTAACAGCGCGAGTACCAGCCACAGCGTTGTGGTCGACAGCGCGCTCCCGGTGGTGACCATTAATCCTGTCGCCACGGATGATGTGATTAATGCGGCAGAGGTCGCCGCAGGCCAGACCCTGAGCGGGAAAGTGAGCGGGGCAGCGAGCGGTGACGCTGTCACTATTTCCATCGGTGGCAACATCTACACCGCCACGGTACAGGACGACCTGAGCTGGTCGGTCAACGTGCCGTCCACGGTCTTAACCGCCATCGGTAACGGCGATCTGACGGTGTCCGCCAGCGTCACCAACGGCCATGGCAATACCGGCACCGGCGAGCGCGACATCACCATCGATGCCAGCCTGCCCGGTCTGCGCGTCGATACCGTCGCGGGCGACGATGTGATTAACAGCATCGAACATGCGCAAAACCTGATTATCACCGGGTCAAGCGATGGCCTGGCAGCCGGTTCGGCACTCACGGTAACCGTCAACGGAAAAACCTACGCGGCAACCGTGCTGGCAGACGGCACCTGGGCGGCGGCGATCCCGGCGGCAGACGTTAGCGCGCTGGGCGCAGGCACGGTCACCGTAACGGTTAACGGCCAGAGCACGGCGGGCACGCCGGTCACCATCAGCCACGACGTGAAGGTAGATTTGGCCGCAGTCGCCATCAGCATTAATCCGATTGCCACCGACGACGTGATTAACGCGACGGAAAAAGGCGCGGACCTGGTCCTGTCCGGCTCCACCACCAATGTGGAAGCTAACCAGACCGTCACCATCACCTTCGGCGGCAAGTCGTACACCGCGACGGTCGATGCCAGCGGCAACTGGACGACCACCGTACCGTCTGCCGATTTGGGCAGCCTGAAAGACGGCGACGCCAGCGTACAGGTGAGCGTGACCAACGTGAACGGCAACAGCGCGTCAGCTGGCCGTGAGTACAGCGTGGACGCGACGGCGCCGACGGTCTCGATTGACATCATCAGCGACAACAACATCATCAATGCGGCCGAAGCGCAGCAGGATCTGGTCATTAATGGCGTGACCAACGCCGAAGCGGGCCAGACGGTGACGGTCACGCTGAACGGTAAAGACTACACCACCACCGTAGCGGCAAACGGCAGCTGGAGCGTAACCGTGCCGTCTGCGGATCTGGGCGCGATTGCTGACGGTAACTACACCGTCAGCGCCGCCGTCGCGGATAAAGCGGGCAACCCGGCCTCTGCCGATCGCGACGTGCTGGTTGATACTACCGTTCCACAGCTGACCATCCACACCGTATCCGACGACGATGTGATCAACAGCGCCGAACATGCGCAGGCGCTGATTGTCACCGGTTCTGTGTCCGGCGCGGCGGCGGGTGATGTGGTCACCGTGACGATCAACAACAAATCATACACAGCCACTCTGGATGCCTCCGGCAACTGGAGCGTGGGTGTACCGGCGGCGGATGTGACCGCGTTGACCGCGGGAGATTACACCATCACCGCGGCGCTGACCGATAAAGCGGGCAACAGTAACAGCACCACACACAGCGTGGAGGTAAACCTGAGCGCGCCGGTGCTGACCATTGACACCGTTTCCGGTGACGATGTGATCAACAGTTCAGAGAAAACCCAGGATCTGACGATCTCCGGTACGGCTTCCGGCCTGGCGGCAGGCGCGGCGGTGACCGTGATGCTCAACGGCAAAGCGTACGGCGCAACGGTGGACGCTAACGGTAAATGGACGACCACGGTTCCGGCGGATCAGGTCGGTCAACTGGGTGAAGCGCTTTATACCGTTACCGCGTCAGCAACGGACGGCGTTGGCAACAGCACCAGTACCTCTCATACCGTGAATGTCGAGTCCGTTCTGCCGGGTGTCATTATCAACACCGTGGCGGGCGATGACGTCATTAACGCGGCTGAACTGGCGGCAGGCCAGAGCATCAGCGGCTCGGTAGTCAATGCCGAAGCAGGCAACACGGTTACCGTGACTCTCGGAGGCAAAACGTATACCGCGACGGTCCAGAGCGATCTCACCTGGTCCGTTAACGTGACGCAAGCCGAACTGACAGCGCTGGGCAACGGCGAGTTGACCGTATCTGCCAGCGTAACCAACGGCGTGGGTAACAGCGGCTCCGCTGAGCGCGATATCACTATCGACGCTAACCTGCCTGGGCTGCGCGTCGATACCGTCGCGGGCGACGATGTGATCAACAGCATCGAACATAATCAAAACCTGATTATTACGGGTACAAGCGACGGGCTGACGGCGGGCACGGCGCTGACCGTCACCGTGAACAATAAAACCTACCCGGCGACCGTCCTGGCTGACGGCACCTGGAGTGCGGCGATCCCGGCGGCGGACGTGGGTGCCCTGGCGGCAGGCACGGTGACCGTTACCGTGGCAGGCCAGAACGGTGCGGGTAACCCGGTTTCCATTAATCACGATGTGACGGTGGACCTGGCGACCGTTGCCATCAGCATTGATGCCATCGCCTCAGACGATGTGATTAACGCGGCCGAGAAGGGCGCGGATCTGGTGCTCTCCGGCACCACCTCGAACGTGGAAGCAAACCAGACCGTCACCATTACCTTTGGCGGCAAGAATTATACCGCCACGGTGGATGCTGAGGGTAAATGGACCGCCACGGTGCCAGCGGGCGATCTGGCAGGTCTGAAAGACGGCGACGCCAGCGTACAGGTGAGCGTCACTAACGTGAACGGCAACAGCGCGTCGGCGGGCCGAGAGTACAGCGTGGACGCCACCGCGCCGTCCGTGACCATCAACACGATCGCGGGTGACGACATTCTGAATGCGGCCGAAGCGAAGAGTGACCTGATCGTGTCCGGCACCAGCACCGCCGAAGCGGGCCAGACGGTCACCGTGTCGCTGAACGGTAAAGACTACACCGCAACCGTCAGCGCGGACGGCAGCTGGACGCTGAACGTTCCGGCGGCGGATGTTGCGGCGCTTGGCGACGGCAGCGTAACCGTGACCGCGTCCGTGAGCGACAAAGCGGGTAACCCTGCTTCCGTTGACCATAACCTGACGGTAGATATCACCGTGCCAGCGGTCACCATCAACACCGTGGCGGGCGACGACGTGATTAACATCGCGGAGCACGCTCAGGCGCAGATTATCAGCGGTTCCGCCACCGGGGCGGCAGCGGGCGATAAGGTCACCGTCACCCTCGGCGGCCAGACGTACACCACGGTGCTGGACGCGGCGGGCAACTGGAGCGTGGGCGTACCGGCGAGCGTGATTTCCGGCCTCAGCGACGGCACCGTAACCGTCACGGCGTCAGTCACCGATGCCGCAGGCAATACCGGCACCGGCAGCCATAACGTGACCGTCGATACCGGCCTGCCGTCGGTCGGCTTCAACACCCTCAGCGGCGACAACGTGCTGAACGCGGTGGAGAAAGGTCAGGATCTGAGCGTCAGCGGCACCAGCGCTAACCTCGCGGAAGGCACCGTGGTGACCGTGACCCTCAACGGTAAAAACTACACGGCCACCACGGCGGCGGACGGCAGCTGGAGCCTGACCGTTCCGGCAGCGGATCTGGCGGGTCTCGGTCAGGCCAACTACACCCTGAGCGCGACGGCGACCAACGGCGTGGGCAACAGCGTCAGCAACACCGCGAACCTGTTGGTGGATACTGCGCTGCCGACCGTCACCATCAACACCGTGGCGGGCGATAACGTTATTAACGCGGCGGAAGTGGCGGCCGGGCAAACCCTGAGCGGTACCGTGGCGAATGCCGAAGCGGGTAACACCGTGACCATCACCCTTGGCGGCAATACCTACACCGCGACGGTACAGAACGATCTGAGCTGGTCCGTAAACGTACCGTCTGACGTGCTGACCGCGCTGGGCAACGGCAGCCTGAGCGTGACGGCGACCGTGACCAACGGCCACGGCAACACCGGTTCCGGCGAACGCGAAATCGTTATAGACGCTAACCTGCCGGGCCTGCGCGTCGATACCGTCGCGGGCGACGACGTGGTCAACAGCATCGAACATGCGCAAAACCTGATCGTCACTGGATCCAGCGACGGAGTGGCGGCGGGCACGGCGCTGACCGTCACCGTTAACGGCAAAGATTATGCGGCTACGGTGCTGGCGGACGGCACCTGGAGCGCGGCGATCCCGTCTGCCGACGTGAGCGCGTGGCCGGAAGGCAGCGTGAAAATCAGCGTCACCGGCGACAGCGCGGCGGGTAACACGATTAGCATCAGCCACGACGTGACGGTGGATCTGGCGACCGTTGCCATCAGCATCAACGCCATCGCCACCGACGACGTGATCAATGCGGCGGAGAAAGGGGCAGACCTGGTGCTGTCCGGTGCGACCACCAACGTGGAAGCCGGGCAGACCGTGACCCTGAGCCTGAACGGCAAGATCTACACCACTACCGTTGATGACAGCGGCAACTGGACGTATACCGTACCGTCCGCGGATCTGGCACACCTTAAGGACGGCGACGCCAGCGTGCAGGTGAGCGTCACAAACGTTAACGGCAACAGCGCCTCGGCGGGCCGCGAGTACAGCGTGGACGCCACCGCGCCGTCCGTGACCATCAACACGATCGCGGGTGACGACATTCTCAATGCGGCCGAAGCGAAGAGCGATCTGACCGTGTCCGGCACCAGCACCGCCGAAGCGGGCCAGACGGTCACCGTGTCGCTGAACGGTAAAGACTACACCGCAACCGTCAGCGCGGACGGGAGCTGGACGCTGAACGTTCCGGCGGCGGATGTTGCGGCGCTCGGCGACGGCAGCGTGACCGTGACCGCGTCCGTGAGCGACAAAGCGGGTAACCCTGCTTCCGTTGACCATAACCTGACGGTAGATATCACCGTGCCAGCGGTCACCATCAACACCGTGGCGGGCGACGACGTGATTAACATCGCGGAGCACGCTCAGGCGCAGATTATCAGCGGTTCCGCCACCGGGGCGGCAGCGGGCGATAAGGTCACCGTTACCCTCGGCGGCCAGACGTACATCACCGTGCTGGACGCGGCGGGCAACTGGAGCGTGGGCGTACCGGCGAGCGTGATTTCCGGCCTCAGCGACGGCACCGTAACCGTCACGGCGTCAGTCACCGATGCCGCAGGCAATACCGGCACCGGCAGCCATAACGTGGCCGTCGATACCGGCCTGCCGTCGGTCGGCTTCAACACCCTCAGCGGCGACAACGTGCTGAACGCGGTGGAGAAAGGCCAGGACCTGAGCGTCGGCGGCACCAGCGCCAACCTGGCAGAAGGTACCGTGGTCACCGTGACCCTGAACGGCAAGCAGTACACCGCCACCACGGCGGCGGACGGCAGCTGGAGCCTGACCGTTCCGGCGGCAGATCTGGCGGGTCTCGGTCAGGCCAATTACACCCTGAGCGCGACGGCGACCAACGGCGTGGGCAACAGCGTCAGCAACACCGCGAACCTGCTGGTGGATACCGCGCTGCCAACGGTCACTATCAACACCGTGGCGGGCGATAACATTATTAACGCGGCGGAAGTGGCTTCAGGCCAGACCATCAGCGGCAGCGTGACGAACGCGGAGGCGGGCAATATCGTTACCGTGACCCTTGGCGGCAACAGCTACACCGCGACGGTGCAGAACGATCTGACCTGGTCCGTGAACGTGCCGGAGTCTGTTCTGACGGCGCTGGGCAACGGCGATTTGACGGTGTCAGCGACCGTGACCAACGGCCACGGCAATACCGGGGCGGGCGAGCGCGAAATCGCTATAGACGCCAGTCTGCCGGGCCTGCGCGTTGATACCGTCGCGGGTGACGACGTGATCAACAGCATCGAACACGGTCAGAACCTGATCGTCACCGGTTCCAGCGACGGGCTGGCGGTGGGAACCACGCTCACCGTGACCGTCAACGGCAAAACGTATGCCGCCTCCGTGCTGGCAGACGGTACCTGGAGCGCGGCAATCCCGGCGGCAGACGTGGGTGCGCTGGCAGCAGGCACGGTCACCGTTACCGTGGCAGGCCAAAGCACCGCGGGTAACCCGGTCTCCATCAGCCACGATGTGAACGTGGATCTGGCCGCGGTCGCCATCAGCATTGATGCGATTGCTACCGATGACGTGATTAACGCGGCGGAGAAAGGCGCGGATCTGGTGCTTTCAGGCAGCACGTCGAACGTTGAGGAAAACCAGACCGTTACCATCACCTTCGCCGGGAAGACGTACACCGCGAAAGTGGATGCCGACGGCAACTGGACGGCTACCGTGCCTTCCGCCGATCTGGCGGGCCTCAAGGATGGCGATGCCAGCGTGCAGGTGAGCGTGACTAACGTGAACGGCAACAGCGCCTCTGCGGGCCGCGAGTACAGCGTGGATGCCACCGCGCCAGCCGTCACCATTGATACGGTCGCGGGCGATAACGTGATCAACGCCAGCGAAGCGTCCGCAGGCGTGGCTATCTCCGGTACCACCACCGCGGAAGCCGGGCAGACGGTTACCGTGACGTTGGGCGGTAAGAGCTACACCGCGCAGGTGCAGCAGGGCGGTATCTGGAGCGTCAACGTGCCGGGCACCGATCTCTCCGCACTGGCGGATAACGGCTATACCGTGCAGGTCAGCGTGAGCGACGCGGCGGGTAACCCGGGCAGCGCGGGTAAAGCGATTACGCTTGATACCACGCCACCGACCGTCAGCGTTAACGTTGTGGCGGGCGATGACGTGATCAACAGCGTGGAACACGGACAGGCGCAGATCGTCAGCGGCACGGCAACCGGCGCGAACGTCGGGGATAAAGTGGTCATTACGCTGGGTTCGAACCAGTACACCACCACCGTTGACGCCAGCGGCAACTGGAGCGTGGGCGTGCCGGCCAGCGTGATTTCCGCGCTGAGCGACGGCACAGTGACGCTGAGCGCAACCATTACCGACAGCGCGGGCAACAGCAGCACCCAGACGCACGACGTGGTGGTCAACACCGCCTCCGTGGCGTTGACGGTAAATACCCTCAGCGGCGATGACGTTATCAACGCGGCAGAAGCGGGTAACGCGCTGGTGATTAATGGCTCCAGCGCCCAGTTTGCCAGCGGTACGCAGGTGACCGTGACCCTGAACGGCAAGACCTACACCGCCACGATTCAGAGCGACGGCACCTGGACGACTACCGTCCCGGCCGCCGACGTAGGCACACTGGCCGATGGCGCGCGCTATCAGGTGTCTGTTTCGGCGCAGGACAGCGCGGGTAACAGCGCCTCGGCAACGCACGACATCAGCGTAGATACCACCGCGCCGGTGGTAAGCATTGCGACGTTGTCGGGTGACGATGTGCTGAACGCGGCAGAAGCGCAGCAGCCGCTGACGGTTCACGGTGCCTCCAGCGCCGAGGCCGGCCAGACCGTTACCGTGACGCTGGGCGGCAAAACCTATACCGCTACCGTGGCCAACGACGGCACCTGGACGCTGGACGTACCCGCGGCGGATCTGGCCGCGCTGAGCCAGGGGGCGCTGACGGTGACCGCCTCGGTCAACGACAAAGCCGGGAACAGCGGTCAGACGACGCACACCTTAACGGTGGATACCGTCGCGCCGACCGTGACCATCAGCACCGTGGCCGATGACGACATCGTTAACAATGCCGAGCAGCTGGCGGGCCAGACCATCAGCGGTACCACCACGGCGGAACAGGGCCAGACGGTGACCGTCTCCTTCAACGGGCACAGCTATCAGGCCACCGTCGGGGCAGACGGATCGTGGTCGGTCTTCGTGCCGGGCCGTGACTTCCTCGGCCTGAGTGACGGGCAGTACGCGATTACCGCCACGGTGAGTGATAAAGCAGGTAACCCTGGCAGCGCAACGCACGACGTAACGCTGAACGGTGATGTCCCAACTATCACCATCAACACCTTTGCGGAAGATGACATTGTCAGCGCCGCCGAACACGGCACGCCGCTGGTCATCAGCGGCACCACCGACGCGCCTGCGGGCCAGACGGTGACCATCACGCTGAACGGTAAAACCTACACGGCGACCGTTCAGAATGACGGTACCTGGCGCTATACGGTCGGAAACGCAGACGTGACCGCGCTGGCGGACGGCGGTTCGTACGTCATTAACGCGCAGGTCAGCAACACCATCGGCAACAGCGGCAGCGATAACCACAGCGTCACCGTGGATCTCACCGCGCCGTCGATGGGCATCAGCATTGATTCTCTGCAAAACGACACCGGCCTGAGCGCGAGTGATTTCATCACCAACGACGCTCAGGTCGTGGTCAACGGCTCGCTGACCGCGCAGCTCGGCAATAACGAGAAGGCGCAGATCAGCCTCGACGGTGGGGCAACCTGGATTGACCTGACCGTGACCGGCACCACATGGCGTTATACGGACGGCCGCACCCTGACCGACGGGACCTATCAGTATCAGGTGCGGGTGATTGATAACGCGGGCAACGTGGGGTCAACGGACAGCCAGGACGTGGTCATTGATCTGACGAAACCGGCGGCAACGACCATTACCGTGGATTCCGTTTCCCAGGATACCGGCCTGTCCGACAGTGACTTCATCACCAGCGACAACCAGATCAGCCTGAAAGGGACGCTCGGCGCGGCGCTGGGCAGCGGTGACCACGCGCAGATCAGCCTCGACGGCGGTCTGACCTGGACCGACGTCAGCGTCAGCGGGCTGAGCTGGACGTATGTCGATGGCCGTACGCTGGCCGACGGAGATTACAACTACCAGCTGCGCGTGATTGACGACGCGGGGAATATCAGCGCCACCACCAGCCAGGTAGTGACCATTGATACCGTCGCGCCGGACGCCAGCAAAACCATCGCCATCGACCGCATCAGCGACGATACCGGCCTGAGCAGCAGCGACTTTATCACCAACGATACGTCCCTGACGCTGCACGGCTCGCTCGGCGCGACGCTGGCTGACGGCGAGTACGCCCAGATCAGCATCGACGGCGGCGTCACCTGGCAGAACGTGATTGTGACCGGCAACAGCTGGTACTACGTCGACAGCCGCACGCTCGGGAACCAGACCTATGACTACTACGTTCGCGTGGTGGATGCGGCGGGCAACGTGGGGGCCAGCGCTCATCAGCAGGTGACCGTTGATACGGTCGCCCCGGATGCGGCGATTACGGTGACCGTGGATAACATTACCGTCGACACCGGGTTTGACAACAATGACTTCCTGACCAGTTCGACCTCGTACACGCTGCACGGCACGCTTGGCGCAGAGCTGGGGGCGGGTGAGTTCGTTCAGGTGAGCATGGATGGCGGCACCACCTGGGTGTATGCCACCGTGAGCGGGACCCAGTGGAGCTACAGCGATACGCGTACCCTGACCGACGGTAGCCATAACTACCAGGTGCGGGTAATTGACCAGGCGGGTAACGTCGGGGCAACCACCTCGCAGGCGGTGACGGTGGATACTCAGGCGCCGCAGTATGGCATCACCATCGACAGCATCAGCGAAGATACCGGTCAGTCCGGGAGTGATTTCATCACTATGGACACCACGCTGACCATTAACGGCTCGCTGGGCAACGCGCTGGCAAACGACGAGCGCGTGCAGATAAGCCTCGACGGCGGGAATACCTGGTCTGACGCCACGGTCACCAACCAGCGCTGGAGCTACACCGATACCCGCGATCTGGCGGACGGCGATTACACCTACCAGGTGCGGATCATCGACCAGGCGGGCAACGTGGGCTCTACCGCGTCGCAGGTGGTGACGGTGGATACCACGCCGCCAGACACGGTGGGAACGGTCGTGAGCTATACCGACGTTGAAGGGGAACGTACGGGCACCTTTGGCAGCTCGGTCGCCACTGACGATAACTCACCGGTGATCAATGGGACGCTCAACCGCGCCCCGGACGACGGCGAGATCGTCCAGCTTTACCGCGATGGCGTCTTGCTCGGCCAGGTGACCATGAACGGCAGCGCAAGCTGGTCCTTCCAGGATAACGGCCTGAGCGATGGCAATCACACCTACATTGTGCGTGTCACCGACAAGGCCGGTAACTATACGGAATCGGACGGCTTTGTGCTGAGCGTGGATACCAGCATACCGACCACCACGGCGGCGATTACCGCGCAGACCACGCCGGATACCACGCCGATCGTCAGCGGGACCGTCTCCGCCGATCTGGTGAACGGTGAGTATCTGGTGGTGACGGTGAACGGGAAAACCTACACCTCCCAGACGGGCGGTGCGGTGGTGGTCGATCCGGATCACAACACCTGGTATCTGCAGATCCCGGACAGCGATGCGCTGAACGTCGCGAGCTACAGCGTGACGGCGCAGGTGAAGAGCAGCGCGGGTAACGGCAATACCACCGGGACGACCACCGGCAGTCTGGTGATTGACACCACCACGGTGAATACCGACTGGGCAACCACGGCGGGGAACAGCAACAACTCCACCATGACCCTTGGCATGAACAGCAGCGGTCTGTGGAATATCATTGCGAACGGCCAGTCTTACTCCAGCAGCGATAGCTCGACCTATGCCGGAAATACGCTGACCAACACCCGTAATTACTACGTGGTGAGCCAGACCGCCGCTGACTTTGACCGTAACGGCACGCAGGACATTTTCGCCACGGAGAACACCTACGCGGGATCCACGCAGGTGATGTGGACCTACGATGGTAGCACCTATAACGCCAGCCAGCTGGGAATGGGCACTACCATCTGGTACGGCGGCGTGATTGCGTACGACAAAACCGGTGATGGTTATCTGGATCTGGCCTACGGCGATGCGGGTGCAGACTCCATTACGTACCTGATCAACAACAACGGGGTTCTGTCGCCGGACGGCACCAACGGCGGCGCAGGTTTCTGGGGACAATTCACCACCATGCGTGAAATCTCCGGCGTTGACCTGAACAACGACGGCACGGTGGATATTGTTCAGCACACCAACCGCAGCGGCGCGTACTCGTTAACCGTAATCAACAACAACGGCAACGGCACGCTCTCTATCGGCCAGAACCTGACCAACGTGTTTGTGGTCAACGCCGCGAACACCACCACGGCGGCGTCCATGACGTGGGCAGACTTCAACGGCGATGGCTACATGGATCTGTACCTGGGCAGCAGCTACAACAACAACGGCGGGGTGATCTACTACAACGACGGCACCGGGAAGCTCTCTACCACCAAGAGCGCGGTGGAAGCCTCTAACGCGTCGGCGGGGTATCTGTCGGTGGCGGTGGACTGGAACGGTGACGGGCAGATGGACATCATCAAGCTCAGCACCTACGGCGCGTCACAAACGGCGACCCTGTTCACCAACAACGGGTACGGTTCCACCTGGAACTCCAGCCAGCTGGCATCCGGTATCGCCTACGCTACCGGCGTGGCCGCGGTGGACTACAACTGGGACGGCGCGAAGGATCTGCTGGTGTCTCAGCAGAACGGCAAGGTGGTGCTGGTTCAGAACAGCAAAACCATTGCGGACGGCACCGCGATGCATCTGCACATTGTCGATAGCGAGGGTATCAACGCTTACTACGGCAACACGGTCAACCTGTATAACGCCGCAGGCGTGCTGGTGGCCTCGCAGATCATCAACGCCCAGTCCGGTATCGGGTCGAACGATACCTCTGCGCTGGTGAGCTTCTACGGTCTGGATCCGAATGAAACCTACTCGGCAGAGATTGTGAAGATCACCAACGGTGTGTCGGATAACGTCACCTGGAGCGGTCTGGACGCGGGCAACGGCAAAGAGGGCTACGTCCTGACGGCCGAAGCGGCGACCGGCGGCCACAGCGGGACAATCACCGGGACCGGGTATAACGACACCTTCATTGCAGAAGATGGCACCTATACCTACAACGGCTCCGGCGGCTGGAATACCCATTCCGACTACGACACCTGGAGCAACACCGGTGGGATGGACGTGGTGGATTACCGCAATGCGACCTCCGGCGTGACCGTTGACCTGCGCCTTTCAACCGCACAGGACACTGGCTTTGGTACCACACGGCTGTTGAATATTGAAGGCATTAACGGTTCGGACTTCGACGATGTTATCACCGGCAACAGCGCTGATAACCGGTTCGAAGGCCGCGGCGGGAATGACACCTTCAACATCGGCAGCGGCGGTCACGATACGTTGCTCTACAAGCTGATCAACGCGTCGGATGCCACGGGCGGTAACGGTCACGATGTGGTGAACGGCTTTACCGTCGGCACCTGGGAAGGGACGGCGGACACGGACCGTATTGACCTGCGCGATCTGCTCTCAGACAGCGGCTATACCGGCACGGGCTCAGCGAGCTATGTGAACGGCGTGGCGACGCTGGACAGTAGCGCGGGCAATATCACCGATTACATCCGCGTGGTGCGAAACGGAAGCAATACCGAGATCCAGGTTGACCTGGACGGTACCGGCGGCCAGTTCTCGCCAACCACTCTGGTGACGCTGAACGGCGTGCAGACGGATCTGGCGACGCTGCTGGCTAATCATCAACTGTTAATTGCGTAAAACCCTGCCGCGGGGAGCGATCCCCGCGGCCTTTTGGCATTTCTATACACGAATAGCGTTAACCCGGAGATTATGAAGACACATCCACAGTACGAACCCTGGCTGCAGGGCATGCTGATCATCGCGAAGCACTATCGGCTGGACTTTTCCGCGGAACATGTTCGGGTCACGATTAACCATGAAAGTCAGTCTCCGCGCCAGCTGGTGCTGGAGGAGATGGCTCGCCAGCTAGGGCTGGGGATGCGTGTAGTGGCGGCGGAGGCGGTCTCTCTCGATCCGTGGCGTTTACCGCTGCTGGCGGAATTCACCGGCGGACAAATCGCAGTGATTACCCGCATGGACAACGAAGGCAACGTCAGCCTGCAGTTTAGCGGAGACGGTGGCCTGGAGACGACGCTGACGCTGGAAGCGCTCGGGACACGGTTAAAGACCCTGCTGGTGCTGCGCCCGCTGGAGTCCACACCGGATGCCCGCGTGGACGATTACATTAAACCGTATGAGAAAAACTGGTTCTGGCAGCTGGCGCTGAAAGACTGGCGACGCTACAGCGACATTATGCTGGTGGCGCTGGTGGCTAACGTACTGGCTCTCTCTGGCATGGTTTTTTCCATGCAGGTGTACGACAGGGTCGTACCGTCGCAATCAGAAGCCACGCTGTGGGTGCTGTTTGGCGGCGTCATGATTGCCATTGTCTTCGAATTCGTCATGCGCATGCTGCGCGTGCATATATCTGACGTGGTGGGGAAACGCGCCGACCTGCGCATTTCAGAGCGTGTGTTTGCCCACGCGCTGCGGATTAAAAATGGCGCACGCTCCAAATCAACCGGTTCGTTTATTGCGCAGATCCGCGAGCTGGAGTCGGTGCGTGAACTCATCACCTCCACTACCATTGCGGCGATCTCCGATCTGCCGTTCTTCCTGCTGTTCGTCTTTATTCTGTGGATGATCGGCGGCCCGCTGGTGCTGGTGGTGCTGCTCGCCGTGCCGCTGTTGCTGATTCCGGGCCTGCTGGTGCAGCGTCCGCTGGGCAAACTCTCCAGCGAGGGGATGCGCGAATCTGCTATCCGTAACGCCACGCTGGTGGAGGCGGTGCAGGGCATTGAGGACATCAAGCTGATGCGCGCCGAACAGCGTTTCCAGAACCAGTGGAATAACACCAACGATGTCGCCGCCACCGTCGGCATGAAGCAGCGCTGGCTGACGGGCCTGCTGCTGACCTGGACCCAGGAAGTGCAGTCTATCGTCTATGCGGTAGTCCTGCTGGTGGGCTGTTATCTGGTGATCAGCGGGGATATGACCACCGGTGCGCTGGTAGGAACCTCGATTCTGGCGTCGCGCACCATCGCGCCGCTGTCGCAGATCTCAGGCGTGCTCTCCCGCTGGCAGTCGGCAAAAGTGGCCCGTAAGGGGCTGGACGACCTGATGCAGCGACCGATTGACGATCCGCAGCACGGGAAGAAGGTGCATAAAGCCCATCTGCGCGGCGACTACGTGCTGGAGGACGTCGGGTTTTACTACGATGAAGAAGAGAAACTCAGCGTGCTTAACATCAGCAAGCTACAGATCCGTGCCGGGGAGCGCGTGGCGGTGCTTGGCCGAAATGGCTCCGGCAAAAGCACGCTGCTGCAACTTCTGGCGGGCATGCAGGAGCCGCAGCAGGGCAGCATCCTGCTGGACGATATCGCGCTTAACCATCTGGACCCGGCCGATCTGCGTCGCGACATGCAGTTGCTCAGCCAGCAGGCGCGGCTGTTCTTTGGCTCCGTGCGGGACAATATCCTGATGGGTAACCCACTGGCGACTGACGAAGAAATTCATCAGGCGCTGGTGAACAGCGGCGCGCTGGAGTTTGTGCGCAAGCAGAAAATGGGGCTGAACACCCTTATCAATGAAGGCGGCACGGGGCTGTCCGGCGGGCAGCGTCAGGCGCTGCTGCTGGCGCGCGCGCTGATCACTTCTCCGACGATTCTGCTGCTGGATGAGCCTACCGCCTGGCTGGATGAAGTGAGCGAGAAGCAGTTTATTCAGCATCTTCACCAGTGGCTGGGCAAGCGCCGGACGCTGGTGGTGGCTACCCACCGCCTGCCAATTCTGGACCTGGTTGACCGCATCATTGTGCTGGAAAACGGCAAGGTGGTGACGGACGGCCCGCGCGACGCGATCCTGCATCAGCACGGTATGGCGACGCCAAAAGCCGCGCAGCGCACCGTGACCATGAAAGCGGCGGCGGTTGCTGAGGAGGGTGTGGCATGAATGATTTAACCCGTTTTAATAGCCGTCTGAAAGAGCCACGCCTACCGAGGTCGTCGCGGGTGGCATGGGCGCTGTTCGCCCTGCTGGCGGTATTTATCGCCTGGGCGAGCCTGTTCGAGCTTGATGAAGTCACCACCGGCAGCGGCAAGGTGATTCCGTCTTCGCATGAGCAGGTGATTCAGTCCCTGGAAGGGGGCATTATTCACAGCCTGATGGTGCGCGAAGGCGACATTGTCGAACGCGGTCAGCAGCTTGCGCAGTTAGACCGGACAAAAACCGAGTCCAGCGTGCTGGAGAGTGAGTCCCGCCTGAATGCCGCGCTGGCAACGGCGGCGCGCCTGAAGGCCGAGGTCAACGACACGGCGCTGATTTTTCCCGAAGAACTGGATGATGACGTTGAGCTGGTCAAACAAGAGACGGCGCTCTATCAGTCCCGTCGCGAAAGCCTGGAAAAAGGGCTGGCCGGCCTGCGTCAGGGGGCTGAACTGGTGCAGCGTGAACTGTCGTTAACCCGTCCGCTGGTGACCCAGGGGGCGGCCAGCAAGGTGGAGGTGTTACGTCTTGAGCGTCAAAAAAATGAGCTTGAGAATAAAATCACCGAGATGAAAAACCAGTATTACGTTCGCGCCCGTGAAGAACTGGCAAAAGCCAACGCGGAAATTGAAGCTCAGCGTTCGGTGATGAAAGGGCGTGAGGATTCCCTGACCCGGCTGACCTTCAATGCGCCGGTGCGTGGCATCGTGAAGGATATTGACGTGACGACCGTGGGAGGCGTTATTCCGCCGAATGGCAAACTGATGAGCCTGGTGCCGCTGGACGATCAGATGGTGGTTGAGGCAAAAATCTCCCCGCGCGACGTGGCATTTATCCATCCCGGCCAGAAAGCGCTGGTAAAAGTGACGGCCTATGACTACTCCATTTACGGTGGGCTGGAAGGGGAAGTGACCATGATTTCACCGGATACTTTGCAGGATGAGGTGAAAAGGGATGTTTACTACTACCGCGTTTATATCCGCACCGACAGTAACCATCTGACCAATAAGCAAGGTAAGGAATTTCCGGTCTTTCCGGGGATGATTGCGACGGTGGATATCAAAACCGGCAGTAAAACCATTCTTGATTATCTGTTGAAGCCGCTCAACAAAGCGAAAGAAGCGCTGCGGGAGAGATAAGGGCAGGGCGTTCGGGGAACCGAACGCCATTTTTATTATACCGTTAATGTGACGTTGTTGGGGTGGCGTCGTTCTTTCGGTACCACGTTAATGTAATGGGTGACATACGCGAAATAGAGTCCGGCATAGTTTTCGACCAGTTCGAGAAAAGCCGGATACACCGACAGGCGACCGTCACCGCGATCTTTCAGATATCCTGCCTCTTGCGCTGTTTTGATAATCCGGTTGACGTGGATCCGCGAAACAAAGAATTCTTTCGCGAGCGTGCTGGCTGAATAATCAATCACTGCACCATGAGCAGATTTGTTTTTTATGGCCTGCAGATAAAGATAAAGCATAATCATGCGTCCGCCATCTTTATCAATAAATAATCCTACCTCGGGTAACACTTTCCTGAAGGTTAATCCCCGGAAGAGATATTCCGCTGCGCGGCGGAAAAAATTATTTCTCAATGTGTCATTATCCAGCAGGTTTACATCAATATTAAACGTCGGGTAAAGAATGCTGACGGGCAAAAATGCACCGGACATATAGCGTTTAAGTTCACTCAATCCTTTTTCGGTCGGGGCTATTCGTGTTTTACGACGGTCATCCGTACAGCGCCAGGTCCTGATGCGCCCCGTGGTTCTGAGAAGAGTAATGATCGCAATCACACTATTAGGGCTGGCTATTTTATAGCGGGAGCATAGCTCTTTAATCTCTGATACTGACTCGGCCTGATTGCCAAATATAAAACAACACATGGCGAGAATAATGTTGAACCGCGCTTCCTGAAGCATTGTCTTGTAGAACAAAGGTTGTTTTTTATAGATGGTGTCATTAATTGTGTAGTGCTCTAATATTGCCTCACCAAATCGTGGGTTGCTCTTTATAACATCCCGTCGATGTAGCAAGGCCCTGGATGAGATGTGATTATCCATAGCATTTTTCTCGTGTTTGATGAACCGATAGATGAAGTATCCAGTCTTCTTTTTCGGAATTTTCATTATACCTGAGAAACAGTGTTTTGCCGTCGTTATTTGAAAAGAAAGATATATTTACATTTGTCGACAGAAGAGAGAGTGATTAACGCAAAGATGTTCCGGTGCGGAACGTTGATAACAGTATCTTAACCTGATGGCGTAC
Organism: Enterobacter cloacae complex sp. IR5458; assembly: GCF_049238025.1. NCBI lineage: Bacteria > Pseudomonadati > Pseudomonadota > Gammaproteobacteria > Enterobacterales > Enterobacteriaceae > Enterobacter > Enterobacter cloacae complex sp. IR5458. The sequence goes on from NZ_JBMKIF010000009.1 coordinate 107,939, forward strand.
TGTAAAATTATTCTATACACCAGCTGTATTACATATTCCGTATTCATAATAAGAATGGCGATTTTGTGCCCAGGAGCAGGTTATGACCCACAAAATTTCTCACAGAAATGTTGCTCGCGACGATCGGCGGTTTGTCATCTCAACCTGCGGTTTTACCTTCCAGGGGTATGCTTTGCTCCTGAAAAAGTACGGCATAGACGCTTCGCATATCCACTTTGAGGGAGATGATGTCTGCCAAAGGGATAGGGAAAATATCCTTAATAATCAAAAAGCTCACATTGTTGTGTTTCCGGGTAAAGGGATTGTCACTCTGCTGGAAAGTCTGACGCGGCTGGCATCCGTACTGAATGCATTGCCTGTTATCCGATGCGTGACCCTTTATAGTGATATACCTGACAGCTGGTTATATCGCACCCTGGGTAGCCTTTTACATAACAGCCATCAATTATCACTGATTCGGATCGCCAGCGTTTCTGATGTCATCAACTGCTTCCACACCCATAATAAGGGGTTTAAAGACCACTCGCGATTATTACGCGATCACTGTCTGGGGTATTCTCCGCAGGAAAATCTGAAATGGCTTACAAGAAGAGAAATTGACGTTTTATTAAATTTCTACCGCGGTATGTCCGTAAAAGATCTGTGCGAAAAGCTAGGGCTTTCTAATAAAACGGTTTATACCCATCGTAAGGAAGGTGTGCAGAAGTTACATTATATTAAACGATGGTTAAACGATCCGCATAACTTTAAAGCGGAAAGAAGTCACAAAAACCAACGTCTTAAAGCAGAATTCACGGATAAAGAAGCAGATATTTTTAATGCTCTGGTGAAAAGGGAGATCTTCCCGGCCTACCAGATCATTACCGATCGCGACAAAAAAGGGGTGGGCTTTGAGATACTGATCCGCTGGAATAAAAACGGCAAAATAGTCAAGCCAGCCTGTTTTCTTAATGACATTTCAAATCACGAGATATGGTTAAAAATAACGGCCCTGGTGATCCACGCTGCCGTGTCCGGGATTAATAAATATAATGGGAAATTCTATTTTTCAGTCAATATTCCGCCTCGTCTCGCTTCCGGGAAAGCGTTGCCGGAGATGGCCCGGAAAGCCATCGGCATGTTGCTCAAACCCCAGTGGGCGGAAAAGCTTGTCTTTGAATTTGCAGAAGATATCGATGTGACCAAAGACAAGAAGATCCCTGAAACCATGCGGCATCTGCGTAATACCGGGTGCAGACTGTTTCTGGATGACTGTTTCTCTAACCATCACACCATGTTTCCTGTCAGGCAGGTGCATTTTGACGGGTTGAAACTGGACCGCGACATCGTCGAGCATTTTGTGGCGAACGACAACGATTATAATCTGATTAAAGCGATTCAGATATACAGCGACATGACCGGAACGGACTGCATTGCTGAGGGGGTGGACAGTGAAGAGAAATTTGAAAAATTAGTCGAACTGGGCGTGAAAAACTTTCAGGGATATTATCTCTCACGGGCTGTGAAGGAGGAGGAATTAGATCGCATGGTAAGACAGTTTAGCTAAAAATAAAGCCCCGAAGGGCCTTGATTATTTACGACCCAGTAGCAGGCCGAGAACAATACCGACGGCACCGGCGGCGATAAGGCCGGTTAGCGGGTTATTTCTGACCGCTTCTGTTACATCAGAAACCGCATCGCTGGCCTGCGCGGCATATTTTTTAGCCGCGCCTTTTACCTGGTGCTTTGGTGAATCGACGAATTCACCAAACTGCTGCTGTGCAGAACCTGCAATTTCATCGAGCTTATTTTTTGCTTTATCTTCAGCAAACTGGGTGTTTTTATCAGTACCGAAATCAGACATCTTTGCCTCCTTGTGTTGATAATTAAAGGATAGCCGCTCTTTGCAGATATGAGAGACGAAAGGTTAATTTCGGCACCTGGCAGGGCTGTTTTCGGATATATCTCTGTGCGAAAGGACTCGCACAGAGAGACGCTGTTATTCGGCAAAACTCAGCAGCGCGTCGCCATCAAGGCGATAGCGCACCCATTCAGACTGCGGCAGCGCGCCAATGCTCAGGTAAAAATCAATGGCGGGCTGGTTCCAGTCCAGAACGCTCCATTCCAGGCGACCACACTGCCGCTTTACCGCGAGTTGCGCGATATGTTTCAGTAACGCTCTTCCCGCGCCTTTACCGCGATACTCCGGGGAAACGTACAGGTCTTCCATATAGATCCCGTTGCGTCCGAGCCAGGTTGAATAGCTGGTGAAGAACACGGCATAGCCGATGATGTCGCCTTCATACTCAGCGATCAACGCTTCGGTGTGACTTCCCGCGCCAAAGAGCGTTTCACGGATCTCCTCTGGCGTGGTAACCACTTCTTCCGGCGCTTTTTCATAGACTGCCAGCTCGTAGATCATGGCATAAATGGCCGCGGCATCTTCGGGACGGGCCTGACGAAGGATAATGCTCATTGTTATTCCTGCTTTTTGTCTGTTTCGCGATTGATGGCGTTAAGCATACGGAGTATTGTCCGAAGAATTAAGTGCAATGAAATCAACAAATGATGAATATTATGCATCCGGCTTTACGACGTCTTGATTTAAACCTGTTGCCCGTTTTCGACGCGATTTACCGCCATCGTTCTGTTCGTCTGGCAGCCGATGAGCTGGCGATGAGCACATCGGCACTGAGCCATGCGCTTTCGCGTCTGCGCGCGACGCTGAACGATCCGCTCTTTTTTCGGGAAGGGCATCGTATGTCCCCCAGCGTGTATGCTTCTCAGCTCGCACCTTCCATCGCTTCCGCACTGTCATTCCTGAATCATGAGCTGACCCCGCAGCCGGAGTTTGACGCCCCCAGCAGTACCGAGAGCTTACACATTGCGATTACGGATTTTACCGCGCTTTGCGTTTTTCCGACCCTGATGCACTCCTTGCAGCATGCTGCCCCTGGTTTGCGTTTTGAATTGCGTTATTTGCCCCACAGCCCGGCGCTGACGGAGCTATTAGCCGGGGAAGTGGATCTGGCGCTCGGGTTCAGTACCTCGGAGGATATTCGTCATCCGGAACTGGAGGAGATAGGCTGGTTCGAAGATGAGTATGTGGTCATCAGTAACGCCAGCCGGACACGGCTGACGCTGGAGGATTATCTCGCGGCCCGACATCTGGTGGTCACGCCCTGGAATGAGAAACAAGGGGTTCTGGATCTGCGGCTTGAACAGTTGGGCTATACCCGGCACATAGCGATCAAAACGCCGTCGATGCTCAGCGCCCCGTTTATCGTTGCACAAAGCGATCTGCTGATGGCGATCCCGCGGTTTGCGGCTGAGAAGCTGGTCGCGGCTGCGGATCTCAGGATATTTGCTTTACCGTTTTCAATCCGCGCGTTTGAAGTGAAAATTTACTCGCATAAACGCAGCGGCCAGCGGGGGGCGACCCGCTGGCTTAAGGAGGAACTGCATAAACTGGCGCAGGCGGTAAGACGTTCAGCTGATGGCGGGGGAAGTCATCCGTCTTAATTTAACGGCAGATAGATATCCGTTTGCAGCGCATGTTCCGGCACCTCGTGGACAAAATTGAGGTAGTGGAAAAATACCGGTGCATCGCGCAGCGTTTCGCCGCTGTCTGGTAGCCAGTCGCGGAACATCGCCCATACCGTGTTGGAGATCGTATCCAGCGAGCCGGTGTGACGCCCGACAGCGTATCGTCCGCCTTTGATTTCACCATTGGCAACCCCGAACGCATTTTCTGGTACTGCCTCCGTAACGCTGCCACAGATATCGAAGCGAAAGGCATCGGCAGGTGTGGTTGCCGGGTCGTCCCAGGCGATGCCAAACGTGCTGCTTTCGCGTACTGGCGATAGCCCCGTGGCCTTACGCCAGGCGATAAATGTCGCCGCGCTGTCATTAACCCGATCCGGGCTGCCACGGTGTTGCAGCATGGCCACGTGAGTTTGGGGGAAATCAACAATTTTAACGTCCATCGATTTTTGCTCCTGAAAGGTCATTTTCGGTACGCGCTGGTGCCAGCTTAGCCAGTCCGGCTGCTGCCGGAACTGACGCGGGCTCTTTCCAAACGCGGTTTTGAAGGCGCGGCTGAACGATTCGGGGTTCTGGAAACCGGCATCGAGCGCAATATCAATCACCTTATCCTGCGGATTAAAGGCCAGTCGCCAGGAGGCTCGGCGCAGGCGTAGCCACTGGATATAGCGATACAGCGGCTGACCACTGAACGCCAGAAACTGACGATGAAAATGATAAGGTGAAGAGCTGGCTATCGCGCTGAGCTTTTCCAGCGTGAGCGGTTCATCCAGGTGGTGGGCAATATAGTCGCACACCCTGTATAAGCGCTCACGGTATGCCGATTTGGCTGCATCGTTCATGACATCCTCCTGATGATCTACTTTGCCCGAGCGTTAGGGCAGGATCCTGACCGATCTTGCGCAATGTTCCTCTCTCCGTGCAAGGTCACAGCGTGCCCGGCATCTGCGCCGCCTGTGAGCTCAGGATTTAAGCATATAAACACACGATTTTATTGTCTGCCCGCTAGAAGTCGTCACGTCTACCGGTACACGCTCATATTCAGCGCCTTCAAATTCATCGAGTACATCCCAGTGATTAGGCAAATTCACTGAAGTAAAAATAAAACCTTGAACACGATTACCTGAATCATCCAGCACGATCCCCGGATACCCCATCTCAGCACCCCAGCCTTTATTTATCAGAGAACCGCCAACGTGCCCTTTCTGCCAGGTACCACCGATACTCTCAAGAATATGAGCATTAGGCCGACCAGGGCCAAGCGTCCCGTATACGAACAAACTTTCCACTATCCCTCCGATTATCATTATGAAAATGAAATGGTTGTTTTTGCCGATTTTGATTTTGGGACGATGGCCTGACAAATCATTTGTTCTCACACTACGTGTGAATTATTATCACACGTATGATGTTAGATCGTCTCCCACCACTGCAAACTCTCCGGGCTTTTGAAGCCACTGCCAGGCTCTCCAGCATGACGCTGGCGGCAGCGGAGATGCACGTTACGCATGGCGCGATAAGCCGGCAAATCCGGAAGCTCGAAGAGCATCTGGGGATGAAGCTATTTCGAAGACTTACACGACAGATAATCCTGACGGAGGAGGGGGCTGAATTCCACCTTGCGGTTACCCGCCTTCTTAGTGATTTATTGAGGGAGTCCGAGCGTTTGCGCGGAAGAAATCCGGCAAAAAGTTTGCGTATCAGTACAACGGTATCCTTTGCCAGTAAGTGGCTGGCCCCGCGTCTTAGTCGTTTCAGGCAGCAATATCCTGAATTTGATATTGAGCTCGACGTCACTGACATTAATGTGGATCTCAACGACGGTCAGGTAGATGCTGCAATTCGTTACGGCCTGGGCAATTATCGCGACGTGACTTCTGAGCGTATCTTGAATGAAACCGTCACCCCTGTCTGTAGCCCGGGTTTTTTAAGGGAACATAACGGTCTGAAAGACATTAAGGAACTTTCAAACTGCGTTCTCCTTCATGAATACAGAATGCTGGCGAACTGGGAGGCATGGTTTGAAATGGCCGGAGAAAAAAATTTCAAATGCCATCAGGGACCCGTATGGACCCTCGGCAGCATGGCGACTGAAGCCGCTATACGGGGTGAAGGTGTGGCTCTTGGCCGCAGTGTTCTGATTGCCGATGATGTCGCTGCCGGAAGGCTTGTTGTGCCGTTTCCGCAATACACACTTCAGGCGGAGCGGGGATACGATCTCGTTTACCGTTCAGATAATAAGGATTCATATAAAATACGAATTCTTAGACAGTGGCTGCTTGATGAAATACGCGTGCTAAAAGAGTAAAAAGTGAACACAGAATAGCCCGCTATATACGCATTTTATAGCCCTGATTAAAGTCAGGGCTTTTTTATATGGATTTCTCACCAGGATGTTATTGTCTTACGTAATGTCCACCGATGGAATGTACGGTGATGTTGCAACCGATTTTTGTATAAACAACGCGATGTTCTTGGGTCAGCCTGAACGAATAGGTATCCCCGTGCAGCTTCTCTGGATTTGCATCACACACAGAGTTAGCCGCCGTCTTCGGATCATGTCCAAAATCCCGGACCTTTCTCCGCCACTCGTAGTATTTGCGCATTGCAGCGTGTGGAACGGGAACGTGCTTATTTTTGCTAAAGCGACTTTGTTGTTCACAATCAGTAAAATTGTAATACGTCATACAACCTCCTTATTTCACGTTGAGAGATATTACCCATTCTCTTAGGGTGGTTATTCATAAAAGATGTGATTCTCGTTTGAAACTTAATGTTTACAGAAAGTTGATTTCATTGATACCATACCCCCCTATAGTATTAGGAGGGCGTATGCCGCATTCACCCGAAGATAAAAAACGTATTCTTACTCGCGTCCGTCGCATTCGGGGCCAGGTCGATGCCCTTGAACGCGCACTGGAGTCGGGCGATCCCTGTCTGGCTATCCTGCAGCAAATTGCCGCCGTGCGCGGTGCTGCCAATGGCCTGATGGGCGAAATGGTAGAAATTCATCTCAAAGATGAGCTGGTGACGGGAGAGACAACGCCGGATCAGCGAGCCGTGCGCATGGCAGAAGTCGGCCATTTGCTGCGCTCTTATCTAAAATAAACCCACACACCTGACAAAAAGGGAAGACCTATGAAATCTCGCGCTGCTGTTGCATTTGGCCCCGGCCAGCCGCTGAAAATCGTTGAAATCGACGTCGCACCACCGAAAAAAGGCGAAGTGCTGATCAAAATTACCCATACCGGCGTTTGCCATACCGATGCGTTCACGCTGTCCGGCGACGATCCGGAAGGTGTTTTCCCGGCGGTACTGGGACACGAAGGCGGCGGGATCGTGGTGGAGGTGGGCGAGGGCGTGACCAGCCTGAAGCCTGGCGATCACGTTATCCCGCTGTACACGGCGGAATGCGGCGAGTGTAAGTTCTGTAAATCCGGCAAGACCAACCTCTGCCAGGCTGTTCGCGCCACGCAGGGCAAAGGGCTGATGCCTGACGGGACGACCCGTTTCTCTTATAACGGCGAGCCGATTTACCACTACATGGGCACCAGCACCTTCAGCGAGTATACCGTTTGCGCGGAGATCTCTCTGGCGAAGGTGAACCCGCAGGCGCCGCTGGATAAAGTCTGCCTGCTGGGCTGCGGCGTGACGACCGGCATTGGCGCGGTCCATAACACGGCAAAAGTCAAAGAGGGGGATACCGTGGCGGTGTTCGGTCTCGGCGGCATTGGTCTGGCGGTGATTCAGGGCGCGGTGCAGGCGAAGGCCGGGCGTATTATTGCGGTCGACACTAACCCGGAGAAATTCAAACTGGCGGGTGAAATGGGCGCGACAGATTTCGTTAACCCGAAAGATCACGAAAAACCGATTCAGGATGTCATTGTTGAGATGACCGACGGCGGCGTGGACTTCAGCTTTGAGTGTATCGGCAACGTTAACGTCATGCGTTCCGCGCTGGAATGCTGCCACAAAGGCTGGGGCGAGAGCATCATTATTGGTGTGGCCGGCGCGGGTCAGGAGATTAAAACCCGTCCATTCCAGCTGGTCACCGGACGCGTGTGGCGCGGCTCCGCGTTTGGCGGCGTGAAGGGCCGTACACAGCTTCCGGGGATGGTTGAAGATGCGATGGTCGGTAAGATTCAGCTCGATCCGTTCATTACTCACCGTTTGCCGCTAGAGCAGATCAACGAAGCGTTTGATCTGATGCACGACGGAAAATCTATCCGTACCGTTATTCATTTCGGCGACAAGTAACTCTTCTGCCAGCGGTTTTTAGCCGCTGGCATTTCTTTAATAATCTTCTCTAAAGTGTGACCAGTGCGGCGTTTTTAGCCGTAATCTAAATCTCTGCCGTGCCGATGACTATCTAACAGGCGTGTTTTTACGCATCTTACCTATAAGAGAGTCGACGGTCATGGACAACACTACTTCGATGCAGGCGCAGCGTAAGCTGGGCTTCTTGCATCACATCAGGCTGGTTCCGCTGTTTTCCTCCATTCTCGGTGGCATTATTTTGCTGTTTGCCTTGAGCTCGGGTCTGGCGGGATATTTCCTGCTGCAGGCCGATAAGGATCTGCAGGATGTCACATCTGAGATTCAGGTGCGTATGGGGCTGTCGAACAGCTCAAACCATCTGCGCACCGCGCGTATCAATCTGATCCACGCCGGCGCGGCAAGCCGTATCGCAGAGATGGATGCGATGAAGCAGAACATCAGCGAGGCGGAAACGCGTATCAAGCAGTCCCAGGATAGCTTTAACGCGTATATGAATCGCTCCGTGCGTACCGCTGAAGACGAAGCGCTGGATGCTGACCTGAAAGCGCGCTACGACGCCTATATCGCGGGCATGCAGCCGATGGTCAAATTTGCCAAAAACGGCATGTTCGAAGCTATCATCAACCACGAAAATGAAACCGCGCGCCCGCTGGATGACGCTTACAATGCCGTGCTGCTGAAGGCGATTAAGATCCGCACCGACCGTGCCAATGCGCTAACGGCGCAGGCGCACAGCCGCACGCAGCTGGGGCTGATGTTTATGGTGGGCGCGTTTGTGCTGGCGCTGGTATTGACCGCGATGACCTTCGTTGTGCTGCGCCGCACGGTCATTCATCCGCTACAGCGTGCCGCGAAACGTATCGAGAATATTGCAAAAGGTGACCTGACGATGCCGGACGATGTGGCCGGACGCAGCGAAATTGGCCGTCTGACGCGCGATCTGCAAACCATGCAGCACTCCCTCGAAACAACGGTTGGCACCGTGCGTCAGGGCGCGGAGGAGATCTATCGCGGAACCAGCGAGATTTCTGCCGGTAATACTGACCTCTCTTCGCGCACCGAGCAGCAGGCCGCGGCCATTGAGCAGACCGCCGCGAGCATGGAACAGTTAACCGCCACGGTGAAACAGAACGCTGATAACGCGCATCATGCCAGCAAGCTGGCGGAAGATGCCTCCGGAAAAGCCAGCCGTGGCGGCCAGATGGTCTCCGGCGTGGTCAAAACGATGGGCAACATCTCCAGCAGTTCGAAGAAGATCTCTGAGATTACCGCCGTGATTAACAGCATTGCTTTCCAGACCAATATTCTGGCACTGAACGCGGCGGTAGAAGCGGCGCGCGCGGGTGAACAGGGGCGTGGATTTGCGGTGGTAGCCAGTGAAGTGCGTACGCTGGCAAGCCGTAGCGCCAACGCGGCAAAAGAGATCGAAAGCCTGATCAATGAGTCGGTTTCCCTTATCGATCAGGGGTCGGGTGAGGTGGTGGCTGCGGGTAACACCATGAATGAAATCGTCGACGCGGTTAAGCGCGTGACCGACATCATGCTGGAAATTGCCGCCGCATCGGATGAGCAGAGCCGCGGTATTGTGCAGGTCAGCCAGGCGATTTCGGAGATGGATAAAGTGACCCAGCAGAACGCCTCGCTGGTGGAAGAAGCATCCGCAGCCGCGGCATCCCTGGAAGAACAGGGCGCACGTCTGACCGAGGCTGTGGGGGCATTTCGTTTAAGCGGCGCGAAGCCTGGCCGCGCGGTGACGTCTGTGCCAGTGGCGAAGAACGCGCCGTTGCGCCCGGCGGCGACGGTTTCCGGAGATAACTGGGAGACGTTCTGAGTCGCCAGCAGTGTCGGGTGGCGCTTCGCTTACCCGACCTACAAAATCGACCTACAAAAAAAGGGACCCTTCGGTCCCTTTTTCACAGCTTATTTCTTATCAGGTAACGCGTATGCGATAACGTAATCACCGCGATCCGGTGACTGGCGAGCGCCCCCGGCGTTAATGATGATGTACTGTTTACCGGTTTTCGGTGAGACGTAAGTCATCGGGCCGGACTGGCTGCCAACCGGCAGTCGGTCTTTCCAGATCTCTTTTCCGGTGGCGGTATCAAACGCACGCAGGTAGAAATCCTGAGTACCGGCGAAGAACAGCAGGCCGGACTGGGTTGAGAGCGACGCGCCCAGCGTTGGCATCCCGATTGGGATAGGCATGTGCATGCGAATGCCCAGAGGGCCGGTGTCTTCCACCGTACCGACAGGCACCTGCCACACCAGTTTGCCGGATTTCAGATCGACCGCGGACATGGTGCCGAACGGCGGTTTCTGGCACGGAATGCCGAGCGGCGACAGGAAACGTTCACGCATTGCGCCGAACGGCGTGCCGTCCATCGGGACGATGCCCATCTCAATGCCGCTGGCGTCTTTCGCCACGTTAGCGCGCGGCACCATGTAGTTTGCCAGTCCGAGGCGCATATCGTTGACGAACATCAGGCTGTTGTTCGGGTCAACCGAGACGCTGCCCCAGTTCATTCCGCCCAGCGAGCCAGGGAACTGCAGGGAACGGTCAAGACCCGGCGGGGTGAAGACGCCCTGATGACGCATCTCTTTAAACTGAATACGGCACAGCAGCAGGTCGACAGGCGTCGCGCCCCACATGTCGGATTCAGTCAGCGTCTGGTTGCCAATCATTGGCATGCCGACGGAATACGGCTGGGTGGGTGAGTAGCGTTCACCTTCAACGTTACCAGCCGGTACCGGACGCTCTTCTACCTTCGCGACAGGCTTACCGGTTTCGCGGTTGAGCATAAAGATCATGCCCTGCTTGCTGGTCTGCACCAGTACAGGCGTGGTGCCGCCTTTGCCGTCAGGCAGGTCGTACAGCAGCGGCTGGGAAGGCAGGTCGAAGTCCCACAGATCGTGGTGGGTGGTCTGGAAATGCCAGCGCACCTGGCCGGTGGTGGCATCAACGGCGACGATAGAAGAGCTGTATTTATCGTCCAGCGCGGTACGCTCACCCGCCCAGAAATCCGGGGTGGCGTTGCCGGTTGGCAGATAAATCAGGTTCAGTTTGGCGTCGTAAGACATGGCCGACCAGACATTTGGCGTACCGCGGGTGTAGGTCTGTCCTTCCGGCGGCAGGCCGGTCAGGTTCGGGTTACCCGGATCCCACGCCCAGGCCAGCTTACCGGTGTGAACGTCATACGCACGTACCACGCCCGGGGGTTCGCCGGTGGAGAAGTTATCCGCGACGCGACCGCCGACGACGACCACGTTCCCGGCGACCAGCGGCGTGGAGGTCTGCTGATAATATCCCGGCTTGATCTCACCCATACCGATGCTCAGATCCACGGTGCCGTGGTCGCCAAAATCTTCGCAGACCTTGCCGTTATCCGCATTGATGGCAATCAGGCGGGCATCGGTGGTCGGCAGGAACAGACGGCGAGGGCATGCGGCAGGCTGCGCGGTTTCCTGTGACGTTGTCACGTTCTGGTGGTCTTCAAAATAGCCCAGACCGCGGCATCGCTGCCAGTTAGGCGCGGTGGCTTTAGAATCGTAGCGCCATTTTTCTTTCCCGGAGTCCACGTCCAGCGCCAGCACTTTACTGTACGGGGTACAAACGTACAGCGTATCGCCAATCTGTAAAGGCGTGTTCTGGTCTTCCGCGCCAGAGCCGTTGCTCTGTGGAATATCGCCGGTATGGGCAACCCAGGCGACTTTCAGTTCGCTGACGTTTTGCTTGTTAATTTGATCCAGTGCGGCGAAGCGGTCACCGTGTGTGGTGTTGCCCCAGTGCGCCCAGTTCTTTTGCTGCTCACCGGGTGCGACGGGTTTAACCGGAACGGGTTCATTCGCCGCCACGAGAGTCTGGGGCTTAAACATCCAGCCAAGGCTGACCAGCATCGCCACGGCCAGGACCGCCGCAACGCTAAAAGCAGGCGCCTTGTTGGGGGAATTGTGGTTTGCTCCACGCAGGTAAGGCCAGACGATGGCACAAAGGAAAGCCAGTACGGCGAAGGTAAACAGGCGGGAGAAGAGCGGCCAGAAATCCCAGCCCGCATCGCTTACCGCCCAGACCAGCGAGGCAATAAACGCGATGCTGTAAAGGACAATCCCGCTGGTGCGATTGAGGAAAATCAGGATCGCGGCAATCACCATTACCACGCCCATTATCAGGAAGTAACAACTTCCGCCCACGGTGGCGAGCTTAAACCCCAGCCCGCCGACGGCCAGACCGATGAGCAACATCAGTCCGGCAAGAAGCCACTGCAGGATACGCGGTATCCCACGTGGCGCGCTGCCAAATGCCATTTCTGTCTCCTTAGATCCCGCCGCTATGCCGGGTGTACCAGTTGGGTAATAAAATCGGCGGGAATAATGATTAACACGGGTGAATTCATCTTTATCAAAAGATTTACGAACCATTTGGTGAATTCGTGGCTATGATAAAACTGTTAAATTGTTTTACGCAATTGTTAATGAATCATTCCGCATTATTTGATTAGCGCACAGGACAGATCCCTCGCCCCGTTGGGGAGAGGGTTAGGGTGAAGGGAAGAATTCACACCGGCATGGATTTACGGATGGCGCTCAGCAGCGTCTGCGCACCCGTTGAGAGCGGCGTGTCTACGCGGGTTAAAATGCCGATAGGTTCACCGGCACCCGGGGCGGTCACCGGCAGAGCGGTCAGGGTTCCCTGACGCAAATCATCTTTTACCGCACCGGAGGGAACGAACCAGACGTAGTCATAATCGAGGGTGAGCTGGCGTGACAGCGAGGCCGACAGCGTTTCGATACACCCTGAGGGTAGTGTACATCCCTGCATTTGCAGCAAGTTTTCGGCGGCCTGGCGCGGGACGGTGCCTTTCGGGCAGACCACCACGGGCCATTCCATGACGCGGCTTAACGTCACGGTATCCTGCAGTAAAGGATGGTCGGGACGCACCACCAGCTTTAGGGATTCCAGAAACAGCAGTTCGTAATTGAGACCGCCCATCAGTTCAGGGTCAGACATACGACCGATACCCAGATCCAGTTCCCCCGATTTAAGCCCCGCGAGCAGCATGGTGTTATTCATGGTGGCAACCTGAATCGTGGTATGCCGTTGCTGCTTGTGGAATTGACCAATCACGGGCGGCAAAATGCCCAGCGCTGCGGTAGGCAAGGCACCCACACGTACCACGTCACTGGTGTGCTCTTCTTTTCTGTGCAGGGACTGGCCTGCGGTGTTGAGCGCATCCAGCACCTTAACGGCGTGCGTCAGGAACTGTTCGCCCACAAGGGTAAGCTGTGCGCCCAACCGACCGCGATCGAAAAGACGGGCGCCGGTGAGCTGTTCCAGCTCGTTAAGGGTTTTTGAGAGCGCAGGCTGGCTCAGATTAAGGGTTTCAGCCGCTCGCCCCAGCGTTCCCTGTTGAGCGACGGCCACAAATGTATGCAAATGGCGCAAGCGTATGCGCTGACTGAACAGACCATTTTTTTCCATAGGCGATGTTAAAAACAGAGCGATGCGGGTGACAAGTTAAGTTGTTTAATTTTGATAACCTGATAGCAAAATATTTTTAACATTTGATCTGTTTGAGTTACAACATGTTTTTCAGGAGGGGCTGCAGGCGAACGTCCTTGTTCATTTATTGCTCATTGCCGAGGGGTTACATCAGTAACCCATTAGATCACGCCATCCCCGCCGTCAGAACACCACACCTGACCGGACGTATAGGAACACGCATCCGAGGCCAGCGTGACGTACAGCGGAGCAATTTCTACCGGCTGTCCCGGACGCCCCAGTGGCGTATCGCCGCCAAACTCCTTCACTTTTTCCATTGGCTGACCGCCGCTTGACTGCAGCACCGTCCAGTACGGTCCAGGCGCCACCGCGTTGACGCGAATGCCTTTTGGGCCCAGCTGTTTGGCTAAGGATTTCGTAAATACGGCCAGACAGGCTTTCGTCTGAGCGTAGTCCAGCAGCACGGGGCTGGGCTTCACTGCCTGAACCGAGGAGGTGTTAATGATAACGGACGACGCCTTCAGATGGCGCAGCGCCGCCTTGGTGATCCAGAAGGGGGCATAAACGTTGGTTTTAAACGTCGCGTCAAAGTCTTCGGTGGTGAGCTCTTCCAGAGACTCCCGGTACTGCTGACGGCCCGCGTTATTGATCAGAATATCCAGGCCACCCAGCTTCGAGACGGCTTCCTCGACCAGATTCTGACAGAAGGTTTCATCCCGGATATCCCCCGGCAGCGCGATGGCTTTGCGTCCTTCCGCTTTGATCAGCGCGATCACCTCTGCGGCGTCTTTTTCCTCTTCAGGCAAATAGTTGATGGCAACGTCAGCCCCTTCACGGGCATAGGCGATAGCCACCGCGCGACCTATCCCGGAGTCACCCCCGGTGATCAGCGCTTTTTTGCCGGTAAGGCGGCCATGCCCTTTGTAGCTTTTTTCCCCATGATCGGGTACAGGTTGCATCTCTGATGCCAGTCCCGGCGGCGTTTGCGGCTGTTCCGGGAACGGGGGTTGCGGGTAAGCGTTCGTACGTTGTGTAGTATCACTCATAGCTGACTCCTTAAGCCAAGGGGTGAGATTTGATGGATAGTTGCAGCGTTAACGCTTCGCTGAATTATTTCTGCAAACGATCAACACGGACGACGGCAGGAGATGATTTTTTATCAAGCGAACCGTTGATACTGATCATCTGGTCGGGTTTTACCGTTCTGCCGTCGAAGACTGCCTGGGGAATAATAACGTCGATTTTTCCGGTTTTATCCTGGAATACAAACTTATCGCCGCTACCGTCAATAAGATTACCGCGTAATGAAATTGTCGCACCGTCATGCATTTGTTTTGCCTGATCGATGGTCATAATACGCGCATCATCGGTTCCACGATATCCGCTATCCAGCGCGTGAGGCGGGGGCGGCGCGTCACCTTTTTGTAACCCGCCGTTATTATCTGCCCATGCTGATGGAACCAAAAATATCAAAAAAGCGGAAATAAGTGATAATTTCATCTGATATCCTTCATTTTTGGGTGTCTTGACTTATTAAGTATTGTTGCTATTCCTTTATGTGGCAAATGTGATAAGTCTTAAAAACAATCTCTTTTGAAATCAAAACACTCATAAAATAAGCGAAACGGTGACGACAACCATGAAGCGTGAAAATGAAAAGTTACCCGGGATAGATGAGAGTTATCGCTTGCTCAGGTTTGAATATGCATTTCGCCAGGTGGGTTTTGTGCTGCTTTTAGGTATTATCATCGCAGCGATGGCCGGTCTGTTTTCCAGCGGCATGGTGAGCGACACGTCCAGGACCAATTCTGCTAAATCTCTGACCATTCACTATGAACGCTTTGGCCGTCGGGAGACCGAGTCAAGGATGCAATTTACGTTTCCGGTGAAAACGGCGGGTCACTTCACGCTCAGCATCACCAGCGAGCGCAGCGACGTTTACGAACCCGGCAGCGTCTGGCCGCAGCCGGACAGAATGTATAGCCGTGGGAAAACCCTCTATTTCGTCTATGACACGCTCCAGAAGTCAGACAGGTTCTCCGTGTTGTACTTCACGACCCCGACCCGGGCCGGTAAGTGGAATACTGTCATCCGCGCAAACAACGAGCCGGAGATCACCGTCTGGCAATTTATTTACCCGTAGGAGGCTGATATGGATATGGTCTTTCGTGCGCTGGCGATTTATCTGTTTCTCGTGGTGGTATTTAAAGTGGCGGGGCGACGCGCGCTGCTACAGATGACCAGCTTTGATCTTATTCTGCTGTTAATTATTAGTGAAGCCACGCAGCAGGCGCTTCTGGGGCAGGACTTTTCTGTCACCGGGGCGATGATAACGATTACCACGCTGGTGGTAGTGGATATTCTCTTTGGGTTGATGAAGAAATATTTTTCCCCGGTGGAAAATATTCTGGATGGTAATCCCGTCATTCTGGTAGAGAATGGCGTGCCGTTAGCGGATAAACTTAAAAAAGTCGACGTATCCTGTGATGATATTCTGGTGTCAGCGCGTCAGAATAATGGCATTACAAAAATGAGTGAAATCAAATATGCCATATTCGAACGTAATGGGCATATTTCAATCATTCCTTTTGAGAAATAAGAGGCGGCAAAATGAGCAATCTGTTTCACGACGATCATTATACCGTAAGTGAATTAACGAAAAAGCTGGCGAGTAAATTAACCGATGCCGGGCTGCGCTTAACCACGGCGGAATCCTGTACGGGGGGAAAGCTCTCGGTCGCGTTGTGCGCAGAAGAGAACACCGCCGATTTTTATGATGTCGGGCTGGTGGTGTTCAGCGATGAAGCAAAAGCGCGGATCCTCGGCGTGCGTTCTGAAACGCTGGCGCGCTATACCGCCGTCAGCGAACCGACGGTGGGCGAGATGGCCGCCAGTATCCGCGATATGGCCCAGGCGGATATCAGCATTGCCATCAGCGGATACGCAGGCCCTGAAGGGGGCGACGATGGGACGGCGGCAGGGACGGTCTGCTTTGGCTGGAATATTTGCGGCGAGACGAAAACCCGGACCGTTCTTTTCTCCGGTGACTGTCAGGACGTGGTGGAAAAAGCGGTGCATTTTGCGCTGGCTGAACTGGTAACAACCTTGTCGGACGACAATATCGGGTAAATTCACGTGGAGGTTGTATGGCTGTCATAGTGATTACTGGCGGGACGGCGGGCGTGGGAAAAGCCACGGCACTGCACTTTGCAAAGGCGGGCTACGATGTGGGACTTATCGCCCGCGATGAAGCCAGCCTGCACTCCACTCAGGAGGAATTAAAGCGCTTTGGGGTCAATGCCCACGCGGTGCA
Source organism: Enterobacter cloacae complex sp. IR5458 (assembly GCF_049238025.1). Taxonomy (NCBI): domain Bacteria; kingdom Pseudomonadati; phylum Pseudomonadota; class Gammaproteobacteria; order Enterobacterales; family Enterobacteriaceae; genus Enterobacter; species Enterobacter cloacae complex sp. IR5458. Next base: position 124,549 of record NZ_JBMKIF010000009.1, read on the forward strand.
GGCGGACGTCGCCGACAGTCAGGCGGTGGTGGATGCGGCTAACGAGATTGAGTATCGCCTTGGGGCGATTGACGTGTGGGTTAACAATGCCATGGGCGCCGTGCTGGCACCGTTTCGCACCCTTACGCCGGATGAGTTTCGTCGTGTGACTGACGTGACCTACCTCGGCTTTGTCAACGGCACTCGCGCCGCGCTGGAGCTGATGGTGCCCCGCGACAGAGGCGTGATTATCCAGGTGGGATCCGCGCTGGCCTACCGTTCCATTCCTTTGCAGTCCGCTTACTGTGGCGCCAAAGCGGCGATCCGCGGCTTCACCGATGCGGTGCGTACCGAACTGATGCATGAAAACAGCCGGGTTCAGCTTTCGATGGTTCAGATGCCGGGGCTTAACACGCCGCAGTTCGAATGGGCGAGGAATAAGTTCGCCTGGGCGATGCGCCCGGTGCCACCGGTTTTTGAGCCCGAAGTCGCCGCCCGCGCCATCTTTAAGGTTGCACAAAAACCGGTACGGGAACTGTGGGTGGGAAGCAGCACGATTCAGTCGATCGTCGGGCAATTTCTTTTCCCGGGTTTACTTGACCGGCTGATGGTTAAAAAAGCCTGGGAAGGTCAGATGACCGACGATCTGAACGCACCGGATCGCCGGGACTATCTTGACCAGCCGGTTAATGATCTGCACAAAATCCATGGCCGTTTTACAGACGAGGCGAAGAACCGAGCCCCGTCTGTCACCTCCGGTATGCCTGGCAAGGTGGCACTGGGCGCCCTCGCGGTGGCGGGGATTATGCTGACCCGCCTGATAATTCGAGGGAGAAGATAATCAGCGCAGCGCGCTACGGTGGGTCCAGAACCAGCGGTAACCGTAGCCGCCAAGAGTGAGCTCGACGGTTTTGCCGCACACCAGCGCGTCGTCGTAGCGTTTGTCCGAGAGACAGGCAGTCCAGGTGGCATTGCGGATCCCTTTTGCGGCGAACTTCACCGGCTGGTCGCTGAAGTTGACGAAGGTCAGGATGCTGCGTTCATCGGTCTCGTAATACAGCCCCAGCACCGCGTCATGATCGAGGGTAATGAGACGAAAGGGCGCAACGGCAATTTCGGGGAACTCTGAGCGGGTATTGGCAATATCCATGATTCGGTGCAGAAGCGAGTTGCGGTGAAGCAGCGAATCAGCGACGTTGATTTTCTGATAGCGATACGGGCCGCGATCGATGATGGGGGCAATAAATTTTTCCGGATTGGCCGCGGAAAAACCGCCCCCCGCCGATCCGGCCCACTGCATCGGCGTACGAACGGCGTAACGCTCTTCCAGTTCCAGGTCGTCGCCCATGCCGATCTCATCCCCGTAGCGCATCACCGGGACACCCGGCAGGGAAAAGAGCACGGCGTGACAGAACGCCAGTCGCTTGTGATCGCCATTCAGCATCGGCGCCAGGCGGCGGCGGATCCCGCGCTGATAGACGTTCATCTCTTCGTCAGGGGCGAAGGTATCAAGGACAAACTGCTTATCTTTCTGACTAATGCCCTCCAGATCCAGCTCGTCATGATTGCGCAGCCAGTTGGCAAAACAGCATGAGTCGGGCGGGACGATCATCTTTTTCACCGCATTACGCAGCGGACGGGCGCTTTTCCTCGCCAGGCTGACGTAGAAATACTTATTGAGCCAGAAATTGAGCACCAGATTCAGGCGATCGTTATTGCCGAAGTAGTCTTTATATGTCTTGACGTCGACGTCGACTTCACCAAGCAGGATCGCGTCTGGATTACGTTGCTCAATAAGACGGCGCATATGCTCCAGGATCCACAGCCCTTTTTTTTCGTCACCGTTTCCTGCCTGTCTGGTGAGGTGGGTGGCGGCATCCAGGCGAAAGCCCGACACCCCCAGCTTAAGCCAGAACAGAATGATGTTCTCAATCTCTTTAAGTACCGCAGGCGAGGTCAGGTTCAGATCCGGCTCATGGCGATAAAACATATGCCGGTAGTACTGTCCCGCCTCGTCGTCCCAGCTCCAGACGCTCTTTTCCACGCCGGGAAACATTGGGGGCGTGTCGTCATCGTCGTTGTCCGACCAGAGGTAGTAATCACGATAGGGGGATGCCGGGTTTCGGCGGGCCTGCTGGAACCACGGATGCGCGTCTGAGGTATGCTGGATCAGCAGCTCAATTATGACCTGCATGCCCAGCTCCCGGGCCTGTTCGATAAAGGCGATGATATCGGCCAGTTTACCGAAGCGCGGATCCACCTGCAGATGGTCGCTAACGTCGTAGCCTTCGTCCAGAAAGGGGGTGAGGTAAAATGGGGTGATCCAGATAACCGTCGCGCCCATGCGGCGGATATAACGCAGCTTGGCCGCAATTCCGGCGATGTCTCCACAACCATCGCCGTTCATATCATAAAACAGTGCGGTATCAATTTGATAAATAATGGCCCGTGTATGCCAGTCTGTCATAGCGTTCCTCAGTGATAGCCTTCAGTATCCGACACTTTGCCCCGGAAGACGTAGTAGCTCCAGGCGGTGTACACCAGAATCACCGGAATGATCAGCAGGGTGCCGACCAGCATAAATAGCTGGCTGGCGGGCGGTGCCGCGGCTTCCCACAGGGTGATATGGGGCGGAATAATGTTTGGCCACAGGCTGATACCCAGGCCGCTAAAACCGAGGAAGATCAGCCCCAGCGTGAGCAGGAACGGACGCGAGTGGCTGGCCGGGTTGCGGGTCAGCCGCCAGATCAGCACCGTAAACAGCCCTACCAGCAGGGGAACCGGCAGGAACCAGAAGAAGTTGGGCAAGGTAAACCAGCGGTCGGCCACGTACTGCCAGCCAAGCGGCGTCCAGACGCTGACCACCGCAATAACCACCACCAGTGCCAGCAGCACGTGGCGCGTCAGCTCGCGCATGCGGTTTTGCAGTGCGCCTTCGCTTTTCATTATGAGCCAGGTGGTCCCCAGCAGCGTATAGGCAACGACCAGCCCGATGCCACAGAAAAGATTGAAGGGCGTCAGCCAGTCAAGCGCAGAGCCGACAAAGCGCCGGCCTTCCACGTCAAAGCCATTGATCACTGCCCCTACGACGATCCCCTGGCTGAAGGTGGCGAGCAAGGACCCGCCTGCGAAGGAGTAGTCCCAGAATTTGCGGTGTGAGGGCGTCGCTTTAAAACGGAACTCAAAGGCGACGCCGCGAAAGATGAGGCCGATGAGCATGGCGGTGAGGGGGATGGTCAACGCATCAATAATCACCGCGTAGGCCAGCGGAAACGCGCCGAACAATCCCGCGCCGCCGAGCACCAGCCAGGTTTCGTTACCGTCCCACACCGGGGCCACGCTGTTAACCATCACATCGCGTTCCCTGGCATCGCCCACGAAGTTGAACAGCAGACCGATGCCCAAATCAAAGCCATCCATAATGATGTACATCAGCGTGGCAAAGACGATGATGGCAAACCAGATAACAGCGATATCAACGCCCATCAGATTCTCTCCTGTTCTGAAACGGACTCCGCGGCAGACAGCGGACGGGCGGGAGTGCCCGACGTGTTTGACGTCAGCGTATCGACGGGCTGCGGACCTTTCTTAATCAACCTGATGAGGTAAACATACCCCACGCCGAACACCGACGAGTAGACAACGAAGAAGGCCAGCAAGCTGATGCTCATTTGCAGAGTACTGTGCAGGGAGACCGCATCAATCGTGCGCAGATAACCATAGACCACCCACGGTTGACGGCCCACTTCGGTGGTTACCCAGCCGGCGAGCAGCGCCAGCAGCCCCGCTGGCCCCATGCAGAGCGCAAACCAGTGGAACGGGCGCGAGTGGAAAAGCCGGTGACGGTAGCGTAGCCAGAGGCTGAGCAGACCGAGGGTAATCATCAGCAGCCCCATCCCGACCATGATGCGGAACGACCAGAAAACGATGGTCGAGTTTGGGCGATCTTCTTTCGGGAAATCTTTCAGGGCCGGAACCTGTTTATCCAGGCTATGCGTCAGGATCAGGCTGCCGAGCGCGGGGATCTCGAGGCCGTATTTGGTGCGTTCCTCCTCCATATCCGGCAGGCCAAACAGCAGCAGTGGGGTGGCCTCGCCGGGCGGATTTTCCCAGTGTCCCTCAATGGCGGCGATTTTGGCGGGCTGATGCTCAAGCGTGTTCAGGCCGTGCATATCGCCCACAACAGCCTGGATGGGGGCGACCAGTAGCGCCATCCACATGGCCATCGAGAACATGGTCCGGATGGCGGGCGTATCGTTACCGCGCAGCAGGTGCCAGGCACCCGACGCGCCAACAAACAGCGCGCTGCTCAGAAACGCGGCAATAGCCATATGAATCAGGCGATAAGGGAAGGAGGGGTTAAAGACGATTGCCAGCCAGTCTTGCGGAATGACCTGTCCGTTCTCGATGGTGAACCCCTGCGGCGTATGCATCCAGCTGTTGGAGGCGAGGATCCAGAAGGTCGACATTAAGGTGCCGAGCGCGACCATGCAGGTGGAAAAGAAGTGCAGGCCCGGGCCAACCTTATTCCAGCCGAACATCATTACACCCAGGAAACCGGCTTCCAGGAAGAAAGCGGTTAAGACTTCATAGGTGAGGAGTGGACCGGTGATACTGCCCGCGAACTGTGAGAATCCGCTCCAGTTGGTGCCAAACTGGTACGCCATGACCAATCCGGAAACGACCCCCATACCGAAGTTAACGGCAAATATCTTGAGCCAGAAATGGTACAACGATCGCCAGACGTCGTTTTTGGTGCGCAGCCACATGCCCTCCAGCACAACCAGATAGCTGGCGAGGCCGATGGTGATCGCAGGAAAAAGGATATGAAACGAGACGGTAAAAGCGAACTGAATTCTGGCCAGATGGAACGCGTCGAGTTCGAACATGGTCCGTACCTCTGAAACGATGGGGCACGAGAATTGCCGGGCAGTTTATGGCTGCCCGGCAAAACCGATTACGGTTTAGTCTTACCGGCACCCAGCTCGGCACCGGTCAGCGGGTCGGAATGTGGATCGGACTTCGTACGGGCAGACATCGCCTTGACCAGGGTTGCCTGTTCGGTTGTGAGCGTGACGCTTGCGCTGCCATCGCCGCCGTCAACCGCAGGCTGGGGGGACTCAACGTAATCGAAATGTTTATCGCTGTTCCAGCTTCCGCGAACCTCTCCACCTTCAGACATATTGTAGTACTTGTTGGTGAATTCCTCGATTGGCGGCAATTTTCCCGGCGGGAAATTATTACGGATAGACTGCAGCGCCTTCTCAAAGGAGAGCTGATGCGCCGCCTCGCGCGTCATCAGAAACGCCAGGGCATCCTTTACGCCGGGATCGTCGGTCACGTTGATCAGACGTTCATAGATGATTTTCGCTCTTGCCTCTGCTGCCACGTTTGAGCGCAGGTCCGCCGTTGGCTCGCCGATGGTGTCCACGTAGGCCGCCGTCCAGGGCACGCCCGCAGAGTTAGTGAGCGGGGTGCCACCACCGTAGAGCAGGGAGGTAATATGGCTGTCATTGCCGTTTTCGGTCATGGACCGATACAGCTCGGCCTCGTTTTCCACCCCTTCCGCCAGCGCGCCTTTCGCGCCTTTATTCAGCATGCCCACCAGGGTACCGATGATTTCGAGGTGGCTTAACTCCTCGGTCGCGATATCCATCAGCATATCTTTACGGCCCGGATCGTCATCGCTCAATCCTTGCGTAAAGTACCGGCAGGCGGCAGCCAGTTCGCCCTGCGGCCCACCGAACTGTTCCAGTAAAAGATTGGCGAGGCCTGGGTTCGGTTCAGCAACGCGAACCGTGTATTGCAGCTGTTTAACGTGTCGGAACATGGCGATTCTCCCTGATTATTTTTTTGCTTCGACGCCCGATGCGTCTGAACGCAGCAGGAACTGTTCCGTGGTCTGCGGAATATGACGAATCAACCAGTCGGCCATTTCGCGCTCTTCGGCGAGGATCGTTTCAATAGCGGGTATCGAGGCGGTATCGCCCGCTTTTTTCGCCGCCGCGAGCAGGGAGGTATAGCAGGCGATTTCAAACTGTTCGAAAACATAGCCGCTGATCGACCCCTTAACGATCTCATCAGACGGGAACATGCCGCCGATGGACTGCCCCAGCGCCGCCATTTTGCTCATCGAGTCTTTTAAAACTGAACGAGAAATATCATTCCGGTCGAGGATTTCTTCCAGCAAGGTAATTTGCCGTTTTGTCTCATTAATATGCTGCTCAATTCTGGCGCGAACATCAGGATAATTATCAATACGGCTGGCCATGGATTCCAGCATAGATTCGGCTTGCTTTTCCATCGCATGGGCATCGCGTAGCCAGTCATGGTAGTGTTCTACGTGATTCATCATTGTATCCTCATTAGGGTTCGCTTATTTGGTCTCACTTTCAGCAGCCTGATCGGCACGCGCGGCACTGTAACCAGACAAATGGCCGACAATATTAGCGTAGATGCTGATGATAATGACCCATAGTACGCTGCTCTTCCACCATATTACGGAAGGGATAGCGAGAATGAACCATATTATAGCTGCCGTTAAATGGCACCGTTTAATTGTCCTGGGACTGATGCTCATTTTATTTAACCTGTGTTATAGCGTCATTTTTGCGCTTTTTGGTTAATATTTCCTACGGCCAGATCGGTGAGTTTAAGGTCGGTCTCTTTTTCTTCTTCCAGTGTTTCTGCAAGAAGCTTAACGGCTTTTTTATAGCCAAGCTGCTCTGCCAGGGTGGCAAGGGTACCGTAGCTGGCAATTTCGTAATGCTCCACTTTTTGGGCTGCGGCAATTAACGCGGCATCACGCACTTCATTTTTTTCCGTGCTTTCGATGACTTCGTTCGCCTCTTCAATTAAGCCTTCCATTGCCACGCATTTCATGCGCTTGAGCTTGATACCGTCTTCCTGCTCGATAATCTGATCGATGCGTTCGATCTGACCCTGCGTCTCCTCGAGGTGTGCGGTAAAGGCGGCGCTCAGTTTCTCACTGGACGCGGCACGCGCAAGCTTGCTTAACGCTCGGGTAAGCTGCTTTTCTGCGCTGTAGGTATCCGACAGAAGATGAATAAATACATCCTCTACACTTTTCATATTCATAATTATTACGCTCCGGTAAAATAAAGAAAGGGTACTGCGAGCTTTTCAGCCCGCAGCATGCTCTCTGGTTTTATTAAAAGAGTACTAAATAAGATCAGGAGTTATCAGATTTACGGCCTCCGCCGTGACTGTTCTGTCCCCCTTTCTTACCCGCTTCAGATGCGCGTTGCGGATCGTTTTTAAAATTACCACCGCTGTGCTGGCCACCTTTACGACCAGCTTCTGATGCTTTTTCACGGTCTTGCGCGAAATTACCTGAACCACCACGATGCTCTGCCATATTAAACCTCATGTTCATATATTGGTTATGTCAGTACGATACGAATATATTTCGTATCACTCGTCGTTCGAGTAATAACTCTAGTCGCTGAGCGCCATTCGTCAAATGCGCTTTGCTATTTGCGGTATCGTTATTTTGAAATAATGAAGGCTTTACGCTTCGCTTACCTTGAAAATATGAAGAGGTGGGAAGGACTTGTAAGCGAAGGGTGGGATTAGTCCTAAGTTTGCACTAAAAATTTGAAAGCTGAGGGTAAAAATCACGGTATGCTCAATCCGATTATTTTACAGACGGTAAGACCTGAAAAACGTACTCCTTTATAGCTATAAAACAGCACCAAAAATAATCATAGGGAAATTCCAGAGAAAAATAACGAGGCGGCAGAACCGTCCTGATAAGGTCTGCTCAAGCTCCGGTAGCACACGGTTTGACCACTGTCGTCTTAAGATCACAAATCAGAAATTCTTCCCCCCGGAAGGAACGGGTTTCTCTACACTCCAGGTAATATTCACTGGAGGCATGACATCATGGCGAACACCATCACGGCTGATGATATTCGGGAACATTTTTCGCAGGCTATGTCGGCGATGTACCAGCAGGAAGTTCCGCAGTACGGCACGTTGCTCGAACTGGTCGCGGACGTAAACCTGGCGGTTCTGGAAAATAACCCACTATTACATGAACAACTGGCGAACGCCGATGAGCTTGCCCGTCTGAACGTGGAGCGCCACGGCGCGATCCGCGTCGGCACGGCGCAAGAGCTTTCCACCCTGCGTCGTATGTTTGCCATTATGGGCATGTATCCGGTCAGCTATTACGATCTCTCCCAGGCGGGGGTGCCGGTCCACTCAACGGCGTTTCGTCCGGTAGATGATGCGGCGCTGTGCCGGAATCCGTTTCGTATCTTTACCTCACTGCTGCGCCTTGAGCTGATAGAAAACGTCCCGCTACGCGAGCGCGCGGCGGAGATCCTTGCTCAGCGGAACATTTTTACCCCGCGCTGTCTGGCACTTCTCGATCTCTGGGAATCAGAAGGGCAGTTTACTGACGCCCAGGCGCGTGAATTTGTTCAGGAAGCGCTGGAAACCTTCCGCTGGCACCGCCATGCGACGGTCGATCAGGAAACTTATCTGGCACTGCATAACGAACATCGCCTGATTGCGGATGTGGTCTGCTTCCCGGGGTGCCATATTAACCACCTCACGCCGCGCACGCTGGATATTGACCGGGTGCAGGAGCTGATGCCGAAGTATGGTATTGAGCCCAAAATTCTGATCGAAGGGCCGCCGCGTCGTGACGTGCCCGTGTTATTGCGTCAAACCAGCTTCAAGGCGCTTGAAGAGCCGGTGCTGTTTGCCGGTGAACATAAGGGCACCCACACCGCCCGCTTCGGTGAAATAGAACAGCGCGGCGTGGCGCTGACGCCGAAAGGCCGTGAACTGTACGATAGCCTGCTGGCTAAGGCCGGTACCGGCAAAGATAACCTGACGCACCAGCTTCATTTGCGTGAGATTTTCAGCGCCTTCCCGGACAGCGAGCTGTTAATGCGCCGCCAGGAACTGGCTTATTTCCGCTACCGTCTGACGCCCGCCGGGGAAGCCCATCGTCATGCGTTCCGTCCCGGCGACGATCCGCAGCCGCTGATTGAGCGCGGGTGGGTCGTTGCCCAGCCGATTACCTACGAAGATTTTCTTCCGGTCAGCGCCGCCGGGATTTTCCAGTCCAATCTCGGGAATGAAACTCAGGCGCGCAGTCACGGTAATGCCAGCCGCGACGCGTTTGAAGCCGCGCTCGGCTGCCCGGTGTATGACGAATTCACCCTCTATGAGGAGGCTGAAACGCGCAGCAAACAGCGTTGCGGTTTGCTCTGAAACCGTTACTCTGCAGGGGTGTGATGGAAAAAATAAGGTCGTTATGCAAAATCCTTCCGCCCCTGTGGTTGAAACGCGCCAGGGCGCACTGACTGGTTTAACCGATGAAAATGTCCACCGCTGGTGCGGTATTCCCTATGCTGCACCGCCAGTGGGTGACTGGCGCTGGCGCTCACCGCGCCCACCAGAACGCTGGGATGGCGTTCGCGATGCCACTGCCTTTTCGGCCTCAAGCTGGCAAAGCAGTGAATATTGTCAGGAGCTGGGCGGGGGCGATCCCGGCCAGTTCTCTGAAGACTGTCTCTATCTGAATATCTGGTCCCCCGTCGACCGCCCGGGATCGCTTCCGGTGATGGTCTGGCTGCACGGGGGCGGGTTTACGATTGGTGCCGGTGGCCTGCCACCGTATCACGGCAAATCGCTGGCCGCGCGCGGCGTGGTTGTGGTCACGATTAACTACCGTCTCGGCCATCTCGGCTTTTTCGCCCATCCCGCGCTGGAGGGGGAAGAAGAGCGGGTAGTGCATAATTTTGCTCTGTTGGATCAGATTGCCGCGCTTGAATGGGTGCGGGAGAATATCACCGCGTTTGGGGGCGACCCGCATAACGTGACCCTGTTTGGTGAGTCCGCTGGCGCCCGCAGCGTGCTGTCGTTGCTGGCCTCGCCGCTGGCGGAAGGGCTGTTCCACAAGGCGATAGTCCAGAGTGGATATACCTTGCCCGACACGCCGCGCCAGCAGGCGCTGCAAAAAGGGGAAGCACTGGCGGCCCATTTTGGGCTGGAAAACGCGACGGCAGAGCAGCTGCGCGCGATCCCGCCTGAGTCATTCTGGCCGCTGACCGCGCCACTCAACATCGCCCCGGCGCCGATCGTCGGGGATTGCGTCCTGCCGGAGGCCATGCTGGATGTTTTTTTCGCTGCCCGCCAGCACCCTGTGCCGGTGATGATAGGTTCTAACAGCGATGAAGCCAGCGTCATGGCGGTGTTTGGCATCGATCTCGCCGGGCAAATCCAGAAGCTTCGCCGGGAGCGCCGTTTTGGGCTGGGGCTCATCAAGCTGCTTTATCCGGGTGTGAAAGGCGACGAAGAGCTGGGCAGACAGGTGTGTCGCGATATGGCGTTTACCACCATGGGCTATGTCGTGATGCAGGCGCAGCAGCGTGTCGGCGGGCTTTGCTGGCGTTACTGGTTTGACTATGTCGCTGAAGCGGAGCATGCCACCTATATCAACGGCGCGTGGCATGGCAATGAAGTGCCCTACGTGTTCGATACCCTCGGCCAGGTGGAGCCTTCACGTCAGTATGTCAACGAACGGGATTTACAGTTTGCTGCCAGGGTAGCCGATTACTGGGTAAGCTTTGCGCGCGATGCCGGAACGCATGATAGCCTGTCGGGGCCGACGCACTGGCCCGCGTGCCGCAAAGGACGGGACGTGCTGCTACGTATCGGTGTGAATAAACATGCAGGTTTCAGGCTTGAAAACCGCTTTATGCGCGCGCGCATGAGCCTCTTTAAACGGGTGATGAAGCACCACGTCAGCCTCGATTAAGTAAACAGGCGCGAAACGCCGCCAGACCATTTTCTTCGTCAGGCGTTTCGCGCAGCACCAGCCGGTAGCTCGCGCCGGTTTTTACGCTTGTCTCATAGGGCCGCATCAGCCTTCCTGCACCCACATCTTCTGCCACCAGCGTTTCGTCGGCAATGGCGACGCCCAGCCCCTGAATGGCGGCGGTAATGGCGAGATCCATCGTATCGAAGTGTTGATTTTTGTGCATAACAAACCCGGGACCTTCCTGCTTCGCCAGCCACAGTGACCAGTCGGTCTTATCCCGCGTCGGGTGAAGGAACGTCAGTGAACCCAGCGCTGTACCTGCCCGCACCGGGCTGATGACCGGCGTGAGCGCCTCTTCGAACAGCAGATCGCCTGCGCTCATATGCGTGCCAAACACAATGGCCGCGTCGTAAGATTCGGTTTTGAAATTGACGTTATGATCGGTGGTGGTCGTCAGCGCGATCTGCAGATCCGGATGCGCGTGCTCCACCTCCAGCAAGCGCGGTACCAGCCAGCGCATGGCGCAGGTGGGGGCCTTAAGCCGGATCACGGTATGCTGGCTACGGGCCTGGTCGGCCACGGTCAGCAGCTGTTCGAAAGTGGATTGCAGCTCCGGAAGCAGGGCGCTGCCCTGCGGTGAGAGGCGCAGCCCGCGGGCGTGGCGCTCAAACAGCGGAAAGCCAAACCACGCCTCAAGGGAGGCGATCTTACGGCTCACGGCCCCCTGGGTCAGACACAGCTCTGCGGCGGCATGGGTAAGATTCAGATGACGCGCGGTGACTAAAAATGCGTCAATGGCGTTAAGGGGGAGCGAACGGCGAGACATTGAAGCACCTCAGCTATGCATTTTTCTCATGGCTATTATGACAACAATTCGATTGTCCCGGCAACGCACTTGTTGTTTGAATAGTTATGCAATGTCCATGAGAAGGGAAAGAGGATGACTTTACGAACGCCGGTACAAACGCGCTCCAAACTGCCAGATGTGGGGACCACCATTTTTACCGTTATCGGCCAGCTTTCGGCACAGCATAACGCCATTAACCTTTCTCAGGGCGCACCGAATTTTTCCTGTGACCCGAAACTGATTGCAGGCGTCACCCGAGCGATGGCGTCAGGGCATAACCAGTACGCGGCGATGACCGGCCTGCAGCCGCTGAAAGAACGCATTGCCGATAAAATTGCCACGCTCTACGGCACGCAGTATGACCCTGCCAGCGAGGTGCTGGTGACAGCCAGCGCCAGCGAAGGGCTCTATTCAGCGATAAGCGGTCTCGTGCACCCCGGTGATGAGGTGATCTACTTTGAACCGTCCTTTGACAGCTACGCGCCGATTGTCCGTCTGCAGGGGGCTACCCCGATTGCTATCAAACTCACGGTGCCGGATTTTGCCGTCAACTGGGATGAGGTGCGTGCCGCGATCACCCCGCGCACGCGCATGATCATCATTAACACGCCGCACAACCCGAGCGGTCAGGTCTTCTGTGCCAATGACCTGCAACAGCTGGCGGCGCTGACGCGCCAGACCGACATCATTATTTTGTCTGACGAAGTGTACGAACACGTGGTTTTTGACGGTGAACCGCATCATGGAATGGCCACGCACCCGCAGCTGGCGGAGCGCAGCGTGATTATTTCATCTTTCGGAAAAACCTATCACGTCACCGGCTGGCGCGTAGGGTATTGTGTCGCCCCGGCGGTACTGATGGATGAGATTTGTAAAGTCCATCAATTTTTAATGTTCTCTGCCGATACGCCAATGCAGTACGCCTTTGCGGAGCATATGGTCGATCCGCAAACCTGGCTGTCGCTGTCGGCGTTTTACCAGCGTAAGCGCGATCTGCTGCACGGTCTGCTGGCCGATTCGCCGTTTACCCTGCTACCGAGCGCCGGGTCGTTCTTCATGCTGGCGGATTACAGCGCGTTCAGCGATGAGCGCGACAGCGAGCTGGTGAAACGGCTGATCGTGGAGTACGGCATTGCCACCATTCCGCTGTCGGCGTTTTATGCGGACGGTACGGATAATAAATTGATTCGTCTCTCTTTTGCGAAAGATGAGGCGACGTTACGGGCAGGTGCCCAGGCCCTGTGTCGGGTTAAATCACGCTGAGGAGTATAAGATGAAATTACGCGCGTTAGTCGTCGGCATGGGATTGCTGTGTACCTTTTCGTCCTTCGCGGCGACCGAGCTGCGTTATGGTCTGGAAGCGGAATATCCGCCGTTTGAAAGCCGTAATGCCTCAGGCGAACTGGAAGGGTTTGACGTTGAGCTGGGGAATGCCATTTGCAAAGCGGCAGCGCTGAAGTGCAGCTGGGTGGAAACCTCGTTTGACGCGCTGATCCCGGGCCTGGTGGCGAAGAAGTTCGACGCCATTAATTCGGCGATGAATATCACCGAGCAGCGCCGCAAGAGCATTGATTTTACCCAGCCGATTTACCGCATTCCGTCGCAGCTGGTCGGCAAGGCCGGTACGGCGGTAGAAGCGACCCCAGAAGGGCTGAAGGGGAAAACCATTGGCGTGCTGCAGGGCTCAATTCAGGAAACCTATGCGAAAGAGCACTGGGAAAAGCAGGGTGTCACCGTGGTGTCTTATAAAGATCAGAATATGGCCTGGGGCGACCTGCTTAATGGCCGTATCGACGCCTCGCTGGTGATGTCCGCGGCCGGGCAGGCAGGTTTCCTCAGCAAGCCGCAGGGTAAAGGGTTTGGCTTCATCGGCAAACCGGTGTCTGACGACACTATCCTCGGGAGTGGGATCGGTTTTGGGTTGCGTAAAGGTGACGAGGCCACCAAAAAGCAGCTTGATGCCGCGATTGATAAAGTGCGTGCCGACGGCACGATCGCTAAACTCGCTGATAAGTACTTTCCGGGTATCGATGTCAGCGTAAAATAACCGCCTCATTAGCCCCGGTGACTGATGTCGCACCGGGGCATTTTTCTACACATTTTCCAGGCTTTCTTTACACCACTTTCGGGCCGTTCTGGTCGACAGAAAATATTTCTCACTTTGTTCATATAATCACCGGGCAACAATTGGATTCTTAACCATTTTTGTTTAGGCTGTGCGTTCTTTCTTGCCGTCATTTCGCCGAGCGCGAAACACATTCACACGACCATAAGGACGTTTTTCCAGGCATGAATCGCAGACGTTTTCTAAAAGGCTCGCTGGCAGTGGCAGCCCTGAGCGGCACCTCTGGCCTTGCTTCCCTGTTTTCCAAAGCGGCATACGCTGCTGACTCTGACATCGCTGACGGTCAGAGCCGTCGTTTTGACTTCTCCGTACTGCAATCCATGGCGCATGACCTGGCGAAAACCCCGTGGGGTGGTGCGCCACGTCCGCTGCCGGACACGCTGGCCACCATGACGCCGCAGGCGTACAACGCCATCCGCTACGATGAGAAGCAGTCTCTGTGGAACAACATTGAAGGGCGTCAGCTGGACGTGCAGTTCTTCCATATGGGAATGGGGTTCCGCCGCCGCGTGCGGATGTTCTCGCTGGACCAGTCGACCTCTATGGCGCGTGAGATCCACTTCCGACCGGAGTTGTTCAGCTACGGTGAAACCGGTGTGGATACCAAACAGCTGGAAGGGCAAAGCGATCTTGGCTTTGCAGGCTTCCGCGCCTTTAAGGCGCCGGAACTGGCGCGTCGCGATATCGTCTCTTTCCTCGGCGCAAGCTATTTCCGTGCGGTTGACGATACCTACCAGTACGGCCTTTCCGCGCGCGGTCTGGCGGTAGACACCTTTACTGACACGCCGGAAGAGTTCCCGGACTTCACCTCCTTCTGGTTTGAAACCGTTAAGCCAGGTGACACCACGTTTACCGTCTATACGCTGCTGGACAGCCCGAGCATTACCGGTGCCTATAAGTTCGTGATCCACTGCGAGAAGAGCCAGGTGATCATGGAGGTGGAAAACCACCTCTATGCGCGTAAAGACATTAAACAGCTCGGCATCGCGCCGATGACCAGTATGTTCAGCTGCGGCAATAACGAACGACGCATGTGCGACACCATTCACCCACAAATCCATGACTCAGACCGTCTGGCGATGTGGCGCGGCAACGGAGAGTGGATCTGCCGTCCGCTGAACAACCCGCAGAAGCTGCAGTTCAACGCCTATATGGACAAAAACCCAAAAGGGTTTGGTCTGCTGCAGCTGGATCGTGATTTCTCGCACTATCAGGACGTGATGGGCTGGTATAACAAGCGTCCAAGCCTGTGGGTAGAACCGCGCAACGACTGGGGTAAAGGCGCGGTTGGTCTGATGGAGATCCCGACCACCGGTGAAACGCTGGATAACGTGGTCTGCTTCTGGCAGCCGGAGAAAACGGTGAAAGCGGGCGACGAGCTGGACTTTAAATATCGCCTGTACTGGAGCGCAATGCCGCCGGTGCGTTCCCCGCTGGCTAATGTTTTCGCCACCCGCACCGGCATGGGCGGTTTCCCGGAAGGCTGGGCGCCGGGTGAAAATTACCCGAAAGTGTGGGCGCGCCGCTTTGCTATCGACTTTGTCGGTGGCGACCTGAAGGCCGCTGCGCCAAAAGGCATCGAGCCGGTGATTACTCTCTCCAGCGGTGAGGCGAAGCAGGTTGAGATCCTGTACGTAGAACCGTTTGACGGTTATCGCATTCTGTTTGACTGGTACCCAACCTCGGATTCGACCGAGCCGGTAGATATGCGCCTGTTCCTGCGCTGTCAGGGGGATGCCATCAGTGAAACCTGGCTGTATCAGTATTTCCCGCCAGCGCCGGATAAACGTCACTACGTTGATGACCGGATAATGCGTTAATCCTTGTGGGATTGTGCCGGGTGGCGCTAACGCTTACCCGGCCTACAAATGCGTCCAGAGTAGGCCGGGTAAGGCGCAGCCGCCACCCGGCAATTGAGGGGCACCATGTCTGCAGAAATTATCCCCGTTACCCAGAATATCGAGCTTCGCGCCGTCGAAGAGCGCTATACCGCCGATCTCCATCACCTCGTCGTCAAAAACAAAACCTGGCTGCAAACCGCCTTTGACTGGGCGCAGCACGTGGGCGCGGAAGAGGATACCCGCCGCAATGTGCTAAGTAACCAGATGCTGCACCAGCGCGGCTATGCCAAAATGTTTTTGATCTTCCGGGATGATGCGCTGGTCGGCGTGCTGTCGTTTAATTCGATAGAGCCTGCCAACAAAGCGGGTTATATCGGTTACTGGCTGGACGAGGCGCATCAGGGGAAGGGGATCCTCTCTCAGTCATTACAGGCGTTTATGCGCTACTACGCTGAGCGCGGCGAGATCCGCCGTTTTGTGATTAAGTGTCGGGTGGCGAATCAGAGCAGCAACAACGTTGCCCGGCGCAACGGTTTTACGCTGGAAGGGTGCCTGCGGGAAGCGGAATACCTGAATGGCCGCTTTGACGATGTGAACATCTACGGGAAGATTTTTACCCTATAACGCCCCCAGCAGCGGTGTGCGGGTGATACGCTGGTCGCCGTTAATCACCTTTTCGCCACGCAGGTGAATGCTCTCACCCGAAAAGGCTTCAATGACCGCATCGTCGGTGATTTCAACCCGATGCTCGATCAACACATCGCCGCTGATCCGGGCGCGTCCCTGAATCACCACTTTATCGTCAAGCATGATCGGCCCCCCGCGCAGCCATGCCTGACCGCCGATCAGGACGTGGTGCTTAATGACGCAGTTGCCTTCCACGACGGCATTTTCCGCCACCTGCGAACTGTAGCGCACGGTGGGGATGGCGTCGTCGTCGAAACCGGCAATCAGACGGGCGTGACCATATACCTTTGCGCAGTCGCACACCCAGACGTTATTGAGATCGTTCCCTTCGAGGATCGCACTGTCGAATACCTCAGCGCGGTGTTCAATAAACGCATTGTTCACCATCGCTTCGCCGTAGATCTGTGCCTGATGCACAACGCGCGACCGGCTTACCGTCGCTTTGTCATAGATTTGCAGGATCTGGTCGTGGTCCGGCGTCAGTCCTTTGGCGGCGATGATGACGCTGTTATGCAGGATGCGCGCGTCGCCGAAGATGTGGCACTCGCCCCGCACGCAGGAGTGCTGAATGGTGACGTTGTCACTTATCCGCGCGCCGTGACTGACTTCGGCGCTGTCCAGCCAGCAGTGACCGCTGATGCGGGCGTCATGGCTGACGGTACAGGGCAGGGTCAGGCGCGCGTGATCCGACACGGTAGCACCGGCGAACACCACGCTGTTCTCGTCATAGATCCAGCAATCCCCATTCTGTGACAGGGCGCGCGCGTCATCAATCCAGCCACCTTTCGTACCGGCCGTGACATCGTTAAAATCTGCCGTGGCGATGATCTGTCGTAAGGTTGTCGTGTGGGTTGTTTCGCCGCTTTTCCATTGCCAGAGGCGGGTTTCATCGCTGAGCCGATACTTTTTCATCGTGTGATCCCTGATAAGCGTCTTCACTAAACGTAGCAAACTTTTGGTTTTTCGTTGTGCTGGCTTCCGTTGCGGAAACCCCTTAAAATGGCATTTAAAATACATTTTAAAAATTAAAATTAATGGATAAACTCAATCCCCCACAGAAAGTGCTTAACTTGCCCGCTGGGTATTTTGGCATGGTGCTTGGCATCATTGGCATGGGTTTCGCCTGGCGATACGCCAGCACGCTCTGGCCGGTGACACGGTGGCCGGGTGATGCGCTGGTGGCCCTTGCCGTTACGTGCTGGTTTTTGCTGACGGTGGCCTTTATCATCCGCGCGATCCGTTTCCCGCGCAGCGTGCTGGCAGAGATGAGGCATCCGGTGATGAGTAGCTTTGTCAGCCTTTTTCCGGCGACGACGATGCTGGTCGCCATCGGTTTTGTGCCCTGGTGCCGCCCGATTTCAGTCGCGCTTTTTGGCGTGGGGGTGGTGACACAGCTGTCTTATTCCGCCTGGCAAAGCGCGGGACTCTGGCGCGGCAACCATCCGCAAGAAGCCACGACGCCGGGTTTATATTTGCCAACCGTGGCGAATAATTTTATTAGCGCCATGGCGTGCGGCGCCCTGGGGTTTAACGACGCCGGTTTCGTGTTCCTGGGGGCGGGTGTCTTCTCCTGGCTCAGCCTGGAGCCGGTTATTCTTCAGCGCCTTCGCAGTGCCGGAGAACTTCCGACCGCGCAGCGCACCTCTTTGGGGATTCAGCTTGCGCCCGCGCTGGTGGCCTGTAGCGCCTGGTTTAGCGTTAACGGCGGTGAAGCCGACACCTTTGCCAAAATGTTGTTCGGTTATGGCCTGTTGCAACTGCTGTTTATGCTGCGTCTGTTGCCATGGTACGTATCCCAGCCGTTTAATGCTTCTTTCTGGAGTTTCTCCTTTGGTATATCCGCACTGGCAACCACCGGGCTACATCTGGGGCACAGCAGCCCGTCGGGCTTTTTCCACGTGATTGCCGTACCGCTTTTTATCTTCACCAACGTCATCATTGGGATCCTGTTGGTCCGTACTTTTATTCTGCTGCTTCAGGGCAAACTTCTGCTGCGCACTGAAAAAGCACTGCTTATGCAATCTGAGGAAAAATAATGTCCGTCGATGAAAATTACTTCACAGAGAAATATGGTTTAACCCGTACACACTCAGAGGTGGTGTACAGCGCGGGGATCGTGAAACCGGGTAAAACCCTGGATCTGGGCTGTGGCAATGGCCGTAACAGCCTTTATCTGGCGGCCAACGGGTACGAGGTCACTGCCTGGGATAAAAATCCGATGAGCATCGATAATATCGAGCGCATCAAAGCGGCA
Source organism: Enterobacter cloacae complex sp. IR5458 (assembly GCF_049238025.1). Taxonomy (NCBI): domain Bacteria; kingdom Pseudomonadati; phylum Pseudomonadota; class Gammaproteobacteria; order Enterobacterales; family Enterobacteriaceae; genus Enterobacter; species Enterobacter cloacae complex sp. IR5458. Next base: position 143,083 of record NZ_JBMKIF010000009.1, read on the forward strand.
GAAGGCATTGAGAATCTTCACTCGGCCATCAAGGATCTCAACAACCTGAGCATTGACGGCGAGTATGACTTTATTCTGTCTACCGTGGTGCTGATGTTCCTGGAGGCAAAAACCATTCCGGGTCTTATCGCCAATATGCAGCGTTGCACCAAACCTGGCGGTTATAACCTGATCGTTGCTGCGATGGACACGGCGGATTATCCGTGCACCGTCGGCTTCCCGTTTGCGTTTAAAAGCGGTGAACTGAGCAACTACTATGAAGGCTGGGAGTTGCTCAAATACAACGAAGAGGTTGGCGAACTGCACCGCACCGATGAACACGGCAACCGCATCAAGCTGCGCTTTGCTACGATGCTGGCGCGCAAGTCTGCTTAACGCGCGGCCAGCAGGCAGAGTTGCAGGGCAGTGTGGTAAGACGCCTCGAACGACGACAGCGGCAAGAATTCAAACTTCGAATGGAAGTTATGCGCGCCGGTGAAGAAGTTCGGGGTGAGCAACCCTTTTGCCGAGAGCGCTGCGCCGTCTGTACCGCCGCGCATCGGCGTCGGTTTTGGGGTGATACCCAGTGATTCCATCGCCGCAAACATCAGATCGATGGCACGCCTGTCTTCGCCAATCGCATTGCTGATATTGCTGTAAGTCTCTTCAATGCGATAGTCCACTTTTGCCGTCGGATACAGGGCGGCGATCCGTGCGGTGACATCAGCAATCTGCTGCTTGCGGGAAGCAAAGTTGTCCTTGTCAAAGTCCCGGATATTGGCCTTCAGAACGGCCTCGTTCTGCCCGGCCTGAATGCCGTTAAACCAGATGTAGCCTTCACGGCCCTCCGTGCACTCTGGCGTTTGCTGGCGGTCAAACTGGTTGATAAAGTCGGTCGCCATTAATAACGGGTTTACCAGCACCCCTTTAGCAGACATCGGGTGCGCCGTTACGCCGGTAAAGCGGATCTCAGCAGCTGCCGCATTAAAATTCTCATAGACAATCTCCCCCAGCTCGCAGCAGTCAATGGTCCAGGCAAAGTCGACGTCGAAGCGTTTCAGATCTAACGCTTTTGCCCCCTTAAGGCCAGTCTCTTCGTCGGGTACAAACGCGACCACAATGTCGCCATGTTTATGCTCAGAGGTCAGGTTTTCCAGCACGGTCATGACCACGGTCACCGCTGCTTTATTATCTGCGCCTAATACGCTGGTACCGTCGCTGAAAATAATCTCTTCATTCGGGTAAGACAGAATTTCCGGATGCTCACTTACCCGTAGCCAGATCCCTTTCTCTTTATTCAGACAGAGATCTTCACCGGTAAACGTTAATATTTGTGGATGAATATCCGGTGATAATCCCACGTCCACGGTATCAATGTGAGTAATAAATCCAATGCGCGGTGCGCCGGGTACATTACCTTTTTTAACCGCCGTTACCGTGGCGAATTCGTCGATCACAATGTCGTCTAAACCCAGCTGTGCCAGCTCCTGCGCCAGCTCTCGTGCCATCTCGTGCTGCCCCGGTGTTGAGGGTAAGGTTTTGACGCTGGGATCGCTCTGACTGGTGATGGCGAGGTAACGGAAAAAGCGATGTGTTAATTGTCTGGAAAGCGGCGTGCCCATAGCGTTTTCTTCCTTATTTATTTTTCGGGTGTTTGCCACATCACTTTAATGTTATTTATGAAATGGCAAAAGAATTAATTAGCCGTCGAATTAAAAAGACAGGAATAAATGATGACAAGCAAACGCACAACATTAATGCTGGCACTTGCTGCGCTTACGGTCAGTTCCTCCGTTGCCGCGAAAACGCTGGTGTATTGCTCCGAAGGGTCACCGGAAAATTTTAATCCTCAGTTATATACCTCAGGCACCAGCGTGGATGCCAGCGCCGTACCGGTCTATAACCGGCTGGTCGATTTCAAACCCGGCACCACAGAACTGGTGCCGAGCCTGGCAGAGCGCTGGGAGGTGAGCGATGACGGTAAGGTTTATACCTTCCATCTGCGCCAGGGCGTGAAATTTCAGAGCAATAAATCCTTCACGCCGACCCGGGACTTTAACGCCGATGACGTGATCTTCTCGTTTATGCGCCAGAAAGACGTCAATCATCCTTATCACAACGTCTCTAACGGCAGCTACTCCAACTTTGAAAGCCTGGAGTTTGGCAGCCTGATAACCGCCATTGATAAAGTCGATGACCACACCGTGCGCTTTACCCTGGCACACCCGGAAGCGCCGTTTGTCGCCGATCTGGCCTGGTATTTTGCCTCGATTCTCTCTGCCGAGTATGCCGATGCGATGCTGAAAGCAGGCACGCCGGAGAAGGTGGATATGGAGCCGATCGGCACCGGGCCGTTTAAGCTGGCGCAGTATCAAAAAGATTCCCGCATCCTGTTCACGGCGTTTGCCGACTACTGGCAGGGCAAATCAAAGCTGGACCGGCTGGTGTTTACCATCACGCCGGATGCCTCCGTACGTTTTGCCAAAATTGAAAAGAACGAGTGTCAGGTAATGCCGTTCCCGAACCCGGCGGACCTGCCGCGCATGAAAGCCAATAAAAATATTAACCTGATGAACAAGGCCGGGTTGAATACCGGTTTCCTGGCGTTTAATACGCAAAAACCGCCGCTGGATAATGTGAACGTCCGCCGGGCGCTGGCGATGGCCATCAATAAGCCCGCCATTATCGACGCGGTGTTCCACGGCACCGGAACCGTCGCGAAAAATCTGTTACCGCCCGGCGTCTGGAGCGCCAACAGCGAGCTAAAGGATTACGCGTACGATCCTGAAAAAGCAAAAGCGTTGCTGAAAGAGGCGGGTCTTGCTAACGGCGTGAGCATTGACCTGTGGGCGATGCCGGTGCAGCGGCCCTATAACCCGAATGCGAAACGTATGGCCGAGATGATTCAGGCTGACTGGGCGAAAATCGGCGTACAAACCCACATTGTCACTTACGAATGGGGAGAATACCTCAAGCGGGTGAAGGGCGGGGAGCATCAGGCTGCGCTGATGGGCTGGACGACCGCAACGGGCGATCCTGACAACTTCTTTGGTCCGCTGTTTACCTGTACGTCGGCAAATGGCGGCTCCAATTCGGCGAAATGGTGCTATAAACCGTTTGATAACCTCATCGCCGAAGCAAAATCGATAACCGATCACGATAAACGTGTGGCGCTGTATCAAGAGGCCCAGCAGATGATGCATGACCAGATGCCAGCGGTCATGATTGCCCACTCAACGATTTTCGAGCCGGTGCGCAAGGAGGTGAAAGGCTACGAAATCGATCCGTTTGGCAAACATATCTTCTGGCAGGTGGATATCAATCCGTAATTTTTCGCTGCCCGGTATGAAGCCGGGCCTTCTTTTTGCAATTTGTGCTACTTACATCATTTTTTGTCACAACAAACCCGCCTGACTTTTGCTATAACTTCAAATGCATACTTGCAGATAACATGGAAAACTATCATGCGTACTCAAACTTTTTTTAAAGTTGCAGTGCTTACTGGTTTATTGGCCCTGGCAGGCTGTTCTTCAAAAGTCGCCGCCCCCGAACAATATTCAGGCTTTTTAAAAGATTACTCCGGCTTGCAACAGACGACATCTGCGACGGGCAAACCGACGCTGCGCTGGGTCGATCCTAATTATAACGAAGCGAATTACGACAGTATTATCTGGACGCCGATTACCTATTACCCTACGCCTAAACCGACCACTCAGATTGGGCAGAAAACCCTTGATGAGCTGCTGAACTACACCAATACCAAAATGAAAACGGCTATTGGTACTCGTAAGCCTATAGTGGCGACACCAGGTAAACATAGCCTGATTTTCCGGGGTGCCATTACAGGGGTGAGTTCGCAGAAAGAAGGCCTGCAGTTCTACGAAGTGGTGCCTGTCGCGCTGGTAGTGGCGGGGACGCAGATGGCAACCGGCCATCGCACCATGGATACCCATCTCTTCTTTGAAGGTGAGCTGATCGACGCAGCCACCAACAAACCGGTGATGAAGGTGGTTCGTAAGGGCGAAGGTAAAGAGCTGAGCAACGAAAGTACGCCAATGACCTTTGCGACGCTGAAGCAGGTTGTGGATGATATGGCGACAGATGCCACCATGTTTGATGTGCATAAAACAGCAAAATAAATCATGCACGGCCTGCAGATTGCAGGCCGTTTTTTTACGCCGTCCGTAAACGCCTGAACCAGGTTTCGGGTTTAGTGAACATCACCATATTCCCGCCCAGAATCAGCAGTAAACCGACGATACCGTTGAGATGCCAGACGTAGCCCTCATACACCGTTGAGATGGAGAGCGCTACCAGCGGGAAGAGTAGCGTGCTGTACGCCGCTTTCCCGGGGCCAATACGCCCGACCAGCGTGAAGTAAGCGCCGAAAGCAATCACCGAACCAAACAGAGCCAGATAGAGCAGTGCGCCGATGTAGGTTACCGTCCATTCCGGGGTAAAGCTGTCCCCTCTGAAGAGGGCAATGCAGCCCATCACCAGCGTACCGTAAAGCATCGCCCAGGCGTTGGTGGTCATGGTTTCCAGGCCTCTGCGCTGATGGCGCATGCTGATCATGTTGCCCAGCGAGAAACCATAGGTTCCGAGCGCAGAAAGGCCAATGCCCGTCAGAAGCGATACGCTCCAGCCGCTGGCAAGTAGATCGTCCCAGAAAAGGGTAATAATCCCGACCAGACCCAATGCCGCCGCCGTCCAGAAACGCGCGGGCGGGCGCTGCCCAAAGAAAATAAAGCTATTAATGGCGTTATAGAGCACCGCCATGGAGAAGATGACGGATTCCAGCCCGGTATTGATGTGCGCGGCCGCGGTATAAAAGCACCAGAAGTTAAAGCAGAAAACGCAGCATCCCTGAAGCATGCAAAAAAGGTGATCCCGTAGCGCCAGCTTACGCAGTCGACGCAGGGCAAGTAACACCACCATCATCGTGGCGCTGGCCACGGCGAAACGCCAGAAAATCGACACCGGGGCCGCCACGGGACCTTGCTGCAGGAAAATGGCAATCCAGGTGGTTCCCCAGATGACCACGACCAGTCCGTATAATAATGCGTTCATATCATTTCTCTTCTCAAACCACGAAAGCCCGCAGTATGGCGCTGAAAAGCGCCGTGGGCTTTCACCGGCTTGCGGCAGACTTGCAAAATCTTGCGCTTTTTTCTCTCCGGGGGACTGGCAACGGGGAACAACAATTCTTAGACTGACAGTTCGATCACTCACGCGCTAACGGTTATGTCTCACGCTTACGATACCTTTGAAACGCTTAGTCAGCAGAATGCCGTCCTGCGGGAGACGGTCTCGCTGAACTCGGGTATTCAACTGGCGGCGTGGTACAACAAGCACGATACGATAACGGTTAAAAGCAATCATCACACCCTGAGCCTGTACGTGGCCGACGGTTATGAGAGCTATCAAAAAACGCCGGGAGGCTGGAAGAACGGCGGGGGACCGGACCGTTTCTGCCTGATGCCGAAAGAGAGTGAATCGACGTGGGATATCCGTGATGACCTGTCGTTTGTCCATCTCTACTGCACCGATGAACACCTGCGCGACGTGGGCGAAAAAATCTGGGATAAGCGGCCGCTGTCGCTGACGCTGGACGAACGCATTTTTGGCAGTGACCCGAAGATCACCGCGCTGTATCGCCAGTTTTTACTTGGCTGCGACTGGCAGCAGCAGGCCAATCAGCTCACCCTGAGTACAGCATCCACGTTGCTGATGACCCATCTGCTGCAAAACTACTCCAACGTTCAGTGGAAGCTGCCGGTCGTCACCGGCGGGTTATCGCCTTTCGTTCTGCGCAACGTGCTGGCCTTCATAGAAGAGCATCTTGGCCAGCCGTTAACCCTGGCCGAGCTGGCGGCGCAGGCAGCCCTCAGCGAATACCATTTTGCCCGCATGTTCCGCCAGTCGACGGGGCTGGCACCGCATCAGTACGTGATGCAGCGACGCATGGAAAAAGCAAAAAACCTGGTGCAGCATAGCGCAATGCCACTAACGGACATCGCGCTGGCCTGCGGATTTAACTCCGCCAGCCACTTCAGTAACCGTTTCCGCAGCGTGATGGGTATGACGCCGTCCCAGCTGCGCGCGGCGAGCGCGTGAAAACAGGGCATAGCATATCCCGCCCAGCACCAGCCCCCAGAATGCCGAACCGATGCCCAGAAGGGTGACGCCGCTCGCGGTCATCAGAAACGTGACGATGGCTGCGTCACGTTCGGCTTCATGATTCAGGGCCTGAAATAAACTCCCGCTGAGGGTTCCAAGCAACGCCAGCCCCGCCAGAGTCTGGATCCAGCTCAGCGGCAGTGCAGCCATGATCCCGGTAATAGACCCGCCGAAAACTCCAGCCAGCAGATAAAACCCACCGGCTGCAATGGCCGCCTGCCAGCGTTTAGTCGTATCCGGATGGGCATCAGCGCTTTGACAGATGGCGGCGGTAATGGCCGCGATGCAGATGGAGAAGACGCCAAAGGGGGAAAGCAGCAGCGCCAGGCCACCGGTAACGATGATGAGCGGTGAGACCGCCAGCGAGTAGCCGGAGGCTTTCATCGTGGCGAAGCCCGGCGCATTCTGTGAGGCCATGGTCACCAGGAAGAAGGGCAAACCGATACTCACCAGGCTGGTAAAAGTAAAGTCGGGGGCAATAAACTCAGGCATCACAACGGAGAGGCTGACTTTATCGGTGGCAACGTCACCACTTATCCATGCCACGAGACCACCTGCCAGCAGCGTAACCACGATGGCATAGCGCGGCGCCAGCGCTTTTGCCAGCAGCCACGCGGCAATCATGCTACCGCACAGCAGAAAGTGGCCGTCAAGATGTGCAAACGCGAGCAGGCCAAACTGCAGAAGCACGCCTGCCAGCATGGCGGCCGCGAGCGAATGGGGGATCAGCGTCATCAGACGAGCGAAAAGCCCCGTAATACCGCAGAGTAAAATAAGCGCGTTAGCGAAGATAAACACACCGATAGTTTCAGACAGCGTCACCCCTTGCAGGCTGGTGGCGAGCAGGGCGGCCCCGGGGGTTGACCAGGCCGTCAGTACCGGCGCTTTAAACCACCAGGAGAGCGCCAGCGTGCTGACCCCCATCCCAATCCCCAGCGCGGTCATCCAGCCCGCGATTTGCTGCGCGCTGGCACCTGCCGCGGCGGCGGCTTGCCAGATAATGGCGGCCGAACTGGCATAACCCACCAGGACGGCGACAAATCCAGCCAGTGTGACTGGAATAAGATGAGAGGAAGGGCGCATGGCAACTCCGTTGTGCGTTATAACGTCCGTATTACGGTAGCACTGTGCGTTATAGCGTACAAGTGGTATGATCATCGGCACCAGGAGGGAACATGGACATCACACAACATCTTGCAGCAACACTGAAAACACTGCGTCAGGCACGTGGCTGGAGCCTGTCAAAGCTGGCGGACGAGGCCGGCGTGTCGAAAGCGATGCTCGGCCAAATTGAGCGCAATGAATCCAGCCCGACGGTATCGACCCTGTGGAAAATCGCCACCGGGCTGAACGTTCCGTTTTCCGCGTTCATCACGCCAGAGGCAGACAGGCAGGCTGTGTTTGATCCGCAGCAGCAGGCGATGGTCGTCAAACCGCTCTTTCCGTGGGATGAGACCCTGAGGTTCGATCATTTCTCTATTACGCTGGCGGCGGGTGCCCTGAGCGAATCCACGCCCCATGAGGCGGGCGTGATTGAACATGTGGTGGTCATTAGCGGAGAGCTGGAGATGAAAATCGACGGCGAATGGCAGACGGTTTATGCCGACTCGGGCGTCCGTTTTGCCGGTGATAAACCGCATGCCTACCGCAACAGCAGCGACCGGCCGGTGCATTTTCACTCTCTGATCCATTATCCCCGCTGAGGCTACGCAAAACTGTTTCGCTGTCGTAGACTTCTGACTACAATAGCCGCCATTTTGACCATAACGGATAACGACGAAGTATGCGCCTGCAATCCCATCATCTTGAACTTTTAAGCCCGGCCCGTGACGCCGCCATTGCCCGCGAAGCGATCCTTCACGGCGCGGACGCCGTCTACATTGGCGGCCCTGGCTTTGGTGCCCGCCATAACGCCAGCAACAGCCTGCGCGATATTGCCGACCTGGTGCCGTTCGCCCACCGTTTCGGGGCGAAAGTGTTCGTGACCCTGAACACCATTCTTCATGATGATGAGCTGGAGCCTGCGCAACGACTGATCGCCGATCTCTATCAGACCGGCGTCGATGCCCTGATTGTTCAGGACATGGGGGTTCTGGAGCTGGATATTCCGCCGATTGAACTGCACGCCAGTACCCAGTGTGATATCCGCACGGTGGAGAAGGCGAAGTTCCTCTCCGACGTCGGCTTTTCGCAGATCGTTCTGGCCCGTGAGCTGAACCTGAATCAGATCCGTGATATCCACCAGGCGACAGACGCGACGATCGAGTTCTTTATCCACGGCGCGCTGTGCGTGGCCTATTCCGGTCAGTGCAACATTTCCCACGCCCAGACGGGCCGTAGCGCCAACCGTGGCGACTGTTCGCAGGCCTGCCGTCTGCCGTATACCCTGAAAGACGATCAGGGCCGCGTAGTGGCGTTCGAAAAACACCTCCTCTCCATGAAGGATAACGATCAGACCGCCAACCTGGGCGCGCTGATTGATGCGGGCGTCCGTTCCTTCAAGATTGAAGGGCGTTATAAAGACATGAGCTATGTGAAGAACATCACCGCGCACTACCGTCAGATGCTGGACGCCATCATCGAAGACCGCGGCGATCTGGCGCGCGCGTCGGCAGGTCGTACCGAGCATTTCTTTATTCCGTCGACGGAAAAAACCTTCCACCGCGGCAGCACGGACTATTTCGTGAACGCCCGTAAAGGCGATATCGGCGCGTTCGACTCACCGAAGTTCATCGGTTTACCGGTCGGTGAAGTGCTGAAGGTGGCGAAAGATCATCTTGATGTTGAAGTGACGGAGCCGCTGGCGAATGGCGATGGCCTGAACGTGATGATTAAGCGTGAAGTGGTGGGCTTCAGGGCTAATACGGTCGAAAAAACCGGTGAAAATCGCTATCGCGTATGGCCGAATGAAATGCCTGCCGATCTCTACAAGGCGCGTCCGAACGCGCCACTTAACCGTAATCTCGATCATAACTGGCAGCAGGCGCTGCTGAAAACCTCCAGCGAGCGTCGTATCGCGGTGGATATCGAGCTTGGCGGCTGGGAAGAACAGCTGATTCTGACCATGACCTGTGAAGACGGTATCAGCGTGACGCATACGCTGGATGGCCTGTTCGAGGTGGCAAACAACGCGGAAAAAGCGCTTAACAGCCTGAAGGAGGGCGTGGCGAAGCTGGGGCAGACGATTTACTACGCGCGCGCTATCGAGGTTAACCTGCCGGACGCGCTGTTTGTGCCGAACAGCCTGCTTAACCAGTTCCGCCGTGAAACGGCAGAGCTGCTGGATGAAGCGCGTCTGGCCCAGTATCCACGCGGTAGCCGTAAAGCGGAAGTTGTTCCGGCCCCGGTATACCCGGATACGCATTTATCTTTCCTGGCGAACGTCTACAACCATAAGGCGCGTGAATTCTATCATCGCCACGGTGTGCAGCTGATCGACGCGGCCTATGAAGCGCATGAAGAGAAGGGCGACGTGCCGGTGATGATCACCAAGCACTGTCTCCGCTTCGCCTTCAATCTGTGCCCGAAACAGGCAAAAGGCAATATTAAGAGCTGGAAAGCGACGCCCATGCAGCTGGTCAACGTTGATGAAGTCCTTACCCTGAAGTTTGACTGCCGTCCCTGCGAAATGCATGTTATTGGCAAGATGAAAAACCATATTTTCAAAATGCCGCAGCCGGGCAGCATTGTCGCTTCCGTCAGTCCTGACGATCTGATGAAAACCCTGCCAAAACGTAAGGGGAGCTAACTACCTTACGTGCGTCTCCGGTTTGCGCGATTTCTGCCACAGGTGGTGTTCGCGCAAACCCTCCGCTGACTCTTCCGCTGCGCTGCGTAATTCATCGCTGTCGGCCTCGTGCCGCAGCTGATGCCCCACATTCTTTACCCATACATATTCATGCCCTTTGTGCCCGGCTATAAGCTGCCCTGAAAACAGCGCACAAATAAGCATGACGAGAGATAACCCTTTTTTAATCATGGTTTCACCGCTGAGTGACGTTGCGGGGATAATCATGGCGATTATTTCTTAGTGTTATTATTCAATAATTCAAAGTACGGCAAAGAAAATGTCAAATAGTGTTGGCTCAGAATTGTTTTTAAGAAATATCCTAAATGCGCCTAAAGCACTGTCAACTACCACTTCTGGACCATAAACAGGCGTTTGAATTAGGGATAATCCTATATAATAGGGATTCTCTGGCTAAGGAATGAGTCTTAATAAATGAAAAAAATAATCGCGTTTGCGCTCCTCGTGGCTGCTGTGGGTGCTACGGCAGGGGTTCGCTATATCGGGAATGACGAACCAGAATATATTCAGTCCGCAGAAACCCGTGTTGGTTCATATTTAACCAGCGATTACGGGCGTGTAGCCTGCAATAGCAAACAAGTAGACGATCAGCGCTGGGAATTAGATTGCCTGCATCAGGCAAGAGGAAAAGTATTCCAGTTTGCGGTGTATCCTTCTGAAAAAGCCCCCTATGGTGTTTCGCGTTCATTTTATCTCGAAGCGATTAATGATGAAGCAAAACAGAGCGCCGAACAGGGTCTGATGCGTTATTTGCAAATCAACACGAAAGCGAGTTAATAGAGCTGTTTAGCTTTCGTTAAGTTAATCAGTGTTAGTTTGTAAGGGATCCGCAGCCCGACCATGGAGCGTCGGGGACGTAGAGACCAAAATACAAATCTATCCATGCAAGCATTTACCGCCAGATAATGGCGGTTTTTTTTTGCCATTTCGCGTATGTGCCCCTCATCCCAGCCCTCTCCCTCAGGGAGAGGGGCGTCTGTGTCGGTATTATGTTGTGGGGATCCCTCAGCGGGCAGGACCTGGACGCGAAAATTGCTTGCGGTACTGGGCCGGCGAAAGGGCAAATTGCTGACGAAAGTGGTGGCGCAACGTCGCCGCCTGTCCAAAACCGGTCTGTTCAGCGATGCTGTCGATGCTCATCCGACTGCTTTCCAGGTAATCTTTTGCTCTCAACAGACGCTCATTGATCAGCCAGCGCGACGGTGTCGTTCCCGTTGCCGCCTCGAAGCGACGAAGGAAGGTACGCTGGCTCATGCCCACCCGACGCGCCAGCGAGTCGACGCTGTGCGGTTCAACGAGATGGTTGTGCAGGAAATCAAACAGCTGCCCCAGACGCTGGCTCTCCCGTAGCTGTGCCACCGGGCGGCTCAGCTGTTGCGGCTGCGAACCATCCCGGTGGGGAGGAATAACCAGCCGACGCGCCACGCTGTTGGCGGTTTCCATGCCATAATCCCGGCGGACGACGTGCAGACAGAGATCGATGCCCGCCGCGCTACCAGCAGAAGTCAGAATATCCCCCTCGTCCTGATAGAGTACGTCTTCAACCACGTCGATGTCAGGGTAGCGGGCTTTAAGCGCCTCAATGTAGCGCCAGTGGGTTGTGGCTTTGCGCCCGTTCAACAGTCCCGTTGCGGCCAGCACAAACACACCCGAGCAGATGGACAGCAGCTGGCATCCACGAGCGCTGGCCTGGCGCAATGCGTCGCACAGTGCCCTGGGAACCGGCGCGTCCAGCCCCCGCCAGCCGGGAACCACGATCAGATCCGCAGACTCAAGCAGGCTCAAATCACCATCAGTCACCATGCGGATCCCGCCCGTCGCCCGCAATTCTCCGCTATCCACACCTGCCACAGCAAAGCGATACCAGGCGTCGCCCAGCTCAGGACGTGGCAGGCCAAAAATCTCAACCGCCACGCCAAACTCAAAGGTACACAGGCCGTCATACGCCAGCACCACCACCTGAGGGCGGGTAACCTGTCTTAAGTTTGTCATCTTTTTGCTGTTTTCTGGCATAAGCAAGCGCATTCATGGGCTGAATTTGTGGATAGAGTAGTGTTAACACAAACGCCAAAGATGAGGAAGGATCATGAGCTATGTTACTGAATTTCCGGCTGCCGAGCCGCAGGAAGCCGTTACCCATTTTCTGCGTCGCCTGAGTGTCGAAACCGACTGTGCCGATGTGCATCATGCCATCGCCAGTCATGAGCAGGACTTCGTGCTGCTGCATGTGGTAGGGAGTGCGGAACAATTCGCACGTCGTCATGTCCCCGGGGCACTGCACATGCCGTGGAGCCAGATTACTGCTGAACGCATGGCCCGGTGGCCGGACGGCACGCTGTTTGTCGTTTACTGTGCGGGGCCGCACTGTAACGGCGCGGACAGGGCTGCGCTGAAGCTGGCGCGACTCGGGTTGCCGGTCAAAATCATGCTGGGCGGTATCACCGGCTGGGAAGATGAACGCTACGCGTTTGCCAGTCAGGGATCCGTTTCCGCCCTGTGAAGATGAATTTTTTTCAACACCCGTGAAATTTTCTCGTTTGCCGGAGCCGGTGAGGTATGACATCTTTTTTGGACATTTAGACATCCAGAAGTCTAAATATTCAAATAATGAATTATCACTGCCGGCAATTATTACCGTCAGACAGAGGAGATTTCCATGCAACGACAGCACGCCCCATACCGCGCCGATGTAGTAGGCAGTTTTTTACGTCCTGATGCCATTAAACAGGCCCGCCTGAAGTTCGCCAGCGGTGAGATAGATGCCGGACAGCTTCGCGCGGTGGAGGACGATGCCATTCGCCACGTCGTCGAGCAGCAGTGTGCGTGCGGTCTGCATGTGGTGACCGACGGTGAATTTCGCCGTGCCTGGTGGCACTTCGATTTCTTCGATGGCCTGCAGGGGGTTGAGCGTTACGATTCGCAGCAGGGTATTCAGTTCAACGGGGTACAGACCAAAGCCCACGGCGTGCGCGTCACCGGCAAGCTGGGCTTTGGCGATCATCCGATGCTGGACGATTTCCGCTATCTGAAAAGCATCAGCGGTAATGCGCAGCCGAAGATGACCATTCCCAGCCCAAGCGTGCTTCATTTCCGCGGCGGCCGCAAAGATATCGACGCGACGGTTTACCCGGACCTGAACGACTATTTTGACGATCTGGCGACCACCTGGCGCGACGCTATCCGGGCCTTCTATGATGCAGGCTGCCGTTACCTGCAACTTGACGACACCGTCTGGGCCTACCTCTGTTCGGACGATCAGCGTCGTCAGATCCGCGAGCGCGGCGATGATGCCGATGAGCTGGCGCAGATCTACGCCCGCGTGCTGAACAAGGCGCTGGAAGGTAAACCGGACGATCTGACCATCGGGCTGCATGTCTGCCGCGGCAACTTCCGTTCAACCTGGATTTCGGAAGGGGGATACGAGCCGGTGGCGGAAGTGCTGTTCGGTACGGTGAACGTAGATGCCTTCTTCCTGGAATATGATAACGACCGCAGCGGTGATTTTGCGCCACTGCGCTTTATTCGCCCGGGCAAGCAGCAGGTGGTGCTGGGGCTGATAACCACCAAAAACGGAGAGCTGGAGAACCCGGAAGGGGTTAAAGCCCGTCTGGAAGAGGCGGCAAAATACGTGGCCAAAGAGCAGATCTGCCTCAGCCCGCAGTGCGGCTTTGCCTCGACCGAAGAGGGCAACAGCCTGAGTGAAACTCAGCAGTGGGACAAAGTCCGTCTGGTGACACAGATCGCCAGTGAAGTCTGGTAAAAACACCGCCCCAGCGCTGCATTATAAAAGTGCAGCGCTGTGCCATTCTGAGTCGTTCTCTTTACATCCCGCGTTCAATCCCCCGCCATAGCGCAATGTTCATTCTGGCATCCTTTTTGCTCCTGCTTCGCTGACACATTTTTTTCCGCGTCCATGCCGTAACGGACGTTTTTGCACAGCGTTCTTTTTCAGGAGTGAAAATATGCAGCGTCGTACCTTATTAAAAGCCTTTGCGTTATCCGCGTCCGTCGTGGCGATGGGAATGAGTTTTGGTGTGCAGGCGGCCGATACCATCAAAGTGGGGATCATGCATTCTTTGTCCGGCACGATGGCCATCTCCGAAACCCCGCTTAAAGATGTCGCGCTGATGACCATTGACGAGATCAACGCCAAAGGGGGCGTACTGGGGAAAAAACTGGAGCCGGTGGTGGTGGATCCCGCTTCAAACTGGCCGCTGTTTGCCGAGAAAGCGCGTCAGCTGCTGAGCCAGGATAAAGTCGCGGTGGTGTTTGGCTGCTGGACCTCCGTTTCGCGTAAATCGGTGCTGCCTGTCTTTGAGGAACTGAACGGCCTGCTGTTCTATCCGGTGCAGTATGAGGGTGAAGAAATGTCACCCAACGTCTTTTATACCGGTGCCGCACCGAACCAGCAGGCCATCCCGGCGGTGGAATACCTGATGAGCGAAGACGGCGGCGCGGCGAAACGCTTCTTCCTCTTGGGCACCGACTACGTCTACCCGCGCACCACCAACAAGATCCTGCGTGCGTTCCTGCATTCGAAAGGCGTTGAGGATAAGGACATCGAAGAGGTTTACACCCCATTTGGTCATAGCGACTACCAGACGATTGTCGCCAACATCAAGAAATTCTCCGCAGGCGGCAAAACTGCCGTAGTCTCGACCATCAATGGCGATTCCAACGTGCCGTTCTATAAAGAGCTGGCAAACCAGGGGCTGAAAGCAACCGACGTGCCGGTAGTGGCGTTCTCCGTCGGTGAAGAAGAGCTGCGCGGTATCGACACCAAACCGCTGGTGGGTAACCTGGCGGCGTGGAACTATTTTGAGTCCGTGGACAACCCAACTAACCAGGCCTTCGTGGCGGATTACAAAGCCTATGCGAAAGCACACAAATTGCCGAATGCCGACACTGTCGTCACCAACGACCCAATGGAAGCCACTTACGTAGGGATCCATATGTGGGCGCAGGCGGTGGAAAAAGCGGGCACGACCGACGTAGATAAAGTGCGTGCCGCAATGGCCGGCCAATCGTTTAAAGCGCCTTCCGGCTTTACGCTCACCATGGATGCCACCAACCATCATCTGCATAAGCCGGTCATGATCGGTGAAATTGAAGGCAACGGCCAGTTCAACGTGGTGTGGCAGACGGAACAGCCGGTCCGCGCACAACCGTGGAGTCCGTTCATCGCCGGGAATGACAAAAAGCCCGACCAGCCGATGAAAACCGCCAGCAACTAAGCCATCACCTCAGGGAGACAAGCCATGAACGTCATGCGCACGATCGTCGCTCTTATATGGCTTACCGGACTGCTGCCAGGGATGGCGCAGGCATCGGATGCCGATCGTTTCGTTGCTGCCAGCCGCACCCAGCAGGCGGAATTACTGACGCAGTGGGCCGCCGCGCCGGATGCCGCCAGGCTGCCGCTGCTTCAGGCGTTGCAAAAGGAAAACCTGTATACCGACAGCCAAAAGCACGCTTTTGCGCAGCGTAATGGCGGAATGGTTCCCCTCGGTGAAGCAAAGGCGACTGAAGGGCAGACCAAAGCGGTACGGCTGACGAACCGACTGCGCGTACTTGCTGCCACGGCTATCGCTACGCATCAGCTGGTCAGTGACAGTGTCACGGAAAGGCGGGCGGCGGCCCGTCAACTGCAGCGAGATGCGCAACCTGCGATGCTCGCTTTTCTGGAAAATCGGGTAAACCGTGAAACGGATGCGGTAGCGCGTCAGACGCTGCTGCTGGCGGTGGCGAATCTCCAGCTGGCAAGCCCGCAGGCGGAGGTGCGTCGCCACGCTGCTGAACTGTTAGGCCAGTCCGACGATCCGGACGTGGTGTCCCGACTCACCCCGTATACCCAGGCGCAGACCGAGCCGGACGCCGGCGTTCGCGCCGCTGCCGAAGAGAGCCTTAACCAGATTACGCACCGCCTGATGTGGGGCGATCTGCTGGGTCAGGCGTTTATGGGGCTTTCCCTCGGTTCGGTGCTGCTGCTGGCTGCGCTGGGGCTGGCTATCACCTACGGCCTGCTGGGCGTCATCAATATGGCGCACGGTGAAATGCTGATGCTGGGCGCGTATGCCACCTGGATGGTGCAGCAGGCCATGACCAGCCTCGCGCCACAGTGGCTGGCGCTCTATCCGGTTATCGCCTTACCGGTCGCGTTCTGCCTGACGGCGGCAATCGGAATGGTGCTGGAGCGCACCGTGATCCGTCATCTGTACGGTCGTCCGCTGGAAACGCTGCTGGCAACGTGGGGCATCAGCCTGATGCTTATCCAGCTGGTGCGCATGACGTTTGGCGCCCAGAACCTGGAGGTGGCGAACCCGGCATGGCTTTCCGGCGGGGTACAGGTTTTCGCCAACCTGACGCTGCCGTGGAACCGTATTGTGGTGCTGGGTTTTGTGCTGCTGGTACTGTTCTTTACCTGGCTGATTCTGAATAAAACCCGTCTGGGGCTAAACGTGCGCGCGGTGACGCAAAACCGCAGCATGGCTGCCTGCTGTGGGGTGCCGACAGGGCGTGTCGATATGCTCGCATTCGGGCTGGGCTCCGGCATTGCCGGGTTAGGCGGCGTGGCATTATCCCAGTTGGGTAACGTCGGACCGGAGCTGGGCCAGGGATACATCATCGACTCGTTCCTGGTGGTGGTGCTCGGTGGCGTGGGCCAGCTGGCAGGGAGCGTGGCCGCGGCCTTTGGTCTGGGCATTTTCAATAAAATCCTTGAACCACAGATGGGCGCGGTGCTGGGCAAGATCGTGATTCTGGTGGCGATCGTGCTGTTTATTCAGAAGCGTCCTCAGGGGTTATTTGCGCTGAAAGGGAGGGTTATTGACTGATGAGCCAGCCGCTTACCTTAACGCTGGCGCGCAAAGCGCCACGCACAACGCAGATCGCAGGCAGCCTGCTGGTGGCGTGTCTGCTGATATTACCGTTTTTCGCCTTACTGCCTGCAACGCATCCGCTGGCGTTATCGACCTGGATGCTGACGCTGACGGGCAAGATCCTCTGCTATGCCACCGTTGCGGTGGCGCTCGATCTGGTGTGGGGCTATGCCGGTATGCTGTCTCTTGGGCACGGTATCTTTTTCGCACTCGGCGGTTATGCGATGGGCA
This sequence comes from Enterobacter cloacae complex sp. IR5458, assembly GCF_049238025.1. Taxonomy (NCBI): domain Bacteria; kingdom Pseudomonadati; phylum Pseudomonadota; class Gammaproteobacteria; order Enterobacterales; family Enterobacteriaceae; genus Enterobacter; species Enterobacter cloacae complex sp. IR5458. Next base: position 160,159 of record NZ_JBMKIF010000009.1, read on the forward strand.
TGTATCTGATGCGCCAGGCGGCGGGTGACGGTCTGCCCGCGTTTATGTCATTTCTCTCCTGGAGTGAGCTGCCGTGGTTCTGGTGGGGCACCCAACACTTCGCCTGGGCGCTGGTGCTGATTGTCATGGTGCCGGGGCTGCTGGCGCTGGTGTTTGGCTGGTTTGCCTTCCGCTCGAAGATCAAAGGGGTCTATTTCTCGATTATGACCCAGGCGCTGACCTATGCCGGGATGTTGCTGTTCTTTCGCAACGAGACCGGTTTTGGCGGCAATAACGGTTTCACCGGCTTTACCACGCTGCTCGGATTTTCGGTGACGGAAACCTCCACGCGTATTGCACTGTTTCTGGCGACCGTACTGTTGCTGCTCCTGGCGTTGGGGACGGGATTTGCGCTGGCAAAAAGCAAATTTGGCCGAATCCTGACCGCCGTTCGTGACGCAGAAAACCGTCTGACGTTCTGTGGTTACGACCCGCGCGGGTTCAAACTGCTGGTCTGGACGCTCTCCGCGGTGCTGTGTGGCCTGGCGGGGGCGCTCTATGTCCCGCAGGTGGGCATTATCAACCCCGGTGAAATGTCGCCGACGAACTCGATAGAAGCCGCCATCTGGGTGGCGCTGGGCGGGCGCGGCACGCTGGTGGGGCCGGTAATTGGCGCGGCGCTGGTGAACGGGGCGAAGAGCTTTTTCACCGTCGCCATGCCGGAGTACTGGCAGCTGTTCCTGGGGCTGATTTTTATCGCCGTCACGCTGTTCTTACCACGCGGTGTCTACGGTCTGTTTCGTAAGGGAGAGAAATAATGCAGCCAACGGAAGGATTATTTACCCGCCAGTTGCCCGGCGACCGCTACCGTGACCAGACGGATCCGGTGCTTCAGCTTGAGGCCATTAACGTCAATTTCGACGGTTTCCAGGCGCTGACCGATCTCTCGCTGAATATCGGCGTGGGCGAGTTGCGCTGCGTGATTGGCCCCAACGGAGCCGGTAAAACCACGTTGATGGATGTGATCACCGGCAAAACGCGACCAAAAAGCGGGAGGGCTATTTACGATCAATCGATCGACCTGACCGCGCTGGAGCCTGCGGCCATTGCCCGTCAGGGGATTGGGCGAAAGTTCCAGAAACCCACGGTCTTTGAGGCGTTGACGGTGTGGGAAAACCTTGAGATCGCCATGAAAACCGATAAATCCGTCTGGGCGAGCCTGCGGGCAAAACTCAATGGTGAACAACGCGATCGCATTGATGAGATGCTGGTTTTACTGCGTCTTGGCAACGAACGCGATCGCCGCGCCGGGCTGCTGTCGCACGGTCAAAAGCAGTTTCTGGAGATAGGTATGCTGCTGGTCCAGGATCCGCATCTGTTGCTGCTGGACGAACCCGCCGCCGGGATGACCGACGCAGAGACGGAATACACCGCCGAGTTGTTCAAAACCCTGGCGGGTAAGCACTCCCTGATGGTAGTGGAGCACGACATGGGCTTTGTCGAAACCATTGCCGACCACGTGACGGTATTGCATCAGGGGCGCGTGCTGGCCGAAGGCTCGCTTCGCGAGGTGCAGGCCAACGAGCAGGTGATTGAGGTCTATCTGGGGCGCTAAGGAGAGAAGATGTTACAGGTTAACGAACTGAATCAGTATTACGGTGGCAGCCATATCCTGCGCGGCGTCAGTTTTGAGGCCGTCACCGGAGAAGTCACCTGCCTGCTGGGGCGCAACGGCGTCGGGAAAACGACGTTGCTGAAGTGTCTGATGGGGCTGATCCCGGCGAAAACCGGGGAGGTCATCTGGCAGGGTAAGACGATCACCCACAGCAAACCGCACCAGCGGGTACAGTCTGGCGTGGCGTATGTCCCGCAGGGACGCGAGATTTTTCCGCGCCTGACCGTGGAAGAAAATCTTCTGCTGGGGCTGTCGCGCTTTTCCGCCCACGAGGCGAAGCAGGTACCGGAGGAGATCTGGCAGCTTTTCCCGGTGCTCAAAGAGATGAAGCACCGCCGCGGTGGCGATCTCTCCGGCGGACAACAGCAGCAACTGGCGATTGGCCGTGCGCTGGCAAGCCGCCCGCAGCTGCTGATTCTGGATGAACCGACGGAAGGCATTCAGCCTTCGGTGATAAAAGAGATTGGCCAGGTGATCCGCACGCTGGCGAACAGAGGCGATATGGCGATCCTGCTGGTCGAGCAGTTTTACGACTTTGCCGCTGAGCTGGCCGACAGCTATCTCCTGATGTCGCGCGGCACCATTATCCAGCGTGGACGGGGGGAAAACATGGCGCAGGAGGGCGTTCGCGGGCTGGTTGCGATTTGATATGTTATAATATAACATTCTCATTCTTATTAAACGGAATGAGGGTGTTATTTTGGCTGCACATTTTGGTAAATGGATCATGACTCTGGGGGCGCTGCTGGTCAGCGGCCAGCTGTTAGCGCACTCGCACGGTCATCAGATGACCGAAGCGGAGCAGAAAGCGGCGAACGGCGTGTTTGAGGATAAAGACGTGAAGGACAGAGCGCTGTCTGACTGGGACGGTACCTGGCAGTCCGTTTATCCTTTCCTGCTGGATGGATCGCTGGATCCGGTCTTCAAACAGAAAGCGCAGAAGGATAAAAGCAAAACCTTCGACGAGGTGAAAGCCTATTATCGTAAAGGCTATGCGACGGACGTGGATGCCATTGGCATTGAAAATAACGTGATGGAGTTCCACAAGGGCAAAGCGGTTAGCCGTTGCCATTATAATTACAGCGGCTACAAAATTCTGACCTATGCGTCAGACAAAAAAGGCGTTCGCTATCTGTTTGAGTGTCAGGATGCCAGCAGCACGGCGCCGAAGTTTGTGCAGTTCAGCGACCATACCATCGGGCCGAAAGCGTCCTCGCACTTCCATATTTTTATGGGCAACACCTCCCACGAGGCGCTGCTGAAAGAGATGGATAACTGGCCGACCTATTATCCGAATGAGATGTACAAAGAGCAGGTGGTAGAAGAAATGTTGCACCATTGATGCTTTATTGCCGGGTGGCGGCTACGCCTTACCCGGCCTACACGTTGCTACGCTACCTTGGGTGACTCGCACCACGCCTTCACGCTCATCCCACGCAAAATCATCAGCCACGCAATGACGATGGCGACCATCATAATCACAAACAGCGACCAGTGCGGCAGGTTGGTCAGGATAATCCCGGTGATCATCGGGTTTGCGGCCGCGCCCAGCCAGCCCAGCGCCTGTGCGGAGAAATAGCTTGCCTTCATCCCCGGCGGGGCGATGTTGTCGATCAGCATGTATTCACCGGGCGCATAAATAATCTCACCCAGCGTAAAGATCGCGGCGGCGATACCCCAGTAAATCAGATTCTCCCCGGAGAGCATAAAGCCACCCAGCCCCACGATAAAAAACAGCGTCGCGGCGGTCATCAGGGGGCGAATATTGCTGGCGGAAATCTTGCGCCCAAGCGCGTATTGCAGCGTCACCACCACGGCGGCGTTAACGGGCAGCACCACGGCGACGACCTTCTGCGCGAAATCGCTGTCGGCGTGGGCGGCCAGAACATACTGCGAAATGCAGCTGGCGAACGATCCGCCCACGTACGACGCGAGCAGGCCGGAGAGGGTGAACCAGAACAGGGCGCGGTCTTTCAGCAACACCGACGGCTGCCAGGGCATTTTTTCCTCGGCGGTATCCAGCGCGACGCTTTTTTGCACAAAGAAATGGATAAACGCGAGCGGCAGCGCGGCGCAAAAAGCGGCCAGCCAGAAGGGCAGCTGTAAGCTGTACATCACCAGCAGGGTGCCGATGGGCGGGCCGACCGTCCAGCCAATGTTCAGGAAGCTATAGTTGAGCGAGAAAACACGCGCTTTTTGGCTTGATGTGAGCACGTCGGAGAACCAGGCTTTCAGCACCGTCGAAAATACGGAGTAGGCGCAGTTGATCAGGGAAAAGAACAGCACCACCAGCGTGACGTTATCCACCAGCGGGATCGCGACAAATCCGGCAATAAACGCCACGATCGCAATCAGCATGTAGCGTTTTTTATCAAACTTATCCGCCAGAATGCCAAATCCCAGGCTGAACACCACGCCGATGGTCAGCGCAATCGTCAGGGCATAACCAATATTCTCGACGCTCATGTTGTAGACGCGCGTGAGATAAATGGTCATGAACGGCAGCGTCGCTCCCCGACCGATGGTTAACAACAATGACGATGCCAGCAGCGCTGCGGTTGAGCGCCTGAGAGATGGTTTCATATTTCTGCCCGACAGTTGCTTATGCTTTTATTAGAGGTGTGTTAACAGGATTACCATGACATAAGGGGCTTGTATAGCACCTGGTTTATCCGTAAGTGCTTCAGCTGCCTGCCAGAATTAATGATCTTCTCGCAGCGTCCTTTTTTCTGTTACCTTGAAGTGTTAACAAATTATTAATAATTCAGGGGCAGGGTATGACGCGTAAAGACGGACTGCTGGCGTTGCTGGTGGTCGTAGTATGGGGGCTCAATTTTGTCGTCATTAAGCTGGGATTGCACAATATGCCCCCGCTTATGCTGGCCGGTTTGCGTTTCATGTTAGTAGCATTCCCGGCGATCTTTTTTGTTGCGCGTCCAAAAATCCCGTTCAAATTACTGCTGGGCTATGGCCTGACCATCAGCTTTGGCCAGTTCGCGTTTCTCTTCTGCGCCATCAAGTTTGGTATGCCTGCCGGTCTTGCCTCGCTGGTTTTGCAGGCGCAGGCGTTCTTTACCATCATTCTCGGTGCGTTCGTATTTGGCGAACGTTTGCAGGGCAAACAGCTGGCGGGGATTACGCTGGCGGTGGTTGGCGTACTGGTGCTGATTGAAGCCAGCCTGAATGGTCAGGATGTGGCGCTGCTGGGCTTTATGCTTACGCTGGCAGCGGGGCTGAGCTGGGCGTGCGGGAATATCTTCAACAAGCTGATTATGCAGCACGCGGCGCGGCCGCAGGTGATGTCGCTGGTGGTCTGGAGCGCGTTAATTCCGGTCATCCCGTTTCTGGCGGCGTCGTTTATTCTGGATGGTCCGGATGTGATGCTGAGAAGCCTGGTCGATATCGATTTGACCACGATCCTTTCTCTGATTTATCTGGCCTTTGTCGCCACGATTGTGGGCTATGGGATCTGGGGTTCGCTGCTGGGGCGTTATGAAACCTGGCGCGTGGCGCCCCTGTCTCTGCTGGTGCCGGTGGTTGGGCTCGCCAGTGCGGCGCTATTGCTGGATGAAACGCTGAGCGCGCAGCAGTTGCTGGGGGCCGTGCTGATTATGGCGGGGCTGTATATCAACGTGTTTGGCTTGCGGGTACGGCGGGCGGCGCGCGTCAGAGGCTAGAGCATAAAAAAGCCCCGCAGTGGCGGGGCAAAAACGAATCAGAAGCCGTGCTGATTATAATAAGGCACGCCTAATTCGTCGGATTTGTCGCTACCAGTCCCCATGTGGTTGAAATCATAGGGTGACTGGTCATGTGCTGACGGCAAAATCATCGTGCCACGATTATTTTGCTGCGTTGCACCTGGGGTTTGCTCCGCGAAGGTCTGGCTGGAAAACAGCACCAGCAAGGCGAGGGCGGCGGAGGCGATAACTTTCATGATTTCCTCGGTTACGTCTTTTACAGGCGATGATTAACTACAATGTTTTAACGGATACAGGTATCGGGATTCTCCGGGTACGCTGGTGATTCGGTACTTATGAGGCGGCACGTCAAAATAGTTCTTAAACGTACGCGTCAGGGTTTGCTGTGATTCAAATCCGTAACGCTCTGCCAGATAAAGGATCGGCTCATTGCTTTCTTTCAGTTTCTGGGCAATTTCCGTCAGCTTGCGACTGCGAATATATTGACCTAGTGAATGGCCGGTCTCTTTTTTGAACATCCGTTGCAGGTGCCATTTGGAGTAACCTGAACGCTCTGACACTTTTTCAAGGGAGAGCGGCGATTCCAGGTTATCTTCGATCCAGTCCAAAATGCTATGAATGGTGATAGCGTCAGTATTGCGTCTGGACATCGTCATACCTCTTTTCTGTTTACGGCAGTATTTTCTTCAGCAAAAGCTCAAGGGTTGCCACTTCATCTGCCGTTAAGTTTTTTGTTAGTTCCTGATGCAGTGTTTGTCCTACTAATTGATGACATTGCTCGCACATGGCCGCGCCATCGCAGGTGAGCTTGACCAGCACGCCGCGTTTGTCATTCGGGTTAGGGCTTCGTTCTACCCATCCTTTGCAGACGAGACGATCCAGCATGCGGGTTAACGCACCCAGATCGACAGAGAGCACCTTTTTCAGCTCAACCGGCGTGATACACACTTCGCAGCGAATGGAACACAGCACTTTGAACTGTGTTGCGGTGATATCCAGCGGTGACAGATAGTCATTGAGCAGGCGATCTTTTTTCTGGTTAACCATATGAATAAGACGACCCAGCGGAACAACGTCGTTAAAGATATCACTGGTGCTTTTCACAATGGTTGCCCTGGCAAGTAGTTTAGTCACGGCAGATATTATTGCTCAGGCAAGTATAAGTCAACTGAATGAATCAGCCGATGCCACGTATTGCTAAAACGTTTCATGAACTTTTTTTGAACGCTTTCAAATCATATAGATAACTCAGGGTTATCCTTACTTACGGAAAATAATCGTTACGTTGCGCAGATGGCTTAACGTCACACTTTCCCCCTATACTTGCGGGGATGAATATGGATAAGGACGACGATGCATTATGTTGGATTTAATTAAAGCAGTGAGTCTTGGGCTGGTGGTGCTGCTGCCGTTGGCAAACCCGTTAACGACTGTTGCGCTTTTCCTCGGGCTGGCAGGGAATATGAACAGCGCCGAGCGTAACCATCAGTCAATGATGGCTTCCGTCTATGTGTTTGCCATCATGATGGTGGCTTACTATGCGGGACAGGTGGTGATGAACACCTTCGGGATTTCCATCCCTGGCCTGCGCATCGCCGGGGGACTCATTGTCGCCTTTATCGGTTTCCGCATGCTGTTCCCGGCGCAGAAAGCGCATGAGTCGCCGGAGGCCAAAAGCAAATCCGAAGAGCTGGAAAGCGAACCGAGTGCAAATATTGCCTTTGTGCCGCTGGCTATGCCGAGCACGGCGGGGCCGGGTACCATCGCGATGATCATCAGTTCCGCCTCTACGGTACGTGATAGCGCCACCTTCCCGGACTGGGTCCTGACGGTTGCGCCACCGCTGATATTTGCGATTATCGGGATCATTGTGTGGGGGTCACTGCGCAGTTCCGGTGCGATTATGCGCTGGGTAGGCAAGGGCGGTATCGAAGCTATTTCCCGTCTGATGGGCTTCTTACTGGTCTGTATGGGCGTGCAGTTTATTATTAACGGCGTGCTGGAGATTATTAAAACTTACCACTGAGGTGATTGCCGGGTGGCGGTTTCGCCTTACCCGGCCTGGGTTATTACAGGCTTGTAGGCCGGGTAAGCGCAGCGCCACCCGGCACAAACAAACGTCACCCGTGCTGACCTTGTTCCTCCAGCGCCACCGGCCATTTGCGGAAGATGAGCACTGACCAGATAAGCGCGACCAGGGCCGGAATAGCGCCCAGATACCCAATCGCCGACATCGAGACATGAAGGCTAATCTGATTTCCCACCAGCGCGCCCGCGCCGATGCCCAGATTAAATATCCCCGAGAACAGTGACATGGCAACGTCCGTCGCGTCCGGTGCCAGCGCCAGCACTTTTACCTGCATGCCAAGGCCGATGATCATGATCGCCACGCCCCAGAACAGGCTCAGGATCGCCAGATGGTTTTCGCTGCCCGCGGCGGGCATCAGCAACAGCAGGCAGGCGAGCAGCAGGCCAATGGCGCCGCTCACAAGCAAGGAAGCATGCTGATTACCCAGCTTGCCAAACAGCACGCTGCCGATTATGCCCGCACCGCCGAGGATGAGCAGTAACAGGGTGGCAAAATTGGCGCTAAAGCCTGCCACCACCTGAACAAACGGTTCAATGTAGCTGTATGCCGTGTAATGGGCGGTCACCACGATTACGGTAAGCAGATAGATACTCAGCAGCGCAGGGCGACGCATCAACAGCGGCAGGCTTTTCAGCGAGCCAGAGTGTTCGCTCGGCAGCGCGGGCAGCAGCTTAATCAGACACACCAGCGTAACCAGTGCCCCCATGCCGATCGCGAAGAAGGTCGTACGCCAGCCGAAGTATTGCCCCACGATACGGCCAATCGGCAGACCCAGCACCATCGCCAGCGCGGTGCCGGTGGCAATCAGGCTCAGCGCCTGGGCGCGTTTACCCGCCGGGGCCAGGCGTATAGCCAGCGACGCGGTGATTGACCAGAACACCGCATGGGCGAATGCAATGCCAATCCTGCTCATGACCAGCACCGTAAAATTCCACGCCATAAACGACAGAACATGGCTGGCGATGAACAACACGAAGAGACCGATCAGCAGTTTGCGCCGCTCCATCTGGCTGGTCAGCAGCATAAACGGCAATGACATCAGCGCCACCACCCAGGCGTAGATGGTCAACATAATGCCCACCTGAGCCGTTTCCATCTGGAAACTGTCGGCAATGTCAGACAACAGCCCAACCGGAACAAACTCTGTGGTGTTGAAAATAAACGCGGCAATGGCCAGCGTGACCACGCGTAGCCACGCAACCCTGCGGGAAACTGTGTTCGTTGTCATAGGGATGTCGGAGATTCGTTGCTGGAAAGAAGAGGAGACGATCTTAAAACGTCAAACGGCGAAAACTCAACCATTATGTGACGCAGATCTCAATATTTACCTTGTGAAAGCGGTAGCCGGGGAGGGTGTTTTCATTGAATATAAAAGAACAACACAACAAAAACAGGCGGTAAGACAATGCAGGAGATTGATTTTTATCTGGTAGATGCGTTCAGCGATACTTCGTTTGGTGGCAATCCGGCGGCGGTTTGTCCGCTGAAAGAATGGTTACCCGATGAAACGCTACTGAAAATGGCGCAACAGCATAATCAATCGGAAACGGCCTTTTTCGTCTGCAGCAAAGGGGGCATTGAGCTACGCTGGTTTACAACGCTCACCGAAGTCAATCTCTGCGGGCATGCCACTTTGGCCGCCGCGTACGTCCTGTTTCATGAACTGGATTACCCCGACTCGCGGATCCACTTCGACACCGCATCTGGCCGCCTGACGGTCAGCCGGGAGGGAGAGTGGATGACGCTGGATTTCCCGGCGTGTCCGACACATAAAGAGACGCCACCGCCAGAGATGATCGCGGCGCTGGGTATCCGCCACTACGTTGACGCCCGTAAAGGGCGCGCGTGGGTGATCGTCCTGGAAAACCGCCAGCAGGTTGAAGCCCTTATGCCGAACCTGTCTGCGATGACACCGGGTGAGCACAAAGTTAGCGTGACGGCACCGGGCGAGGGGGAATATGACTTTGTCAGCCGCTTCTTCTCTCCGGGCGTTTCCGTCCCGGAAGATCCGGTCACCGGGTCCGCGCACACGATGCTGATCCCCTACTGGAGTGAAACACTGGGCAAAACGACCCTGTTTGCCCGTCAGGTGTCGGCGCGGGGCGGTGACGTGCGTTGTGAACTGAGAGGGGAACGGGTGCTGATGAGCGGTCAGGCGTCGTGCTACCTGAAAGGCACGGTGTATCTGCGCTAAAAACTGATAACAAGAGAGGGAGAGACAATGCAGGAAATTGATTTTTATCTGGTGGATGCCTTCAGCGACAGGGCGTTTGGCGGTAATGCGGCGGCGGTTTGCCCGCTGGAGGAGTGGCTGCCCGATGAGACGCTGCTTAAAATGGCGCAGCAGCATAATCAGTCTGAGACCGCCTTTTTTGTGCGAACCGACGACGGGTTTGAACTGCGCTGGTTTACCACGCTGCACGAAATTAACCTGTGCGGACACGCGACCCTCGCGGCGTCACACGTGATTTTTGAATATCTGGATTATCCGCATACCGAAATTCACTTTACCACGCGCTTCGTGGGCGAGCTGACGGTCAAGCGCAGCGGCGACTGGCTGACGCTGAATTTCCCTGCGTGGCCGACGGAGGCCGTCGATAATCCCCCGGCAGCGTTGTTCACCGCGCTGGGCATCACAAAGGCGAAAGAGGTACGCGCCGGACGAGACTATATCGTGGTGCTGGAGAGCCAGCAGCAGGTGGAGGCGCTCACGCCGGATATCGCGGCAATGGTTCCGCTGGGGAAAATGGTCTGCGTAACGGCGCCTGGAGAAGACTATGACTTCGTCAGCCGCTTTTTCTGCCCGGGCGAAGGGGTGCCGGAAGATCCGGTTACCGGATCCACGCACAGCATGCTGATCCCCTACTGGAGCGAAAAGCTGGGAAAAACGTCACTGAACGCACGTCAGGTGTCGTATCGTGGCGGCGATCTGCGCTGTGAACTGAAGGGCGATCGCGTGTTGATCGCCGGTCAGGCCACGTTGTATCTGAAAGGCCGTATCTTTTTGCGCTAGCCGGGCAGCGCGATAAGTTAATACTATGAAGCACCATGGCAGAGCTGCGCTATTTTAAAATAAAAACAGCAAGGAGCCTGCCATGTATTCCATTACCTCTGAATCCGCTCGTCATCCGGACATCCTCACACTGATTGCAGCCCTTGACCGCTATCAGAGCGAACTCTATCCCGCAGAGAGCAATCATCTGCTCGATCTTTCAGCGCTGCCCGACGCATCGCTTATCCTGATGATCATTCGTGACCAGCAGCTTCAGGCTGTTGGCTGTGGAGCCATCGTGCTTAACGGGGATGGAACCGGTGAGATGAAACGGGTCTATATTGACCCGACCCACCGGGGACAGCATCTGGGAGAGAGGCTGCTGGCTGCCCTGGAAGATGAGGCCCTGAGCCGTCATTGCCACACGGTACGGCTGGAGACAGGGATAAAACAACACGCCGCGGTTCGTCTGTATGAACAGTGCGGGTACGAACTGCGCCCGGCATTTGCCCCCTATGTCGACGACCCGCTTAGCCTGTTTATGGAGAAGGCGCTGGTTGAAGACGTTCGTTTAGCAGCGCTATAAACGCTTCCAGCTGGCGGGTCATCGCCCCCCGTCGCCACACCAGCCAGGTGGTGAGCCAGCGCCAGTTTTCAGCCAGCGGCCAGGCCTCAATCTGATGATGTCCTGGCATACTTTCCAGCATGGAGCGCGGCATCAGCGCGATGCCCGCGCCCGCAATGACGCAGGCGAGCATGCCGTGATAGGACTCCATCTCGTGAATGCGGCCAGGCGTCGCACCGTCTGCATGAAACCAGCTCTCCAGATGTCGGCGATATGAGCAGTTGGCGCGAAAGGCATAAACGTCACTGCCGCTCACCTGCGTGGCGCGTGTGACCTCCGTATGCCCGGCAGGCGTGACCAGCATCATCTCTTCCCTGTAGACCGGCATCCCCTCCAGTTCCGGGTGTGACAGCGGTCCGTCAACAAAGGCGGCGCTCAGCGTTCCCTCCAGTACACCCTCTATCATCGTTCCGGAAGGGCCGGTAGAGAGGGCAAACTGGATGCGCGGATAACGCTGGTTAAACTGCGCCAGCGATTCAGGGATGCGCACTGCAGCGGTGCTTTCCAGCGCGCCAAGAGCAAATAACCCCTGTGGTTCATCCCCCGCGACGACCATGCGCGCTTCATCCACCAGCGCCAGAATCTGTCTGCTGTAGCGCAGGAAGTTATGCCCGGCGGGAGATAACCGCAAACGCTGGTTCTCACGAATAAACAGCTCAACGCCGAGATCGGCCTCCAGCTGACGGATGCGTGTTGTCAGGTTCGAGGGAACGCGATGCACCTTCTGCGCCGCCTGGGTGATGCTCCCCGTCAGCGCGACGGCGTTAAACATTTCAAGCTGGGTTAAATCCATAGCATTCTCGTTTCGTGAATAAGGTGGTTAGTATTATTCATTTCTAAGAAATAGCAGAGTGAGCCACAATTAATCAACCGAAATGCGTGGAGAACATCATGACTTATTCATCTGCTACACATGCCCTGTCTGTTAACCCGGCTACGGGTGAAACGATCGCCGCGTATCCGTGGGCGACACAGGAAGAGGTTGAACAGGCTATCGACCGGGCGGATGCCGGTTTTCGTCAGTGGCGGAGCGAAAGCATCGCCCGGCGGGCGCAGAAGCTGCGCGATCTCGGCGCTGCGCTGCGTCATCGTGCGGAAGAGATGGCCCGGATGATGTCCCGGGAGATGGGCAAACCGGTTCTGCAGGCGCGGGCGGAAGTGGCAAAATCTGCGGGTCTGTGTGACTGGTATGCGGAACACGGACCGGCCATGCTGAATGCAGAGCCAACCCAGGTGGAAAACCACAACGCGGTTATTGAATACCGCCCGCTGGGGCCGATTCTGGCGGTGATGCCGTGGAACTTCCCGCTCTGGCAGGTACTGCGCGGGGCGGTGCCGATCCTGCTGGCAGGTAACAGCTATCTGCTTAAGCACGCGCCAAACGTGCTTGGCTCGGCGGATCTTATCGCACAGATTTTTGCGGATGCCGGTTTCCCGGAAGGCGTTTTTGGCTGGGTTAATGCCACCAATGACGGCGTAAGCCAGGCGATTAACGACCGTCGCATTGCGGCGGTGACCGTGACCGGCAGCGTGCGTGCCGGGGCCGCAATTGGTGCCCAGGCAGGTGCTGCGCTGAAAAAATGCGTGCTTGAGCTGGGCGGCTCTGACCCGTTCATCGTGCTCAACGACGCTGACCTGGATCTCGCCGTGAAAGCGGCGGTGGCGGGTCGCTATCAGAATACCGGGCAGGTGTGTGCGGCCGCCAAACGCTTCATTGTTGAAGAGGGTATTGCGGATATCTTTACCCAACGCTTCGTCGCGGGCGTTGCCGCCCTGAAGATGGGCACACCCGATGAAGAAGAGAACTACATTGGCCCGATGGCGCGTTTTGACCTGCGCGATGAACTGCATCAGCAGGTTCAGGCCACCCTGGCTGAGGGGGCCACGCTGCTGCTGGGCGGAGAGAAAATCAGCGGCGAGGGGAATTATTACGCGCCTACCGTGCTGGCGAACGTCACGCCGTCGATGACGGCCTTCCGCCAGGAGCTGTTTGGTCCGGTAGCGGCTATTACCGTCGCGAAAGATGCTGAGCACGCCCTGACGCTGGCAAACGACAGCGACTTTGGCCTCTCTGCTACGGTATTCACCGCCGACGCCGCGCTTGCGGATAAATTCTCTCGCGAGCTGGAGTGCGGTGGGGTGTTTATCAATGGTTACAGCGCCAGCGATGCGCGCGTGGCCTTTGGCGGTGTGAAGAAGAGTGGTTTTGGCCGCGAGCTCTCCCATTTCGGCCTGCATGAATTCTGTAACGTGCAGACGGTGTGGAAGAACAGAGTGTAATTCGTTTGTAGTGGCCCTCAATTTGAGGGCCACTGTCATTTCTCTGCAATGGTTCTGTCATTTTCGTTTCGTAGACTCGCACGCGTCTAACGTCTTGTTACTGAAGAAAATTATGAACCTAACGCAAATTTTTCGTCGTATTGCGCAGCGCTGTATCCCACGTCAATTTGGCCTGCTGACGGGGATCTTTTGTATTATTGGCCTTTTCTCCGCACTGCAACTCTCCTCATCTTTTCTGCTTAACGCCTCCCTGAAGGACGCTCAGCGCAACGAGCAGCAAAATCTGCTGGCGTATCAGCAACAGAGCAAGCTTGATCTGGCGCGTGTCTCCCTGCTGGCGGCAAGCGATCTGCTTAACCGCTCCGGCGTCTGGTTTATGCAGGATAAAGAGACCGGTTCAGAAGGAAGCTGGCACAGTCTGATGGATGAGGCGCAAGCGTCGCTGGCGGTTTCTCAGCAGGCGTGGCAAGACTGGCGGGCACTCAATCCGCCGGAAGATGAGGCCCTGGTGAACAGCTATCAGCTTTTCTACGGTGCCATTAAAGAGCAATCGGAAGCGCTTGTCAGAACCCACACCATTGATGCCTTTTTTACTGTCCCGGCCCAGGCGTTTCAGAGCGACTTCAACGATAACTACGCCCGTTATCAGCAGGCCAGCGAGAAGCAGGCCATGCAGGGGCGTCAGGGACTTATGACGCAGCTTTCAAGGCTGCAGACGTTGTTCCTGTTTGCGCCGGTTTTACTGCTCGCCATCGCGGTTGCCGTCTGGTTCGGCATGTCCAGGTGGGTGATCACGCCGTTACGTCGACTGATTGCGCATATTAACCAGCTGGCAGCCGGAGATCTATCCGGTACGCCGCCTGCCGTCAGGCGTTTTAATCGTGAGACGGGGCAGCTTGGCGACAGTATCGCCACCATGCAGCACGGTCTGCAGCAGCTGGTGACCCAGGTCAGCCATGCCACGACCGCAATGGTTGAAAATATCGGCTCCCTGGCGCAGGGGAATCAGAAGCTGTATCAGCAATCGGCGCGTCAGGCAAAAGAGCTGGAAGAGGTCACGACCCATATCGCGACGCTGGAAACGCATGTGGAAGGGAATACCGGCTACGCCAGACTCGCCAGCTCGCGCGCGGACGAAGCGCGTCAGGCCGCGGTAGGCGGTGACCAGATGATGTCGACCGTGAATGCGTCCATGCAGGCGATCGTCGAGCGATCTTCTGAAATGCGCGGGATCGTGGCGATGATCGACAGCGTGGCGTTTCAGACCAATATTCTGGCGTTAAACGCCGCCATTGAAGCCGCCCATGCCGGTAACCATGGACGCGGGTTTGCCGTTGTCGCCCGGGAAGTCGGCCTGCTTGCCAGAAAGAGTAGCCACTCAACGCAGACCATCCAGGAACTTATCAATCGCTCTTTGCAGGGCATTGAAGATGGATCCCGGGCGGTGAATTTAATGGAAGACAATTTGCAGCAGGTCACCGGTCTGGTCGGTAACTTAAGCAGTTTGCTGAATGAAATCTCAACCGCTACGCTCAGCCAGGGGGAGAGTATTCACCAGATGACGCGTCAGCTTCAGGCGCTGAATCAGGTTTCCCGCCAGACGGATCTGCTGGTTTCTGACGCTTCAGAGGCCTCTGAGCGACTGCAAAAGCAATCCGATCTTTTATTGCAGGCCGTTTCGCGTTTTCGTCTTAGCGCCTGACGCAATACATAAGCCTCTGTTATACTCGCAGCCCGTTTTAGCCTGAGGGCAAGGAGCAAAGAGTGGCTGCGGTCATCCATAATGAGATGCTGGACGAGATTCTGGCGCAGGTTCGTCCGTTATTGGGAAAGGGTAAGGTTGCCGACTATATTCCGGCTCTTGCCTCGGTCAGCGGGAATAAGCTGGGGATTGCGATCTGTACCATCGACGGACAGCGATACCAGGCAGGGGATGCCACTGAACGTTTTTCGATTCAGTCAATTTCGAAAGTGCTGAGCCTGGTTGCGGCGATGCGCCAGTACGAGGAAGACGAGATCTGGCAGCGTGTCGGTAAAGATCCGTCCGGCCAGCCTTTCAACTCGCTGCTTCAGCTTGAAATCGAGCAGGGTAAACCGCGTAACCCTTTTATCAATGCCGGGGCGCTGGTGGTCTGCGATATGCTGCAAAGCCGTCTCAGCGCACCGCGTCAGCGGATGCTGGAGATTGTTCGTCAGCTCTCGGGCGTTGACGATCTTGCCTATGATTCGGTAGTGGCCCGCTCGGAGTTTGAGCACTCCGCCCGTAACGCGGCCATCGCCTGGCTGATGAAATCCTTCGGCAACTTTCATAACGACGTGGCGACCGTACTGCAAAACTACTTCCACTACTGTGCGTTGAAAATGAGCTGCGTTGAGCTGGCCCAGACGTTCCTGTTTCTGGCGCACCAGGGGCACGCGCCGCATCTCGATCAGGACGTCGTTTCCCCACTGCAGGCGCGGCAGGTCAACGCCCTGATGGCGACCAGCGGCATGTATCAAAACGCGGGCGAGTTTGCCTGGCGGGTTGGGCTTCCGGCCAAATCCGGCGTTGGCGGCGGGGTCGTGGCGATTGTGCCGCATGAAATGGCGATTGCCGTCTGGAGCCCGGAGCTGGATGAAACGGGAAATTCACTTGCCGGTGTGGCGGTGCTGGAGAAACTGACCCAACGTCTGGGACGTTCCGTATACTGATGTTCGATCTGGATCCGCTTTTTTCCCGCCTGGCGCGATCGACGTTTCGCTCGCGCTTTCGTTTAGGCAATAAAGAACGGCAGTACTGCTGGGACAAAGGACCCGACACCATTGACCAGCATGCTGCGGATTTCGTTAAAAAACGCCTTGCACCGGCGCAACCTGCCAACGACGGTAAACAGACGCCCATGCGCGGTCACCCGGTATTTATCGCCCAGCATGCCACGGCGACCTGCTGCCGGGGCTGTCTGGCAAAATGGCATAATATTCCCCAGGGCGTGCAACTGACTGCGCAGCAACAACATTATATCGTCAGCGTGATCCACCACTGGCTGGTGATACAGATGAACAGCCAAATTTGACGAGTTATGATCCTGTTGTAATTGTGTTATAGATGCAGGTTAAGTTAGTCCCGATCATGCTGACGACCGCAATATTTGCCATAAGCATTCATATGGAATGATATTTAATGCGTTCTGCTCTCACCGCCTTCAGGTTGTTCCAACCCGACACGCCGCTGCGTAATGCCTCGGCGATATTTATTCTCACCACTCTCTTTTATTTTGTGGGTGCGGAATTGCGGCTGGTCGAGGCCTTATCCCTGTTCTGGCCGCTGAATGGCGTTATGGCAGGGATCTTTGCCCGTTATGTGTTTCTGCATCGCCTGCATTACTACGCGGTATGTTATGTCGCGATGCTGATGTACGACGCGGTGACGACTAACTGGGGAATGGCCTCGGTGGTCATAAACCTGTCTAACATGATCTTTATCATCGTTGTCGCCGTGCTGGTTCAGCGTGACAGACGGTTGATGAAGAAAACCCCCGATCCGCTCAACGCATTACGGCTGTTTAACTACTGCCTGATTGCGGCGCTGCTGTGTGCCTTGCTCGGTGCGTTCGGGTCCGTGGGGATAGACAGTCATACCTTCTGGCCGCTGTTTGCCGACTGGTTTAGTGAACAATTCTCCACTGGCGTGCTCGTTGTGCCTTGCATACTTACCCTCGGTTTGCCGGTGCGGGAACTCAGGATAAATCTGGAGAAACTGTTACCGATCATCGCGCTGGTTGTTTCTGTGGCTGCCTCGGTGGTGATTGGCGGAGCGGGAAGCCTCGCATTTCCGCTGCCTGCGCTTATCTGGTGTGCGGTACGCTACTCGCTGCCTGCGACCTGCCTGCTGACGTTTATTACAGGGGCGATTGAAATCATTCTGGTCGCCAACTCCATCATTAATATCGCCGTGGCGACGCCGCTCTCGACCCCGATGATGTTTTCTGCGCGGCTTGGTATTGCCACGATGGCGATCTGCCCGGTGATGGTCTCCGTCAGCATGGCGGCGATTAATTCCCTGATCCGTCAGGTATCCCTGCGGGCGGATTATGACTTTCTGACCCACGTCTACTCGCGTTCCGGGCTTTACGAGGCGCTAAAACGCGAAGAAACGCACCGTCATCCACGTTTTCTGACCGTCATGCTGCTCGATATTGATTACTTCAAAAGCATCAATGATAACTACGGTCATGAGTGCGGCGACCGCGTGCTGGCATCCTTTGCCCGCCAGGTTCAGCAGGTCGTTGGCGAAGACGGGATGGTGGCCCGCATGGGGGGAGAGGAGTTTGCTGTGGTCGTCAATTCGGGCGATGAACAACACGGCTATGCACTGGCGGAACGTATCAGGAGTACCGTCGCCAGCCATCCTTTCACCTGGCGTCAGCAGACGCTTTACCTGACGGTCAGTATTGGCCTCGGAAGCGGAAAGGCGGAGTCATGGCAGTTGACGGAGGTCTTCAACAAGCTGATGGCCGAGGCGGACGATCATCTTTATCGTTCAAAAAAGGCGGGTCGAAATCGTACCAGCGCCCGGCTGGCGGATGGGCAACTTGCGGCCAGTGCCGGGAATGAAACTGAGCTGCGTTAATCGTTATAAGGCATTGACGTGAATTAGATAGCGGCTTAACAGGATATTCGCACACTGACAATGTCTCTGTTTAAGCTACGCTTTGAGTAACGCTTTACGTCAGGAGACATTATGAAAGCACCTGCAACACCTGAAAATGAAACAGACCGACTTCACTCGCTGCGCGAATCGGGTCTGCTTGAGATCGACAGTTCCCCGGCGTTTGACCGCTTAACGCGGCTGGCGAAACGTTTTTTCCAGGTGCCACTGGCGATGGTCAATCTTATTGATGAGCACTCGCTGATCGTGAAATCGGCGGATGGTCAGGCACCCGGTTCCGTTCCGCGTAACATCTCTTTCTGTGGCCATACGATCCTCACTGAAGCTCCGCTGGTGGTAGGGGATATGCGTCAGGATGACCGGTTCGCGGATAACCCGCTGGTGGCCGGTGAACCCGGCGTGCGTTTTTACGCGGGCTTCCCGCTGCGCTTACGAGACGGCGCAAGCGTTGGCTCGCTCTGCCTGATTGATTACGCTCCTCGCGAGTTTTCAGCGGCCGATCTCGCCGTACTGGGTGACCTGGGCGCGCTGGCTGAGGATGAGTTTGCCGCCATCAGCGCGGCGACCACGGATGAGTTGACCGGGTTATTCAACCGACGCGGCTTTAATCAGCTTGTGCGGTTCACGCTTTCCATTGCCCGACGCCGTGCTGAGCCGTTGACGCTCGGATGGCTGGATCTGGATCGGTTCAAGGAGATTAACGATCGTTACGGGCATGAGGAGGGGGATAAAGCGCTTAAAGTCATGGCGCAACTGATGCGTACCTCTTTCCGTGAAGCGGATCTGCTGGTTCGTTTCGGTGGCGATGAGTTTGCGGTGCTGTTTGCCGACACGGATGAGCAGGGGGCGTGGATTGCCATGCAGTATCTCGCCGAGCAGGTCGAAAACTACAATGCGCGCAAGTTACACCCATGGTCGCTGACGTTCTCCTGGGGGCTGAGTGAATTTGATCACAACAGTAACGACCTGCAAAAGTGGCTCAACGATGCCGATGCAAAAATGTATGCCATGAAGCAGCAGCGGCAGCGCGGGCGGTGATATAACAAAAGCGTATGACTGACCCGATTGCGTTAAGAAAATGTTAAATGCAAAGTGTGGGTATTCAACGTAAGGACAAACAATGAATACCTCACTGCATATCCAAAACTTCACCCGTGACGACATTCTCACTCATCTTGATGCGCTGGCCGGGATCCTCGAAAACTGCGTGACCGGCGGCGCATCCGTCAGCTTCATGTTGCCGTTTAGCCTCGAGAAGGCCCGTTCATTCTGGCTCGGTATTGCTGAAAGCGTAGGGCGCCATGAGCGCGTTGTGCTTGCCAGCGTTGATCCCCAGTTGGGCGTTATCGGAACGGTGCAACTGATTACCGACCAGCCTGAGAATCAACCTCATCGTGCCGATGTGGCAAAACTTCTGGTACATGAAAAAGCGCGTCGCAAAGGGGCCGCGATGGCGCTGATGGAAGCGCTTGAGGCTGAAGCCCGCGCCAGAAATATTTCGGTTCTGGTACTCGATACCTCCACCGGCAGCGGCGCTGAGACGTTTTATCAGCGTGCCGGCTGGCAAAAGGTCGGTGAGATCCCGCGCTACGCCCTGATGCCGGACGGTGCCATGACGGCGACGTCCGTGTTCTACAAATTCTTATAATTTTCGTCACAACCACGCCGTGAATTGATCGAAACAGGGTTCCTGGTCGGAAAGTTTTGATAAGTTATCGTACCAATCTTATCGGGCTGTATGACTAATCATAAAAGGAACCCATTGTGAACACGCTTAACCGTCGTGATTTTCCCGGTGCTCAATACCCTGAACGCATCATCCAGTTTGGTGAAGGCAACTTCCTGCGTGCGTTTGTCGACTGGCAAATTGACCTGCTAAATGAACATACCGATCTCTGATGTAGCCCCCTGAAACACCAGACAGTAGCTGTATCTCCAGATAAGAGATAGGCT